>MKSH01000278.1:26651-27886 GCA_001898095.1 Solirubrobacterales bacterium 70-9 | reverse complement strand
GGCTTCATGGCCGTCGAGGTCACGGTCGGGATCATCATCTCCTCGCTGGCGCTTCTCTCCGACGCCGCCCACATGCTGACCGACGCCGTCGCGATCGGCTTGGCTGTGGTCGCTATCCGCCTGGCGCAGCGCCCGGCCAAGGGCAACTACACCTTCGGCCTCAAACGGACCGAGATCCTCTCCGCCCAGTTCAACGGCGCCACCCTGCTCGTCCTCGGCATCCTGATCCTGGTCGAGGGGGTGCGGCGCCTCTTCGCACCGCCCGATGTCCCCGGACTGCCGATCCTGATCGTCGCCCTTGTCGGAGTGGCCGTGAATCTGGCCGCGACCTGGACGCTCTCCCGCGCCAACCGTCAGAGCATGAACGTCGAGGGCGCCTTCCAGCACATCCTCACCGACCTCGCCGCCTTCGTCGCCACGGCGATCGCCGGTGCGGTCATCCTCGTCACCGGGTTCACCCGCGCCGACGGCATCGCCTCGCTGCTGATCGCGGCGATAATGTTGCGCGCCGCCTACGGCCTGCTTCGCGACTCGGGCCGGGTCTTCCTCGAGGCGGCGCCGAAGGGCCTCGATCCCCAGCAGATCGGGCGCGCCCTGGTGGCGGTGCCGGGGGTCGTGCAGATCCACGACCTCCACGTCTGGGAGGTCACCTCTGGCTTCCCCTCGTTGGCCGCCCATGTCCTCGTGGAGGAAGAGACCGATTGCCACCGGACCCGAGAAATGCTCGAGCAGACGCTGCATGACCAGTTCGATCTCGAGCACACGACCCTTCAGGTCGACCACGTCCATGAAGAGCTGCTCCAAGTCGAGCCGGCGCCGGTCGCGGGCGGCCCTGCCGGTCCGAGGTGAATCTCGTCCTGATCAGCCTCGGCGTAACCCTCGCCCTCTACACGACCGTGGTTCTCTTCTTCCTGATCCTCGGCCGACGGAGTGAGGCACGACTGCTCGCCGGTTTCATCCCGGATTGCCTGATCCTCGTTCGTCGCCTGCTCGTCGATGACCGGGTGCCACGCTCCCGGAAGGTCGCTCTCGTGCTGGCGCTCACCTACCTGGCGCTGCCGATAGACCTCATCCCTGACTTCATTCCCGTCGCCGGCCCGCTCGACGATGTGGTTGTGGTCGCCCTCGTCTTGCGTTTCGTCCTGCGCGCCGGGGGACCGGCCTTGATCGACGAGCTCTGGCCTGGGCGGGACCGAGGAGCGCGCCTGATCAAGAGGCTGGCTTTCGGTTCTCAG
>MKSH01000278.1:23597-26616 GCA_001898095.1 Solirubrobacterales bacterium 70-9 | reverse complement strand
CGAAGCCGAGAAAGTCTGGGGCGGAGAGATAGGCGAAGAGCGAAAACGGTTGACCACCGTCTGATAAAGACTGCAATCGGCGGGTCTCGATATCGCCTAATGCGAACCGAGCCACGCCAGGACTGCGTTGGGCCCTGGTGGCCGGGTTTTATCGGGCGCAGATGCTGGCCACGCGATGGACCGATCTGGCGACTTGTGGCGCATGCTGAGGTTTGCGAACATACGTTCGTGTCCTCGGACAAGGACAAGCTTGCGATCCTCGACGCCGCCATCGTCTGCCGACCGGCGGCGCTGCGGGTCGAGGCGGAGGACGGCGATGCGGTCGAGTGGCTGGCGAGGGCCGGGCTTCTCATCAATGCCGGGGACGGGACCGTCACTCCCACCCGCGCCGCGGTCCACTACGACGAGCTGGTCAGAAGATGAGCGGGATGCGCTGCGCCGGATGCGGTCATATCCGCCAGTATTTCCGCCCCGTGGTGGTCGTACGCGACGGTCTGGCAATGGTGGTGACCGAAGGGACCCCTCCGCGCGACGAGGTCGGCGTCCGTCGCTTCCACGAGCGCTGCTACGAAGCCGCACGGAAAGCGGATCCGTCGCTGCCCGGCGTCGCTGGCTGAGGCGGCTGTCGTCAAGGCGCTCTGTCGGGGCGCCTTCCTCTCACCCGAGACGCAACGAAGGTATCTGGGAGCGGCAGTTGCTCTGAGCTCGAAACTCAGGATTTCTCAATCGTTCTCCCTCGGGCAGAGCGGTTTGCAATCTCTCATATGTGGGAAATCGTTGAATGCTTAGGCCGCATCGGAGGCCGTCCTTCAAGGAGTAGGAAGTTGCGAAGACTCGGGTTGTCAACGAGGGGGGCCACTTTTGGACCTCGCCGCTCTGGAGAGGTGATGGCCTCTCCCAGTCACGCGCCGGACCTGCGTCAGCCCGCACTCCTGCTCGAGGAATTCGGGCCGGGTCGCCAGCGGGGGCAGATGCTCAGGCGGCAACTCGCGGAGCGCTTTCCGGGACGCCTGGCAGACGAGGTCGAGGATGCGGTGCAGACGGCATGTCAGAAATTCCTCGGCAACGCCGACGCCGCCGGATTCACCGAGCCTGCTCGCGCGTACGCCTGGCTACGGACGGCCGCATACCGGGAGATGGTGCACGAGCTCGAAGGCCAGACGAGGACGATCGCAGCGGATCCGACCGGCTCTCTGCTCGAAGGCGAGGCATCCGACCAACCCGGTCCGGTTGCCGAGTTGATGGAGATCGAGGAGCAGACCGAGCTCGAGATCCTCGTGGAGGAGGTGGCATCGAAGCTCTCGGATTCGCGCCGGAGAGTCTTCGCGCTCTGGGCCGCAGGGCGGAAGCGGCCGGAGATCGCGGAACAGCTCGGTCTCAGTGATCGCGCCGTGAAGAAGGCCCTCGAGGAGGTGATGCGGAGCGCCCGCGAGGTCCTGACCAGCCGGACCGGCGGAGGGTGTGCAGAGGGCGAGTCGCTGGTGTTGCGACTGACCTGTGGGCTTGCCGCGGCCGGGGAGGAGGTCCGGGCCCGTCTTCATCTCCAGCACTGCGGCCGCTGCTCGACCTTCTCCGAGGAGCTCGCCGCCTGGAAGGACAGGGTCCCGGCGGTGCTTCCTCCGGTCGCCGTCGAAGTCGCACGTCCGGGTCTACTGGGGCGGGCGGTGGGCCGGGTAGGCGAAGCCGTCGGCTCGGCGAGGCGCCACGTCCTCGGCGGCGGTTCGCAGATAAAGCAGCAGGCTACCTTGGCGACCTACGGCCGGACCCCGGATCCCACGCCCCTGATCGGGACGCGGCCCGGCACGGTGGCGGCGGTCGTCGCCGGCTGTCTCGCCATCGGGGGCGGAGCGGCGACCATCTGCTCGCAGCCGGGCGTCGACCCACTCGGGGCGGCAAAGGACCTCATCTCGGGCACCTCCGGAGAAGCTGCGAAAGAACCGACGCCCCCGAAGGCCGAAGAACCCGCGGCTCCTCCGGCGGCCGAAGAACCTGCCGAAGAACCGGTTGTCGGCCCCGTCTACGGCGCGGAAGAAGCCACCGAATCGCAACCATCGACGTCGACGTCCTCGGAAACCCAGCCACACGAAGAATCGTCGCCGACGGAACACGAACAGCCCG
Source organism: Solirubrobacterales bacterium 70-9 (assembly GCA_001898095.1). GTDB lineage: Bacteria > Actinomycetota > Thermoleophilia > Solirubrobacterales > 70-9 > VAYN01. The sequence continues at coordinate 24,498 of MKSH01000278.1, read as the reverse complement.
CAGTCGAACCGGCGGTGAGCGAACCTGAAGAAGTCGTCGTCGAAGAAGCCTCCCCGCCGCCGGCCGAACAGAGCTTCGAACCCGCCTCACCGGAATACCCGGCGGTCGAATCCTCCTCGAGCTCGTCGTCGTCCGGCTCCTCGTCGTCCCCGTCCACTCCCTCTTCCGGATCGGAATCGTCGTCGTCGGCGGCCAAGGCCGCCGCGGTGCCGAAGAACGAAGCAACGCAATTTGGAGGTCCCTGAGAGATGCAGTTCCACAGCCACCGTGTCCGCTTCCACAGACTCGCCTCGTCGATCGCCGTCGTCCTGGTCGCGCTCGTCCCGGCCGCCTTCGGCGCGATCTCGCCCTCACCGGCCCTGGCCGGAGAATTCACCATCTCCTCCTGCCAGGCCAACGGCGAATTCTCCTCCGGGGCGTTCGAAAACTTCGCCACCAGGGGGATGAAGTGGCGGCGCGCCTGCAACCCGCTCGGGCCGGGACTCCGTGGCCTCGTCACGGCGAACGTCCCTCGGGAAGGGCATGTCGCGGTCGGCTCACAGTCCGCCTTCGTCCTCGAAGCGCCGCCGGAAACGACCTTCTCGAACCTCAAGTGGTCGGGCGAGGCTCATCGGCGTGACTGCCGGTATGCGTTGCAGCTCTACGCCGTCCGGCCCGACGGAAGCTCGGACCAGATCCGCAACGTCATGGCGGACCAGAAATGCCCGAAGGCCGCGAAGGCTGCCCAAGGTGCGAGTTGGCCGCGGCCCACCCTCTACGAACTGGGAGGGGCGACGAAGTTGGTCCAGCGCGTCGTGTGCATGGGCGCCCCGCAGGCCGAATACTGCTCGGGCAAAGGCCAGAACTATCTTCAGACCTTCACCTCCGAAGCGACCGTCGTCGACGACACCGAGCCGTCGGT
>MKSH01000278.1:11886-23591 GCA_001898095.1 Solirubrobacterales bacterium 70-9 | reverse complement strand
GGCCGGCGGGGGAGGATTTCTCGGCGGCGAATGGACCGCCGGAACCCAAGGCGTCGGCTACGAAGCCTCCGACAACACCGGCATTAAGAGCGTCCAGGGGTCGGTGAGCGGGGTCGCTACCGAGGCGGACGAAAACACCTGCGACTACACCCAGCGCATCCCCTGTCCGAGCGGTTCGGGCTCGATCAACGTGGACACCACCAAGCTCGGGGAAGGCACCCAGCAACTCCAGTTGAAGGCGACCGACGCGGCCGGCAACCAGGCCGAATCCAGTCCGGTGACGGTGCGGATCGACAACACCCCACCCGGCGCGGTACCGGTCGCCGTGGAAGGCGGGGAAGCGTGGCGGAACCACGACGCATTCGCTGTCGGCTGGGTCAACCCCGACGAAGGCGACCGCGCTCCGATCGTCGCTGCGCACTGGCGGATCTGCCGCGTGGGTACGCAGGAATGCCAGACGGGCACCGCGAACGGACCCTCGGTGGCAGCGATCGGCGGCCTGGCGGTCCCCGGCCCCGGGGAATGGGAAGTGCAGATGTGGCGCCAGGACGCGGCCGGAAACACCCAGCCGCAGAACGCTTCGGTGGGGGCGCGGTTGCGCTTCGATCCTGAACCGCCGGAAGTCGGGTTTGAGCCGATCGCCGCGCAGGACCCGACGCGGATCGCGGTGCATCTCGCCGACAAGCTCTCCGGCATTCAAGGCGGCGAAATGGAGATGAGCCGGGTCGGCTCAGGCGTCTGGCAACCATTGACCAGCTCGCTCGAAGGTGACGAACTAGTGACTCGCATCGACGACGCGAGCCTGCCCGCCGGCGAATACCAGCTGCGAGCCACCGCCACCGATTACGCCGGGAACCAGGCCAGCTCGGAAAGTCGGATCGACGGGCAGCCGATGAAGATCAATCTGCCCCTGCGGGTGCCGACGACGGTCGACGCTGGTGTCCTCGCCCATCATGTGGTGACCAAGGTCGTCCATCGCCACGGCAAGAGGCGCGTCAAGAAGCACGAAGTAAGCGAAACCGGCTTTCAGGCGACGGTCGAATTCGGCTCGAAGGCACAATTCTCCGGGCATCTACTCAACAAATCAGGCAGTCCGATGGCAGGCGCCTCGATCGCGGTCTGGCAAGCCATCCCCGAAGAGCAGGGCGAAACCCAGGTCGCGACGCTGACCACCGGGTCCGACGGCGGCTTTGCCTACGAAGTCACTCCGGAATCCTCGCGACACCTCCGGTTCGTCTACTCCGGGACCGCGACCAGCCTCCCCGCCGAAGGGAGCGCCGAAGTCCTCGTCCACTCCGCCAGCACTGTCAGGGTCACCCCGAAGCACGTCCTCAACGGAGGCTCGGTCACGTTCAGCGGAGAAGTGGAGGGGAGACCTTTACCCGCGGCCGGGAAGCTGGTCGAGCTGCAAGTCCGGCTCACCCACGAATGGTCGACCTTCCGCACGATCCGAACCGACCCAGAAGGCCACTGGAGCATCGAATATCCCTTCAAACGCACCTGCGGTAAGGAGGAATACAAGTTCCGGGCGCGGCTTCCGGGAGAGGGAGGGTTCCCCCTCGAGCCCGGCCAGAGCCACGTGATCGGCGTCACCGTTAGAGGTAGACCATGTCCGACGGCTTAAACCAAGCAGAAGGAGATCGCTAATGAAGGCTCGACTACGCCCGCACCTCTCCTACGCGAACGTGATGGCGACGATCGCGGTGTTCGTCGCCATCGGCGGCACCTCCTATGCCGCGGCGAAGCTGACGGGGAAGGACCTGCGAGCTCATTCGCTGACTGCGCGGAACTTCCACAAGAACTCGGTGACGGGCTCCGCGGTCAGGGAGGGCACTCTGTCAAAGGTTCCCCACGCCACCGATGCTGATCGTCTCGATGGCGCGACCGCAGAAGCCTTCCTGGTGCGTTGCCCTGAAGGCACGCTCGCAGTGGCAGACACCTGCATCGAAACCCAAGCGCACGCTCCTGCCTACTTCAGTGCTGCGCGCCAGGAATGCGCTGCTACCGAAGGCCAGCCAAGTGGCCTCGGCAGACGGCTTCCGACCTATATCGAGCTGACGGCCGCATTGACGCACCCTGAAATTGGTCTTTCCGCGGGAGGAGAGCTGACGAGCCAGGTCTATCCATCGGCGTCGTCACCCGGTCACGTAGAAGCGCTTTTGGTGACCGACTCCACCGGCGCCGTCGCACTGACGCCGGACAACGCCGCCGATCCCCACTCCTACCGCTGTGTCGTAGATCCGAGGAACTGAACAAGAAGGAGTCCGAAATGCGAAAACTGACCCTCGCGCCGGGCAGCCCCCGGGCGCGGACGATCAGATCAACTGCAGCATTACTGGGAGCTCTACTCGTCTTCGGCAGCCTCGCGCCGCCGCTTGCGCTCGCCAAGCACGAACACGACACCGAAGGTGAAGGAACCTCGGCGCCGGGGACCCTCCCTGGCCTCGAAATCGGCATCGGCCAGGGACCCGCCGGCGAAGAAACCACGCTGTCGGAAGAAGCGGTCGGGCCGGAAGAATCAGAAATCGAAGAAGAAGCCCCGGCGCCCGAAGTCGAAGAAGCCCAGCCAGAAGCGGTCGAAGTCGCACCGCCTCCATCGCCGGAACCGCCACCTTCCCCGGAACCCGAAGTCGTGGTCCCGGTGGAAAAAGCGCGGCCGCCGTCGCCGGAAACGTCGGCGCCCACCGAGGCGCCGAGCTACGGGACGGAAGCGGCGGGGCCGACCTACGAAACCTCCCCGAGCGCTCCTCCCTCCGTCGGAGAAGCGGTGGTCCAGAACGAAACGATCACCGCGCCGGCGCCTCAGGGACCGGTGACGGCAAAGAAGGACGAGCATCCGACCGCTCCGGTCTCGCCGCAGAACGTGGGCGAGCCGGAACCCGCACCGGAAGTCCCGCTCGCGCCGCAGCCCGAAGCATCGCCGCCGGCCGTCATCCCGGCGACGGCACCCGATGCCCCGGGGAGTTTCGTAGGCCAGAAGAGACACCTCGTCGCTCCGGGCGAGTGTCTCTGGTTCATCGCGGAAGGCCATCTGCCGGCCGGGGCCTCCAACTCGGAAATCGCAGCAGAGGTTCACCGCCTGTGGCGCCTCAATGCCGACCGGATCGGAACCGGCGATCCCAACTCTCTGCCTGTCGGAGTCAAGCTCCGGCTGTCCTAGCCGAAGACGAGTAAGTTCGAAATTGCCGCGCGGGTCTCGTCCGGGGCCCACGCGGCTTTTCTTTGCCCTGGATCCCGACTCACTGGTCTGTTGAGCACGTATGGCGGCCTTGGGGGGCCAGTTCCACCCTTCGCCGCTCTGTCTGTGCAGAAGAGCGATGTCCGTCTCGGTCAAACAGCAATCAGCACCGGTGGTAGAGGCGCCGAACGCCAGAGAGCGCGCGATCCAGAACGTCGACGACCTCGCCGAGATGCTTCGGGTCCTTGCGGATCCGACTCGGATCCGCCTGATCGATGCGCTCGAGCGCAACGGCCGATCGACGGTCAGCGCACTCACCACCCTGCTGCCCGTCAGCCAGCAGAGCGTCTCGCACCAGCTCTCGATCCTGCGAAGCGCGGGGATCGTCAGTCGCCGCCGGGAAGGCGTCTGGGTCCACTACGAACTCCGGGACTGGACGGGCCCCTGGCTCCTCCATCAGCTCGCCGACGGGTTGCAAGGCTGAATGGCTTCTCAGGCCGCCGGACGCACATCTCACCGACGCCCGTAGTAGCGACAAGCCCAAACTTCCACTGACTGTTCGTGGCTCTTAAGGTGTTGTACGGAGAGTGTGACGCGGGCGTGACCTCCCTACCGGCCGTGACTGCAGTGAGGTCAAGGCCTGCCTCGCCGCGAGTTCGGCTGGCGGCCTCAGCCCTTACGTGCTCGTAGGACACAAAAGGTGACGAGTACGTTTGTGACCACTCTCTGACCTCACGCCTCTGTTCTCCCGACAGCCGCCGCGAAGGCGGACACGGAGGACCACGGAGGTGTGGGTCAGGTGTCATTTCCACGTTTTTCACGAGAAGCAGGAAAGGAGGTTGAGTCCCGACCGCTGGGCGCCGCGCTGCGCCCGGTCGGTCGGGTCGCCCTCTGGGCGGTCCTCGCACTCCTGCTGGTCCGGGGCGGGGCGGCGATCCTCGAATCGCCCGAACGCGCCCCGGCGCAGCTCGACCGCGGCGGACCGGATGGACCCGGCCAGGCGGCCGAAGCGCTCGCCGTCGGCTTCGCGCGGGCCTACCTCGAATCCCCCTCCCCGAACGATCTTCGGGCCTATCTCGCCGAAGGCGCCCACGTCGGCGCCGGACTGCGGCCCGCCTCAGGTGCCGGGGTGGCCCAGGCGGAGGTGGTGAAGAGCACCAAGGTCGGCGCGAGCCGCTGGCTCCTCACCGTCTCCTGCGATCTCCGCGACGCGCGCACCCTCGATCTGGCCGTCCCGATCGTCCGTCAGGAGGCGGGCGAGGTGGCGGCCCTGGGTGCGCCCTCCATCGTCGCGGTGCCGGCACCGGCCGGGGCCGACCCTGAGCGGCCCCGGCCGATCGCCGGATCCGGCGCCGGCGCGATCGGCGAACTGGTGGAGAAGTTCCTCCCGGCCTACGTCTCGGCCGGGAAGGCCTCGGACCTCGCCTACCTCGTAGCGCCGGGATCGATGGTCGTGCCCCTCGGGGGCGGACTGGAACTCGCCTCGGTCGGTCATGCCTCGCAGCTCGGCGGCGCCGAAGGGCCCGAACGCGACCTCGTCGTGGCCGCCCGGCTCCGCGACCCGGAGACCGGCGCCGTCTACCCGCTGACCTACCGGCTGCGGGCGGTCGAGCGGAATCGCCGCTGGTACGTCGCCGGCGTCGGGGGGGCGGTCGCATGAGGCGGCTGACAGGCATCGCCCTCACGGCGGCGATCGTCGTCGCGGCCACGCTGTTGGTGCCCGCCGCGGCGCTCGCGGCCGGGGGCAACTCGGTCGGCTCGAACCTCTCCGGGTTGCTCCGCGAATACGCCGGCGAGCTCTACACGGGCATCGTCGCGATCTTCGCGCTGTTCTTCCTCGTCAACCGACGCTTCACCGAGTTGATGATGTTCTTCGTCGCGGCGATCGTCGTCGGCTGGTTCGTCTTCGCGCCCGGCCAGGTCGCCGACGCCGCGAAAGCCATCGCCAACCAGGTGCTGCCGTGAGTGGCGGCAGCACTGCCGGGGTCCGCTCCTACCAGCGGATCTTCTCCCCCGAGCGTCGGATCCACCAGGTGGAGGGCCGGCCCTTGCCGGTCCCCGGCGGGGTGCCGTTGCGCTGGCTGGGCTGGATGCTCGGCACGCTCGTCGCGGTCCTCGCCGTGGGCTCGGGTTCCCTCTTCGTCCCTGCGGCTGCCGCGGTGGCGGCCGGAGCAGGCGGCCTCGCGATCGGAGACAGGACCGCCGGGCTCCTCGCCGCCACCGCGGCAGCCGCAGGGACGTTGATCCTCGGGATCTTCCTGGGGGCGCTCGACTGGCCGTTCCGGCTGGTCGTCCTGCCGATGGCGGTGGCGACCGCCGCCACCCAGGCGACCCCGGACGGTCGTCGGCCGGAGCGCTTCGCCCTCTCCTGGGCGGGCCTTCGACTGGCGCCGTCGCGGCGCTCGCTCGGCCGAGGGTTGCCGTCGGCGGGCCCGCGTCGGGGAACCGACACGCGGATCTGGATCGCCCCCGACGCGAGAGGGTTCCGTCTGCGTCACGCCCGCGTCACGGGGCCCGGCTCGGTGGGCTTCGTCGAGCCGGTGGCGGTCAGGCGTCGCCTCCGCGGCGGCAACCTCGTGGTCCGGGAACCGGGCCTCTTCACCCGACGCTCGCGCCTGCGCCACCGGGTCGTGCTGAAGCCAGGCCAGACCCTGGAGGTCCGGCCGTGATCCGTTTCCCCCTGCGATACGCGCGGGCGAACGTCCTCATCGGGCCGGGCGGCGAGGCCGCCAGCCTGTACCGGGTCGAGTCGCGCTCCTATCCGTTCCTCTCGATCGCCGACAAGTGGGGCCTCCTGAACCGGCTCGAGCGGCTGATCTCGGTGGTCGGGGCGGACCTCTCGATCTACCGGATCGCCCGGCCCTACCCGGCCGAGCGCTACGCGGCCGAGCTGGCCTGGCTGGCCGACCGGGAGCACGCCGACCGCGGTCGCTGGCGGGCCTATCTGGAGGGCCAGCAGGAGCGGCTCGCCTCGCTCGACTCCCACCTTCCCGAGATCTACCTGGCGATCTCTCTCACCGAGGGTCGGCGGGGCGGCGGTGCCTTCCGCTCGCTGGGGCGGGCTCGCCGCCGGCTCGAGGACCTGGCGGGTGTCGGTGCGGCGAGCCCGATCTCGGGCGCCGAGCTGCAGACGCTCGCCGAGGCCGAGCGACGCGCCTTCGGCAGGGCGGCGTCGGTGGTCGAGCTGCGACGCGCAGGCACCGAGGACCTCCAGTGGCTCCTGCGGCGCGCCGCCGTCCGCGGGCTCGGCGAGCCCGAGCTCGAACGGCACTGGCAACCCGACGCGCTGATCCTGGGCGGCGAGGGGGAGGAGGTCCTCTACGAGCCGCTCGAATCCGACCTCTGGGAGCCGGTCAACGCGCCGATGCGCGAGGAGCCCGGTCGGGCGCCGTCGCTGGTGGTCGAGTCGGAGGCGGGGGACTCCCATCAGGCGTTCCTCTGTCTCGGTTCGCTGGCCGAGGAGGCGGAGTTCCCCGGCGCCGCAGAGATCCTCTTCGCGCCGCTCGAAGGGGCTGGGCCCGTCGACGCCGTCCTTCATGCCGATCTGATCGGCAACCGCGAGGCGCTCGCCCAGGTGCGCCGCCGGGTGCTCGACGTCGAGCACTCTTATAGGGAGCAGCTCGCGGGATCGCCGACCGGCCCCGGCGCCCTCGCCGAGGAGGACCGGGAGCTGGCGCGCGAGTACGAGGCGATCCTCTCCTCGGTGGCGCGGCCGCCGATGCTGCGGGCCTCCATCTCCCTCGCCGTCGGCGCACCGGATCCCGACACGCTGGAGGCGCGGATAACGACGCTCCGCGAGCGCTACGGCGAGGTCGCCCTGCACCGACCGCGGGGTCTCCAGCACGCGCTCTTCCTCGACCACCTTCCCCGTCCCGACGGGGGTGCCATCGCCGACTACCGGCGCCAGATGACCACCGAGCAGGTGGCGGCGAGCGTGCCGATCGCGACCGCCGCGGTCGGCTCGCCGGGCGGCGTCTATCTCGGCTACGACCCGGTCGCCGGGCGCCCGGTCCGCTTCGACCCGACCGAGGCGCCGCGCGACTCGCGTCCCTCGGCGGTGCTCTTCTCCGGCACCCCCGGCTCGGGCAAGACGATCGCCGCCCAGGTGATCGCCCACGCGGGGCTCCTACGGGGGAGCCTGGTGATCGACTTCGACCCGAAGCCCGACCACCGGCTCGCGGAGTTGTCGGGGCTGGAGGACAACGAGGTCGAGATCCTCGAGCTCTCCGCCGACCCCGTCCATCGAGGCAAACTCGATCCGCTGCGGATCGGCCTGCCGGAGCTGCGTGAGGAACTCGCCTCTTCCTACCTGTTGGAGCTGCTCCGCGACCCCCACTCCTCCTGGGAGGTGGCGATCGACCGGGCGGTCCGCGACGCGGTCCGCCAGGACGAGCGGAGCCTGCACGACGTCGTGGCGCGGATGCACGGCTCCGAGGCGCCTGGCGCCAAGGACGCCGCCGAGGCCCTCGACGTCGTCGCCGACTTCGGCCTCGCCCGCCTCGGATTTTCCCGTCCCGACGACGACGACGCGCAACTTCTCGACGAAGGGGCGGGCCCGAATCTGATCACGATCCGTATGCCGGGGCTGAACCTCCCCGACCCGGGCACCGACCGCGCCGCCTACACGCGCAGCGAGCGGGTGTCGGTGGCGACGCTGGCGCTGGTTGCCGCCTCGACTCTGAAGCTGATCTCCGGCGACCGCGACCGGCACAAGATCGTCCTGCTCGACGAGGGATGGGTCTTCTTCGCCTCCTCCCAGGGGCGGGCGCTGCTGAACAAACTGATCCGGCTCGGCCGGGCGTTCAACGCGACCGTCCTGTTGGCGACCCAACAGGTCGAGGACCTCGGTGAGCTGGCGCAGCTGGTCGGGACCACCTTCCTCTTCGGCCAGGACTCCCCGCGCGCCGCCGCCCGCGGGCTGGAGGAGTTCGGTCTCGATCCCGAGGAGGGCGGGCTCGCCTCGCGGCTCACCGAATACCGACGCGGGCGAGGTCTCCAGCGCGACCTCGACGGGCGCTGGGGCGAGGTGCAGGTCGATCCCGACCCGGGGCTCCTCGCCGAGCTCGACACCACCCCAGGACGGAGATCTCCGCGGACCCATGTCTCCGACGGGCAGGCAGGAAGGGCCCGAGGCGACCACCAGAAAGGCGGCCGACCCGGCCGCGGTGGTGGTCCGCGGCGACGGGACCACGTCGACGACCCCGGCGAGGGTCGCCCGCGAGAGGTCGAGGCATGAGGGGCCTCGCCGCGATCCTCGCTCGTCGCCGCGGGACGATCATCCTCACCGGCACGCTGGCGGTCGGGCTGTTCTGGCTCCTGGCACCGCTGGCCCACGCCGACGTGTGGGCGAACGTCGGCCCCGGCCGGTCGCTGGCCGGGCTGAAGGGCGACTGGACCCTCGGCGCCTACGAACTCGACGAGAACTTCTCGATGATCTCGGCGGGGGTCCTCTCCGGGGTCGACGTCTCGGGCTTCCTGCCGATGATCGCGTTCTTCTTCGCGAACGTCATCTGGCTCGGGACCTCCTGGTTCGCCAACCTCCTGATCGAACTTTTCGGCTTCGCCTTCAGCCTCGATCTCGTCAACGGGTCGGGCGCCACGGGCGGCGCCGGGGCGCTCGGGCCGGTCTCGCGGGCGATCCAGACCATCTATGACACCGCCTTCGGCGGGCCGTGGATGGTGTTGGCCGTCTCCTTCGCCGCGCTGTGGGCGATGTGGAAGGCGCTGGTGCAACGGCGCTACGCGGAGACCGCCTCCCAGCTCGCGCTCTCCCTCATATATGTCTGCGCCGCCTTCTTCTTCGTGCTCCAGCCGGGCCAGACGATCGGCGCCGCCTCGCACCTGACGAACGAGATGTCGGGGGCGTTCCTCTCGATCGCCAAGGACGGCGAGCCGACCAGTCAGGCCGAAGCCAAGGAAGCGGGCGCCGACCAGCTCTTCGGTCTCCTCGTCGCCCAGCCGTGGGCCGTCCTCGAGTTCGGCGGGCTCGAGCACTGCGTGAAATCGGGGTCCGAAGGCGACGAACCGGAATCCGTCTCCGTCCAGCCGATCGCACCGTCGGCGGCGCGAGGTCTCGAATCGGGCCAGACGGTCACCACCGGGGGCAAGACCTGCATCAACAACCTGAAGAAGTACGGGCCGCACTTCCTGCGGATGCCCCCGGGCTCCAAGGAACGAAAGGGCGAGATCGAAGCCCTCGAAGACGGCGACACCTCGAAGCTGCCCGACTCCGACCCGGGCAAGGAAAACGGCTCCTACGAACTGGGGCCGCAGGACGAACCCGCCGCGGCGTCGATGGAAAAGGGCGGCCAGTACCAGCGCCTGCTCGTCGGCTTCGTGATCCTGCTCGCCGAGCTGGGCGCCTTCTTCCTGCTCGGCGGACTCTCGCTCGGGGTCATCATCGCCCAGGTTGAGCTGCTGCTCATGCTCGCCTTCGCGCCGGTCGCGCTGGTGGCGGCGGTGGTCCCCGGGCGCGGGCATCAGTTCTTCAAGGGCTGGCTGGCGAAGATGGCGGGCCTGCTGCTGCGGAAGGCGGCCTACTCGCTGATCCTCGCGATCCTGCTGGCCGTCTGCGCGGCGATCTCCGAGGCGACCTCGGAGTTGGGCTGGCTCTTCTCCTTCGGCCTGCAGTGCGCCTTCTTCTGGACGGTGTTCCTGCGCCGGCGGTCGCTGACCGACGGCCTTGTGGGCGCGGTGACCGGGCCCGGTGCGCCCGGCCGCGACCGGGCCCTGAGCCTGCTCGCCCTATATGCCGGAGCGCGGGTAGGAAACCGGACCCTCGTCCAGCCGGCTGCAAGGGTCGGGCGTGGAGCGGGGCGCGGTCTCGCCTGGGCCGGCGGCACCTTCCTTGGTCGAGGCCGGGGTCGCGATGGCGGCCGCGAGCCGGTCGCCCCGGTCCGGGCGTCGGGGGTTCCGGTCGGCGGCAAGCGGGTGCATGTCGAGCACGGTGAACGTGACGGCGGCGCCGATCAGCGCGACGGGCGCCAGCAGGGTTCCCGCGCCGGATGGCGGCCGGAGAGGCGACCCGGAGATCGGGCCAAGGATCCCGACGGTCACGGTCGACGCCGACCAGCCGACAGGCCGGATCGGGCTCCCTCGCGGGACCGCGATCAAGACGGCCGACATCCCGACGGGGACGGTGGGGGCAGGCCGCGCCGCGCGCCGCGGCGCCGTGCCGCCGGCCGTGGAGGTTGGTGGCGAGGCGCCGGGCGCAAAGGCGGTCGTCCTGTACGGCCGGCGGCGGCCGGCGCCGGGAGTGCCGCGGAGGCCCGGCAGCCACGGTCGGTGGCAGAGGTCAAGGCATCGCCACGGCCGTCGGCGAATCCGAAGGCGGCCAGACCGGCCCGGCCGGCGGCGGCCCCGGCGCCGAGGCCGACTGCCGCCCCGCGTGAGGACCAGACGAAGGATCTCGGCGACGCGCTGAAAGACGACCAGCGGAGGAGACGCGCCGACGCGAATGAGACGAAACGGGCCGGGGCGGTGAAGCCCGAGTCGGACAAACCGAAGTCGGCGCGCGGCGACGAGGACGAGAAGGGTCGAGGCCGATGAGCGCGACGCCCGGACGTCGGCTCTGGCCGCTTGCATTGCTGATGGTGCCGGCGACGGTCGCCGCGGTCGTGGTCGCGGCGGTCGCCGGCCTGGTCGGCGCCACGGCTCCGTGCCTGGTCGGCGGTGGGACCGCCTCCGCCTCGGGACCCAGGGCGACCGGCGCCGCGAGGCAGTTCCCGCCCGCAAGGCTGCACATCTTCATGGGGGCGGCGCGGAGGTTCGACATCTCCTGGCCCTTCCTCGCCTCGATCGGCGTGCAGGAGTGCGGCTTCGACGGCCACTGCGGCCTCAACTCGTCGGGGTGCGCGGGCGTTATGGAGATTGCCTACGTCCGTGGCTCGGCATGCAGTCCCGACCCCTCGGTGCCGACGATCTGGGAGACGTACAAGGTCGACGCCGACGGCGGCGGGGCGGACATCTTCGATCCGGCCGACGCGATCTTCACGGCGGCGCGGATCCTGCGGACGACGATGGGGGCGCCGGCCACCGGCGGCTCCTTCCACGCCTACCACGAAGCGGCCTGCAACTACTACGGCGCCTGCGCCGACGGGGTCGCCGACTACGCCGATGAAGTGATGGCGCGGGCCGTCGAATTCGGGTTCGGCCACGAAGAAGGCGCCCCGGACCCCGGCGGGACCGAAGCAAGCGTGCCGGTGGTCACCAAGGTCCAGCACAAGCATCGCCACCGCAAGAAGGTCTCCGAGACGAATGGTCCGCAAGGGCCGGCCTGCGGGGAATCGACGACGACCTCGGCGGACGCCGGGGCCTCCGGCGACGCGATCGTCCGCATCGCCCGGTCCCAGCTCGGCGAAGCCGAGTTCCCGCCCGGCTCCAACTGCACCAAGTATGGGCCGTGCGTCGAATGGTGCGCGCTCTTCGTCTCCTGGGTCTGGCAGCACGCCGGTGTCCGGATGGCCGGCGGCACCGCCCCCTATGCCTACTCGGGCTCCTTCTACGCCTGGGTCAGAGAACACGGCGG
>MKSH01000278.1:7407-11816 GCA_001898095.1 Solirubrobacterales bacterium 70-9 | reverse complement strand
ATGGACCACGTCGGTATCGTCGAATCGGTCTTCGGCCGTGAGATCGTCACCATCGACGGGAACTTCGGCGACCACGTCTCCAGGGTCGGTCCGTTCAGTCCGGCGCTGGCCGAGCTGGAGGGGGAGCCGGCTCCGATCTTCGCCTACGCGGAGCCCCCGGGCGTCGCCACCGAAGAAGTGGGGGCCGCCCGGTGATCGAGCGGATCCGGGTCCTCCTCGACCGGCCACTGGAACCCGCACTCGCGCAGGCGGCGCTCGTCCTCGCCGTTGCCGTCGGCATCGGCTTCGCGATCATCATCGCGCTCGCGGGCGTCGACCGGACCCCACCGATCGAGGGCGCGGCGACGAGGTCCACCTCCTCCACCGACCGATCGCCTTCGGTCCCGGCACCCGGCCCGTCGGACATGCCGCCTCAGGACCCCCAGGACCGTCCCGGGTCGGCGGCCCACCGGCGCGCCGCCGCCGAGCTGGCCGATCATCGCGCCCTCCAGCATGTCCCGTTCGAGGGGGGCGGGGTGTCGATCGACCTCGTCGGCGCCAGGGGCACGCGGGCCGTCTTGCGGGTCGGCGCGGCGACCAAGGCGGCGGCGCGTCACGGGTGGCTGGAATTCCTCCGGCGCTTCCACGACCGCGGCGAGGCCTACGTCCCGCTCTTCGAGGGAGAGGCCTCCGACGTCCGCCCGCCGGCCCGCCGCGGGGCCCGTCCGGGCGCCCGCCCGCCGGCCCGGCGGGAGATCGGCGAAGAGCGCGACAACCCGCACCGCAGGCCGGATCGCGCCCGATCGAAAACGGCTAGATCAAACCCTGACCTCGAGGCCGAGTCGTGAATCGGCGTGGTCGAGGCGGTGATGATCCAAGGTCGCTGGTCGCGCTCCTCGCCTGCGTGGCCGGCTACGCGCTGATCCGCCTCGTCGATCGCCTCGACCCTGGCCGGCTATCGAAAATCCAGCCTCGCGCGTCGACGATCGCCATCGCAATCGGGTCCATCCTGATCGCCTCCGCGCTGGCTAGGCAACGCCATATCGTCACCCGCCGCACGCTCGCCTCGCGGCGGTCGGTCGCGGTGGTCCCCGCAGACGAGTTCGACGCGACCCCCGACTCCATCGTCAGCTTCGCGGCCCAGCTCTCGCGCTCCGGCCGTCGGATCGGCGGCTGGTGGGACCGCCGGGCGGCCGCGGTCCGCATCCGACTGACGAACGACGGCGACGGCCGCCTGGTCTACCTCCTCGAGGTCCCCGAGCGCGACCTGTCGATGGTCCGGGGCGCCCTGCGGTCCTTCCTCGGGGTCGAGCTGCGCGACCCCGAGGAGGTGCTCGGCGGGTCGGCGCCGTCGGGCGAGGGGGCCGTGCTGCGAACCGAGCTTGTGCTCGCGCAGCCTTATGTCGAGCCCCTAGCCCGGCTGCCGCTCGACCCCGATCCGCTCTCGCCCTTCGCGGCGGCGCTCGCCGGCGTCGACAGAGGCGAGGGCGAGCAGGCCGACGTCTGCATCGACCTTCTCCCGATCGGCGGACTGCGGGTCTCCTGGTGCCGCTGGTGGATGCGCAGGCAGGCGACCCGTCGCGGCCAGACGGTCGAGCTGGCGAGCGGCCTCGGCGGCGGGCGGTCGGGCCGCCGGAGCGACCCTGGGGAGATGGCCGAGCGACGGGACCTGGGCCGCGGCCTCGACGTCAAGCTGCGTGGCGGCGCCCCGCTCTTCGAGGCGCAGATCCTCCTCCGCGCCAGGGCAGGGGAGCGGCGGCGCGCCGAGGGGATGATGCGGGGCCTCCTGGCAGCCTTCGGTCCGTTCTCGGATCGGAACTGGCTTCGGGCCTCGGGCGTCCACATCGCCGGCCTGGCCTTCCTCGGCGCCGATCTGCCGGGGCGCCGCCGAGCCTTCGGCCGCCGGATCGACACCGGCCTCTTCCGTCCCTCGCGCAGGAGCGTCCTCACCACCGTCGAGATCGCTGGCCTGCTGAAGCCGCCGACGGTGAACTGCCGGGCCGAAAACGTCCTTCGCTCCGGCACGCTCCTCGCGCCGCCTCCGGACCTGCCCGAGTTCACCCCCGAGCGCGGCGACCTGATCCCGATCGGCCGGGTGGCCGACGAGTGTGGCGAGCGGATCGTCGGCGTGCGTGTCGAGGAGACCTTCTTCACCTACGTCGCCGGCCGCTCGCGCTGGGGCAAGACGGAGGCCGCGATCACGATGTTCACCCACCTTGCCCGCTCAGGTCACGGCGGGCTCTTCCTCGACCCGCATGGCGACGCCCTGGAGCGGATCAAGCCCTACCTCGGCGAGGCCGGTGTCGCCGAGCGGGTGGTAGAGGTCGACCTCGGACCGGGTGGCGGCGAGGACCAGCCCTGCTGGAACCTCTTCGAGCTGGGAGGAGCCGACTCCGCTGCACGGGTCGAGGTCGTCGTCGACGCCTTCGCCACGGCGATGGGGTGGGGGGAGCGCTCGACCCGGGCGATCAACCTGATCACCCAGACCACCTCGGCGCTCGCCGCAATCGCGAAGATGCTGCCGCCGGAGCTTGCGCCGACGATCTTCCAGATCCCGACCCTGCTCACCGACGACGCGTGGCGCGAGTCGGTCTTGCCCTTCCTGCCGGCCTCCTCGCAGGGGTTCTGGCGTGAGCGCTTCCCTCGCCTCTCCGACGAGGCGGTCACCCCGCTGACCAATCTCGTCGACCGGGTCGGCGCGTCGCCGAGGATGACCGCGCTCCTCGGGGCGAGCCGCGGCACCTTCAGTCTGCGCGAGGCGATGGACCTCGGGTTGATCGTGCTCTTCTGCTCGGGCCACGGCGGCACGCGGGAGCGTCTCACGGCCAACCTCGCCCTCTTCGACACCTACTACAGCGCCCGCTCGCGCGGTGAGCTCGCCCCGGGAGATCGGCGCCTCTTCTGGCCGGTCCTCGACGAGGCCCAGAGCTACGACTCGGAGACGATGACCGCGATCCCCGAGCAGGGGGCGAAGTTCGGGGTCCGCGGCATCTTCATCAACCAGAACCCGGAGCGCCTGCGGCCCGAGACGCTCAACTCGCTGACGACGAACCGCACCCACATGCTGGTCTCGGCGCTGAACGCGAAGGCCGCGGGTCTGGTCACCAAAGAGTGGGCCGGGGAACCTCGCCCGGAGGCGATCACCCGCCTTCCTCGCTACCGCTTCGTCGGCCAGGTCACCCACCACGGCGAGCTGTCGCGGCCTTTCGCGCTCGGCGGGGTGCGGGTCGAGGACGCGCTCGGGCCGGCGCCGGCGGGCGGACGCGAGCGACTCGAGGCCGCGATGGAGTGCTCGGGCAGGCGCCGCCGCGGCTCGGAGGTGCTGGCCGAGCGGGAGACGCTCGACGGGCGGATCGGGCAGGCGCTCCGCTCGCATCGTCGAGGGGCCGCCCGACAGGAGGGAGGCCGGGCACGCACGCGCCGGCCCGGCGAGGAGCACGAGGCTCGCCGGCCGGCGCCGAGCGGCGGCTTCGAGGTGGAGGTGGAGTCCTCGTGACCGGCGCCCGCGAAGCACGAGGGCACGAAGGCGGCCTTCCGGCCGCGGCGATCGAGATCGTCGCCTCGATCGCCGCCCACCGGGCTCTCTCCAGGGAGCAGATCGGTGAGATGCACATGCCGGGCACGGGGGCCAGGTGGTGTCGGCGGGTCCTGGGGCGGATCGCGGCCGCCGGGCTGATCGACCACGTGCGCACGGCGGGCGGCTCGCCGCAGCGGCTCTGGTTCGCGACCGAGGCCGGCGCCAGGACCGCGGTCGAGATCGGGGCGCTGCCGCGGATGCCGCGCGTCTTCGAGGCGGCCGAGGTCGTCGGTCCTCTGCAGGCGCACACGGTCGCCGTCAACGACGCCGCGATCAGCTTCCTCCGGGCGGCCCGGCGCGAGGGGGACGACTTCGGTCCGCTGGCCTGGCGCATCGAGGTCGCCCACCCCTTCGTCGTCGACGGCGCCCGCCGGCGTCGCTCGCGCTCGGTCATCTCCGACGCTCTGCTCACCTATATAAGGAGCGCGGCCGGGAAGGTGTTCGTCGAGCAGCGCTTCCTCGAGCTGGACCGGGCGACCCTGCCGGTCGACACGATGGCCGCCGAGCTCGCCCGCTATGCCGAGCTCTTCAGGGCGGTCGGAGAGGAGATGGAGCCGGTCTGGCGCTCGCGCTACCCGACCTTCCCGAGTGTCGTCTGCGTGCTCGCCGGGGGAGGCCGCGAGGTGCTGAGGCGCCGCCGCGACACCGCCCTTGCCCTTCTTCGTGCGGAACCTCAGCTGACCCGGACCCCGGAGGTGGAGATCCGCGTCTGCCTTCTGGAGGAGCTGGTCTCGCGAGGCCCCGCCGCACCGATCTTCCGCTCGCTCCGCGACCAGGGACGGGCGGTCGACTGGCTTGGCAATCGAGAAGAGGAGGGCAGAAGGTGACGGCCACGAGTAAAGATCGACGTCCC
>MKSH01000278.1:4909-7343 GCA_001898095.1 Solirubrobacterales bacterium 70-9 | reverse complement strand
CCGTACGCGATCGGCTGGCAGAACGAGAGCTGGGACTCCGGCGCGATCCGGGAGGCCGCCGCGCGTCACGGGCACGGCCGACTCTCCAAGCCGGAGGCGTTCGAGGTGTGGTGCGCTATCTGGGGGGCGGAGTGCCTGCGGGCGATGAAGCCGGGCGCCTTCCTACTTGCCTTCGGCTCCCCCCGGACCCACCACCGACTCGCCGCCGGGCTTGAGGACGCCGGCCTCGAGATCCGCGACACCCTGGTCTGGCTGCACTCGAGGGGCATCTCTAAGTCGCGGCGCTACCCCGGCGGCCGCGCGACGACGCTGAAGCCGGCGATCGAGCCGATCGTCGTCGCCAGGGCACCGCTCGACGGGACCACCGAAGAGACGATTCGCCGCCACGGCACCGGAGCCCTGAACGCGGAGGCATGTCGGGTCGAAGGACGCCATCCCGCCGACGCTGTCGCGTCCCACGACGAGCGCTGCTCGGAGGAGGCCTGCGTCGCCGACTGCGCGGTTGCCTTGCTCGACGCCGCGGCGGCCGGAGGCGAGAACGGGGTCGGGGTACAGCTCCCGCCGTCGCGCTTCCTCTACTGCACCAAGCCCTCGCGGGCAGAGCGCGATGCGGGCTGCGAGAGGTTCCCCGAGCACCCGTTCAACCTCCTGCCCAGCACCAAGACGAGCGGACCGACGCGTAACCCGCATCCGACCCTGAAGCCGATCGAGCTGATGCGCTGGCTCGTCCGACTCGCCAGCCCCGAAGGCGGCCTCGTCCTCGACCCGTTCACTGGCAGCGGCACCACCGGGGTGGCGGCGGCTCTGGAGGGCCGGAGGTTCTGCGGGATCGAGATCGACGAGGGCTACCTCAGGATCGCGGCGGCCAGGATCGAGCACTGGACGAAGGTCGGCCGGAAAGAGGAGGCGGCCTGCTCGCGGGCGCGGCCGGGCGCGCCGGCGCGCGGTTCCGTCCGTCGCCCTACCGGGAGTCGCCGCCGACGATGAACGGCGCGGGCGAGCCCACCGAACTGCGCCTGGCCCCGGACTCGATCGAGGCCCTGGCACTCCGCCTGGCCGAGCTCCTCAAGGACCGCGGGCTCCTCGACGAGGACGAGATCATCCCAGCCTCAGAGGTCTCCCGCCGCTGGGGGGTGCAGCGGCGGTGGGTGTACGAGCACCGCGACGAGCTGGGCGCGATCCCACTCGGCGACGGGCCGCGACCCCGACTGCGATTCGACACGAAGGTGCTCGTCCGGCGCCTCGGACCGCCCGATTGCGAGGGGCTGGCGAGGTCCCATCCACCGCGATCCCGGTGGATCAACACCTCGCGCATTTCGGACTCGCTTTCGTCGCGAACCAGAGCTAACGTCAACGCGCCAAGAGAAATTGTGTCGGGGGCGGCGCGGTGAAGGCGCCCCCCCGACGGGCGCCCGACGGGGGGCGCGCGACCGAGGCTACTCCTAGAGGGCTCGATCGATGCTGCCTTCCGCGCGGACGCCACCGAGAGAGGAGGTCGTCCGCGATGTTGGACCGGGAAAGGAGCCCCGCCTGCCTGGTGGTCCGTGAACACCGCGGCGTTCTCCACCTCGCGATCAGCCGGCAGTCGGGCCTTCGCCGCCACACCTTCCACCTCGGCGCCGCCATCGAGATCCCGCTCGGGGACGAGGTCCCCGACGTGCCGAGGCCGGCCGATGGCTAGGCGTAGGCAGGAGGGCGAGGTCGTCGTCCGCGAACACAAGAGGGGCCGGCAGTTCGCCCTTCGCTTCCGGGCCTACGGCGAGCGCCGCTACCTGACCCTCGGCTACGAGGGAGAGGGCGAGCCGCCGTGGGACGCCGAGCGCGCCGATGAGGAGCTGAAGAACATCCTCGCCGACGTCCGGCGCAATCTCTGGACGCCGCCGCCCAGGAAAAAGAAGAAGCCGGCGACGGCCCTGGTCGCCGGCCTGGGGATCGGCGAGGGGGGCGATAGCGAGCCGATCCTCCTCGGCCCCTTCGCTAAGGGTGTCGTGGAGGATCGGAAGGGCCGGGTCTCCGATAGCCAGCACGACTTCAGGGAATGGGGACTGAGGCATCTCATCCCGTTCTTCGGCGAGGACTATCTCCTCGACGTCGACAACGTGCGGGTGGACGCCTACGTCGCCCACAAGGTCAAGGAGGCCGAGCGACTCGCGGCCGCCATCGACCGCGGCCGACCGCTGCGGGACCCGCGTGGGCGGATCCGCCGGCCGCTGGCGGCGTCCTCGATCAACAAGACCGTCGACATCCTCCAGTGGATCCTCGGGATCGCGGTCGAATACAAGAAGCGCACCGGCGTGACCGAAAACGAAGCGGCCGGGAAGGCCCGGCGGCTGGTCGAGGCGGAGAACCGGCCCGTCCATCTCGACACCGCCGAGCAGATCGACGGCCTTCTGGTCGCCTGCGCCGAGCTCGATCGCGAGCCGCGCTACCACTG
>MKSH01000278.1:0-4820 GCA_001898095.1 Solirubrobacterales bacterium 70-9 | reverse complement strand
GACCGCCGCCGGGCTGCGGGAGATCCCGATGCTGCCGGCGCTGCGCAAGGTGCTCGTCGCCCATAAGGCGCGGGCCTACCGGACCGGGCCCGATGACCTCGTCTTCCCGACGGGGACCGGCGGCAGGCGCGACAAGGACAACCTCCGAAGCCGGGTCATCGCCGCTGCCCTGCGCCGGGCCGACCAGGTCCTCCTCGAACGCGACCACCTGCCCCTGCCGCTCGGCATCACCCCGCACAAGCTGCGCCACACCTTCGCCTCGATCCTCGTCGCGATCGGCAAGGACCCGAGGACGGTGATGGAAGCGCTCGGGCACACCGACCCCAAGTTCACCCTGAAGGTCTACACCCACATGATGGCCCGCGGCGACGAGGAGCGCAGGCGCCTGAAGGCCCTGGTCGCCGGGGAACGGGTCCTCGCGGTCGACGCGCCGCTCCCTGAGGTGGTCGCCCTCGACGACTATGAGGTCCCGATCCTGAGAGGGCTGGCCGAGCTGGGCGGGAAGGCGCGGAAGCGCGAGGTCGTCCAGGCGGTCGGCGAGGAGTTCGCCGGGCGCCACGGCACGCGGGATCTGGAGCGGCTGCCGAGCGGTCAGCCGAGATGGAAACCGCGGGTCGGCAAGGCCTGGATCGGCATCACGCAGAAGGGTTGGATCGAAGCGGGCGGCGCCCGAGGTGAGTGGAAGCTGACGAAGATCGGCCGGGCCAAACTCGCCCGCTCTCCGGTGGCGAGCACCGCCGCCCCACGCATCGCCGAGGTCCCGCCGCCCGCCGATCGGATCGAGGCGCCGGAGCCCGGGCTGAGGCTGGTCGCATGACCACCCCGAGCGAGCCAAGGGGAGAGAAGCGTTTTCGGCACCTCGAAACGGAGGCCGACCACGAACAAGGCCTGCCGGCCGGCGAAGGCCGGGCGGGCGATCAACCGAACGAGAGGAGTGACGTCCCATGAGCGATGTCGCCGCAGGTGATCCGAATACCGATTACGCGCTGAGTGTGCTCCGGCACCAGTCCGTGCGCCCGAGACTGGAGGAGGTGATCGCGACCCACCGCTCGGACGGGTCGCTGGATCCTGCCAGCCTGGGCGACGAGCTCAGGCCGTTGATCGAGGAGATGCTCGATTGCACCTCCGAGGAGGACTGGCAGGTGGTCGCCCTCTGCCTGATCGAGGAGGACGAGGCCGCCTCGGTCGACGTCCCGGCGCCGCCGACCATCGGCCGAACGACGCCTCCGAGGAGCCGGGCCGCATGATCGTCCCGGCCCTGGCCCTGGCGGTTCTCACGGTACTCGTCGTCGCCGTCGCGGGCGGGTTCCTCCTCCGCCTCGCCGGTCGGATGGCGGTGCTCGTCGGCCTCCTCGGGGCGATCTTCGGCGGCGGTCTTCTGGGGCTCTTCATCGCTGCCTCCGGAGCACTGATGCTGGCGCTCGGGAGCACCCGGCCGCTGGACCGGCGGGGAGGTCGCGCCTGACCAGGGAGGGTCCGGGATGCCTTCGTCAGGGGCGCTCACCGCGTTGTCGAGGTCGCGACTTGACTGGTGGGCCGACCCAGAGCTAACACGTATGGGCACGGAGTTGAACGTCAGATCCAGAGCCTAAAAAAAGAGCCAGGTCGGAGGCGGCGACGGACCCAAAGGCATGGGGCCGCACCCGACCCGAAAGACCGGGAGGGCAGATGACATGAACACCTTGACCCCAGAGGCCGCCGCAGTATGGACCGCGGGCGAGGAGCGCCGTCACCTGCTCCTGACGGCACTCGGCCACGACGCCGTGGACGACGCCGTCACCGAGCTTCTCTTCGAGCACGTCGTCCTCGGCCGGTACCACTGGACCGTCGTCGCGAACTCGCTGGCGCCGATCCTGAGCGAGGTGACCGAGGTGGCCGACGAGAGCGACTGGATCGCCGCCGCAGACCACGTCCTCGACCCCGACGCGCAACCCGCCGATCCGGCCGGATCGCGGCGCTCCGAACAGGAGACCGACTTCACCGTCGCCCTGATCCGCGGGTTCCTCCGCGCCCTCACCGACGACCCGCTGGTCCGGGAGCGACTCGGTCGTCGCCCCGAGATCGGCAGGCGCGGCTTCGACCCGGCCTATCGCGGCGGCGCCGTCAAGGAGGAGATCCTCGACGCCCTCCGCTCCGGCACCGAAGAGGACTGGAACATCGTCGCCGGCCAATTGATCGCGGAAGCCCGCGACGTGACCGGGCCGGGGGCGAAAGGGGGAACCGACTGATGGCGGCGTCACGCACCGTCATCGACCGGAGCACCAGGGCCGAGGCCAGTCGTCAGCGGCGCGGGTGGAACTGGGACGCCGAGCAGCGGGCTGCCGTCTTCCTCATCCCTTCACTCGCGAAGCGCTCGCTCCGGGCCGTCGGCTATCGGCCGGGCGACCAGGGCACCTGGATCGGACCTGACGGTGAGCGTCTGGGTGACCTCGATGAGGCCGTCCGGCTGGAGTTCACCGCCGCCGCGCTGGCGGCCGCCGAGCCTCGGTCCGATCCGATGGAGGAGGCGCTCCGCCAGATCTGCGAGGTGGCGGACGTGCCGGCGGGCGAGGCGCTCCTGGGCCCCGAGGAGCGCATCAGGGCCCTCACCGCGAAGCTGGAGCGCATCGGCAATATCGCCGCCGACCGGGAGCCCGACGAGGACTGGCGGCCCGCCTTTATCGAGGAAGTCGGGTCGGTCACGCCCGATACCCGTCGGCGGATCGAGGGTCCCTTCCCGCTCACCCGCCTGCAGTTCGCGGCGAACGTCAGACGGTTGTGGCACGAGCGCCGTCCCAACCTCACGCTCAAGGGCCTCGCGGCCAGAAGCAAAATCGACGAGGTCGAGTTGGACGAACTCCTACATGGCGAACGCCGGGTGTTCATCGACGTCATCTATCTGCTCGCCGGAGCGCTGGTGGTGGAGCCGGCCGCGCTCTTCGAGGGGATCGAATGGACCCCGACCGCCGAGGACGGATCGCGCTGGCGGATCACGGGAGGTGGTCGGCATGACTGAAAGAAGCGGGACCGTCCCCCTGGGCGGCGGCGGCCCGGCGGATGCTGAACTGTTGGTGGCGTTGCGTCACGTTCTGCGCAGGAAGATCCTCCGGGCGATGTACCTGGACGAGGAGGCGACCATCAGCCCGAGGCGGCTGGCGGAAGTGCTGAAGGAGCCGCTCTCGAACGTCAGCTACCACGTTCGCATCCTGGCCGAATGCGGAGCGGTCGAGCTGATCGACACCAAGCCGGTGCGCGGCTCGATGCAGCACTTCTACTCACCGACCATCGATGAGCCCTGGGCGCTCGCGGTCCTGGGCCTGGACCCGTCCGGCGGCGAGGATTCGACCCCGGCGCCGCGCGATTTTCGAGACACAAACGAAGGAAGGGAGCCAGCATGATGATGTTGACGAAGAGCGGTCGGCGGCCTCGGCCGCGGACATGGGCCGAGGGCAGGCGAGCGTGACCGGGAGCGCAGCGGTCGTCTACGTGCCTGCCGGCGACCACCCCGCGACCGGGTCCATCGCGGCAGCCTCGGGCATCGTCGGCCGCCCCGACGGTTCGGGGCTGACCGAGATCTACTTCGAGGGCGGCATCTACGACCAGGTGAACATGTCGAGCCTCGCCGACCGGGTCGCTCACGCCTACGACCGGATGGCGACCGACTATCCGACGGTGGCGAAGATGGTCGTCCCCCAAGACGCCCTCGTCGCCGTCGGCACCTTCGTGCCGAAGGAGGGCCGTATCGAGCTCACCGGCCCTGACTCGGAGGCCCGGGTGGCAGCTTGGTTGACCCACGGCGAGCAGCGGCTCGACCCGACCGAGCTGCTCTGCCGTCGGGGACCGGCCTAAGCGGCCGCGGATCGCCGTGAAGGTCGGCCGGCGCCCGGCGGACCGCCTCACCTCCGATGTGCCTGGCAGGGCACAACTTGACTTGCCCGCCGACTCGCGGGGGTCGAAGCCTGCATGGGGCTCGGCGCCGCATAAGAAAGCTGCAGCGTCAGGGCCGGCGCCCTGTGCGGCCAGGCGTGGTGCTGTCGCCGCCACGCGGGGTTCAGCCCTCGGTCCGCCCGCCGAGCTCCTCAGCAGGGCGGACACGGCCAAGTTTCTCGCCCGGGAGCCGACCGAAATCGGCGGATCGGGCCTCGATGCCCCGAGCTTGGGCTTTTCAGAGCCGGGCACTGATGGGTGGCCGCCATCGCACTAGGCGCCCGATGCCCTGTGCCGACGTCGGGACCGACGCCTGCGGCGCAGCCGCTTCCCGAGCTGCGCGTGGCTCGTCGGTGGGTGCCTGTAGGGGACGTCGATGCCGACGGCGCGCAGTTCGTTGATCAGCCCGCCGACGGCGGAGGGGGTCAGGTCGAGGGCGTCGGCGATCGCCCTGGTGCTCCTGCCCTCGGCCCACATCCGAAGGAGCCGCTCCTGGCGCTCGGCCTTCGAGGGCGGTCCCTCGCCCTCGGCGTATTCCGGCGGCGGCAGCGGGCGCACGTACCAGTCGTAGGTCCCCGCGAAGAGCTCGCCGAGATCGGTCTCCAGGCCGTCGGCCAGGACGAGCAGCGTGATCGGCCTCGGCAGCGCGTCGCCGGACTCGATCGCGCTGAAGTGCCTGCGGTAGATCCCGGTCCGGGCAGCGACGTCCTCCTGGGAGAGCCCCAGCTCACGCCGCCGCCGCCGGATGTTCTCCCCCAGCCGCGGGCCGCTCTCGGGCTCGCGGTCCGGGTCGGCGTCCAGTGAGAGCGCGCCGGACCTCGGGTCCCACCCGATCCCCCTGGTGATCGCCGCCACCGACACCCCCAGGGCGCTCGCGAGGCGGAGGACCGTGGTCAACCTCAGTTCAGCGCCGC
>MKSH01000277.1:2789-4418 GCA_001898095.1 Solirubrobacterales bacterium 70-9 | reverse complement strand
CAGCCCGGCCTTGGCGCGTTCGCGCAGCTCGCCGCTGCGCGCGACACCGACCGCGACCAGGACGGCGATCCCGACCAATACCGGCAGCGAGAGGCGCGGGCTCACCTGGCGGCCTCAGGGCTGCAGCCGTTCGCGCAGCGCCTCCATCGTCGCCGGGCCGATACCGGAGATCTGGTCGAGCTGGTCGACCGAGGAGAGGCCGCCGTGTTCTTCGCGGAACTTGACGATGTCTTCGGCGGTGACCGGGCCGATGCCGTCGATCGTGTCCAGCTCCTCGACGGTCGCGGTGCCGAGGCTGATCGGGCCGTCTTCTTCGGCGCCGGTACCGATCGCCGGCGGCGGGGAGCCTCCAGGGACCCGCTCCGGCACCACCACCTGCTGGCCGTCGGCCAGGCGGGCGGCAAGATTTACCGAGTCGAGCTCGGCCTTGCCGGTCTCCCCTCCCGCCCGCTTCACCGCGTCGTCCACCCGGCTCCCCGCCGGCAGCCGGTAGACGCCCGGATCGCGAACCGCCCCGGTCACGTCGACCACCACGTCACTGCCGCCTTCGACGGCGAAGCTCGATTCGCCTCCTTCGTCCTCTTCGCCCGCTTCGCCTTCCGCTTCGGACCCGTACTCATAGGAGCTCGTGTAGCCGGAGCTCGCACTCCCTCTGTCCCCGCGCGCCGCCCGCGCCCCGACGAACAGCAAGGCGACGACGATCGCCCCGTAGACGGCGATCTGGGTGCGGCTCAGTTCAGGCATGCCCGCCACGCTGGCGGGCAAATGCGCACGCGTGGTGCGCTCAACGCAAAATTTGCGTCAGCGAACTGTGGCTAGTACTCGTCCTCGTCGTCGTAGCCGGCGACCTCGGCGAGCTGATCGCTGTAGAGCTCTTCCGCCGCCACCGGGGGCGACTGGATCGAGAGGCAGGCGAAGTCCTCGCTGCCGTCGTTGCGCATCGAGTGCTCGGTCGCGGGTGGGACGAGGATCAGATCGCCCTCGGCGACCGACTGCGTGTCCCCCGCCACCGACATCGTGCCGCTGCCGCGGACCACCACGTAGGCCTGCTCGGCTTCTTCGTGCGAGCGCAGCTGCTGCTCCGCCCCGCCGGGCAGGACGATCCAGGTCACCGAGAGGTGACGCGCACCGAGTTCGCCCGCGTCCATGAGGACGTGGGTGCGGAGGCGATGCCACTCCTCGACCGGAGTTTCCGAGAGGCGCCTGACGAGCACGTGGCGTTTCTACCAAATGCAGGCACTCGGTACGCGCCTGATCGGCATTCCGGCAGGCTCCCTGCTCGGATTTGCGTCTACTTGACGACCAGGTTGACGAGCTTGCCGGGCACCACGATCTCCTTCACGATCGCCCTGCCGTCGAGGTGTTTCGCCACCTTCTCGCTCGCTTTCGCCAGCGCCAGAAGGTCGTCCTGGGGCGCCTCGGCGGGCGCCTCGATCTTGTCGCGCAGTTTCCCGTTCACCTGCACGATCAGGGTCACGGTGTCGCTCGTCAGCATCGCCTCGTCGGCGACCGGCCAGCCCTGCTCCCAGACCCGCTCGCCGGTGATCCGCTCGTAGACCTCGCTGCCGAGGTGCGGGGCGAAGGGGAAGATCAGCGAGGCCGCCGTGGCGGTGGCGAAGCGCAGCGCCG
>MKSH01000277.1:0-2758 GCA_001898095.1 Solirubrobacterales bacterium 70-9 | reverse complement strand
CGAGCTCCATCACCGCCGAGATCACGGTGTTGAACTGGAAGCCGCGCTCGAAGTCTTTCGTCGCCTTGTCGATCGACCAGTGGGCCTTCGCGACCAGCGCCCGCGCGTCGCCCTCGGTCGCCACGGCATCGCCGCCGGGCCCGGTCCGCTCCGCGACCTCGTCACACAGCCTCCACAGACGCGAGAGGAAGCGATTGACCCCCTCGACGCCCTCGTCGGTCCAGTCGCCGCCGCGCTCCGGCGGGCCCATGAAGCAGACGTAGGTGCGGGCGGTGTCGGCCCCGTAGCGCTCGACGTACTCCGACGGGCTGACGGTATTGCCGCGGGACTTCGACATCTTCGCCCCGTCGCGGGTGATCATCCCCTGGGCGAAGAGGTTCGCGAACGGCTCCTGCACGTCGAGGTGGCCGAGGTCGGCGAGCGCCTTGGTCACGAACCGCGCGTACATCAGGTGGAGGATCGCGTGCTCGACCCCGCCGATGTACTGGTCGACCGGCATCCAGTGGGCGGCCGCGGCGCGATCCCAAGCCGCCTCCGTGTTGCGCGGGTCGAGGTAGCGGATGTAGTACCAGGAGGAGTCGACGAAGGTGTCCATCGTGTCGGTCTCGCGCCGGGCCGGGCCGTCGCACTTCGGGCACGTCGTCTGCACCCAGTCGGTGGCCGCGGCGAGCGGGCTCTGGCCGTGCGGCGCGTAGTCCTCGATCTCCGGCAGTTCCACCGGCAGCTGGTCGTCGGGGACCGGGACCATCCCGCACTCGTCGCAGTAGACGATCGGGATCGGCGCACCCCAGTAACGCTGCCGCGAGAGCAGCCAGTCGCGCAGGCGGTAGTTGACCGCGGTCCTGCCGCGCCCTTCCTCGCCCAGCCACTCGACCATCGCCGCGTAGGCATTCCGGTTCCCCTGGCCGTCGAAGCGCCCCGAGTTCACCATCGGGCCGTCGCCGCTGTAGGGGAGGCCGTCGGCGTCGCCGGGGACCTCCGGATCGGTCCCCTCGATCACCCGCTTCACCGGCAGGCCGAACGCCTGGGCGAAGTCGTAGTCGCGCGAATCGTGCCCGGGGACGGCCATGATCGCGCCGGTTCCGTACTCCATCAGCACGTAGTCGGCGACGAACATCGGAATCTCCTCACCGTTGACCGGGTTGACGACGGTCCGCCCCAGCGACACCCCGGTCTTCTCGCGGTCCTCCGCCCCGCGTTCCTCGGCCGACTCGCGCCCGACCCGGTCGACGTACTCGCGCACCGCCGCCTCCGCCTCGGTCCCCGCGACCAGCTGGTCCAGCTGCGGATGCTCCGGCGCCAACACGAAGAAGGTCGCGCCGAAGAGCGTGTCGGGACGGGTGGTGAAGACCGGGAACTCGAGCCCGACTTCGGCGTTGCGGAAGACGACTTCCGCGCCCTCGGAGCGACCGATCCAGTTGCGCTGCATCGTGATCACGTGCTCGGGCCAGGACTCGAGCGCGTCGAAGTCCTCCAGCAGCCGGTCGGCGTAGTCGGTGATCTTGAAGAACCACTGCTCCAGTTTTTTCTGGATCACCTCGGTGCCGCAGCGCTCGCAGCGCCCGTCGACCACCTGCTCGTTGGCCAGCACCGTCGCGTCCTTCGGGCACCACTGGACGGCCGCCTCGGTCCGATAGGCGAGCCCGCGCTCGTACAGCTGCAGGAAGATCCACTGGGTCCAGCGGTAGTACTCGGGCTGGTGGGTGGCGATCTCGCGCGCCCAGTCGATCGAGATCCCCCACTCCTGGAACTGGCGGCGGAACGACTCGATCGAACGCTCGGTGGCGACCCGCGGCGGCTCGCCGGTTTTGATCGCGTTGTTCTCGGCGGGCAGGCCGAAGGCGTCGTAGCCCATCGGGTGCACGACCTGGAAGCCCTGGCGGCGGCGGAAGTGGGCGATCGCATCGCCGACCGCGTAACACTTCAGGTGGCCGACGTGCGGTTCGCCGGAGGGGTAAGGGAGCATCTCGCAGACGTAGGCCTTCGGCTTCGATTCGTCGAAGCCGGGCTGCCCCGGGTTCGGCACCTCCCAGGTGCGCTCGCCGGCCCACACCGCCTGCCACTTCTGCTCGATCGCCCTCGGCTCGTATCCGCTCATGAGCGGGCGATCTTACGAGGGCGGCGCCCCGGGCGGCGGCGCGCTACTGGAGGATGAACGTGTGCAGCGAGTAGTGGTAGTCGCTCAGCGAACGCAGGATGTGGGGCCAGAGGTAGACCTCGATCAGCGCCGCGACGATCAGCATCGGCACCGCGATCACGACGGTGACGGCGGTCGCGGCAAACAGCTGGTTCCACTGGCCGCGGCGGCTGGCGATCAGCCAGGCGGCGAGCGGCAGGAAGAGGGCGCTCAGCTCGATCAGCGCGTGCGGGAGGACGCTGAGGATCAGGTCGAGCCGGGAGATGTGCAGCTGGAAGGCCAGGGTCGATCCCTGGAAGCCGAGGAAGAAGGCCTGGGTCAGCAGCGAGAAGAGGGTCACCGCGCAGACGAAGAGGATCGCCAGCTCCCCCGCCTTCACGTGGACCCAGCGCGGAAAGCCGGTGCGCTGCTCGGCCGCCAGCGGCATCGAGGCGCCGGCGATGAACCCGGCCACGCAGGCGGTCGCGTGCAGCGCCAGCACGAGGCCGTTGCGGTAGAGGATCGGCAGCATCTCCCCCAGCCCCGCGGGCTCGTTGTAGCCGGGGATCTTCCAGGCCGTGAGGTCCGGGGTGAGGAAGCCGGAGGTGACGAGGACCGCGCAGAGGAGCGTCAGCGCGATCG
>MKSH01000276.1:61244-64744 GCA_001898095.1 Solirubrobacterales bacterium 70-9 | reverse complement strand
CGCCGCTGTTCATCATCATCGCGATCCTGGTCGAGCGGACCGGCACCGAGGACCTGCGCTCGATGGGCGGGATGGCGATGCGGGCGCCGGTGTTCGCGGCCCTCTTCCTGATCGTCGCCCTGGCCACCCTGGCGATGCCCGGGTCGGCCAACTTCATCGGCGAGTTCTACATCCTCAACGGGCTCTTCCAGTCGAAGATCGTCTTCGCGATCATCGCCATCTCGGGCGTCGCGATGTCGGCGTACTACGCGCTGCGTCTCTACCAGGGGACGATGCACAACCGTAAGCCCGACGGGGTCGCCTCGCGTGAGATCAGCCTCCGCGACGGTGTGATCCTGGCGCCGCTGGTGCTCTGCATCCTCGCCCTGGCGCTCTACCCGCAGCTGATCCTCCACCGCGCCGACCCGAGCGTGCAGCAGTCGGTGAGCGCGGTGACCGGCGAAGGCTCCGAATCCTCCGACGCGAATCTGGCGGTGAACAAGTGATGGCCGGCGAATCTTTCAACGCTCCCCACATCGATTACGCGGGGATCGCCCCGCTCATCGCGCTGACCGTCGGGCTCGTCGTGATCCTGATGAGCGGCGTCTTCTCGACCACGAAGCGCTGGGCGCCCGGCCTTGCCGTGATCACCCTGGGCGCGACCGCGGGCCTGCTGCTCTGGCACTGGAACGACAACCTGAGCCTGGTCGCCGGGGCGCTGCGGGTGGACAACCTGGCGATCTCGATCTCGCTGATCGCGATCGCCTCGGCGTTCGCCGCGATCCTGCTCTCGATCCGCGAGCGGGCCGCCGAGGAAGCCGGGCACGGCGAGTACTACGCGCTGCTGATCGGCTCGGTGCTGGGCATGGTGCTGCTGGCCGAGGCCGAGAACCTGGTCACCTTCTTCGTCGCGATCGAGACCCTCTCGATCCCGCTCTACATCCTCTGCGCCACCAACCTGCGGCGCGAGGGCTCGCTCGAGTCGGGGCTGAAGTACCTGATCGTCGGCTCGCTCGGCTCGGCGACGCTGCTCTACGGGATGGCCTTCATCTACGGCGGCACCGGCTCGACCGACTTCGCCGGGATCGCCCACGGGATCGAAGCGAAAGGGATGCTGCACGACCCGCTGATCCTGATCGGGATCGCGCTGGCGACCGTCGGACTCGCCTTCAAGACCTCGATCGCCCCCTTCCACCAGTGGACGCCGGACGTCTACCAGGGGGCGCCGACCCCGATCACCAGCTTCATGGCGGTCGCCACCAAGGCCGCCGCGTTCGCCGTCTTCATCCGCTTCTTCGTCGTCGCCCTCGGCCCCGAGACCGGGGACTGGCAGATGGGCCTGGCGATCCTGGCCGCGATCTCGATCGTCGTCGGCAACGTCGGCGCGATCCGCCAGGACTCGCTGAAGCGGCTGCTCGGCTACTCCGGCGTCGCCCAGGCGGGCTACATGCTCGGCGGGCTCGTGGTCGCGACCGAAAAAGGCGTCAGCTCGCTGATCTTCTACCTCGCCGCCTACCTCTTCATGAACCTCGCCGCCTTCGCCGTGATCGTCGCGCGGGAGCGCGAGACGCCCTTCGGCGACGACATCCGCAGCGTCCGCGGGCTCGGCTCCGAGCGCGCGGTGCTGGCCTGGTCGCTGACGATCTCGATGCTGGCGTTGGCCGGGTTGCCCGCGACGGCAGGCTTCATCGGCAAGCTCTACCTGATCGAGGCGCTGGTCGAAGGCAGCTACACCTGGCTCGCGGTCTTCATCGCGGTCGGCACGATGATCTCGCTGGCCTACTACCTGCGGGTGGTGGCGGCGATGTGGATGCGGCCGGAGAACGAGGTCGCCGCCTCCGGCCCCGGCTCCACCCCGGCGATCGCCGGCGCCTCGCCGGAAGCCGACCCGGTCGACCCGGAGGCGGGACGCCGCTGGTACCTGGTCGGCCCCGCCGTCTTCGCCGCCGCCGCGACCGTCTTCTTCGGCGTCATCCCCCAGCCGCTGGTCGATTTCGCCACGCACGCCGGTTCCTCGCTCTTCTAAGCCGCCGACCGGTACGGACGGCTGAGCGCCGGACAGCGCCGGCCGCTATACACGGGGCTTCCGATGGGCGTCCTCCTCACCGCCGGGCTGATCGTCCTCGGCACCGCCGTCGGGGTCGGCGCCGAGCACCGCCACCCCACCGCCGCGATCGGGCTCGCCCGGCGCCTCCTGCGCGTGATCCTCTACGTGCTGGTCCCGTTCGTCATCTTCTTCAACCTGGCGAAGGCCGAAGTCAGCCTCGACAACGCGGTCGGCATCGGGCTCGGTTGGGTGAACCTGGCGCTCGTCACCACGATCGTCTGGTTCCTGGCGAGCCGCCTGCTGAAGCTGTCGCGGGCGCAGACCGGCGCGGTGATGGTCTGCGCGCTGACCTCCAACACCGCCTACCTCGGCTACCCGCTGACCGTGGCGCTGCTGGGCCACGACCACCTGTCGACCGGCGTCCTCTACGACGTCCTGGTCAGCGGCCCGGCCCTGCTGTTGGGGGCGTTCGCGGTCGGGGCCGCTTTCGGCGACCGGGCCGGCGAGGGGCTGAAAGATCGCGGCGTCGCGTTCCTGACCCGCAATCCGCCGCTCTACGCCGCGATCCTCGGCCTCCTGGCCCCGAAGGCCCTGGCGCCGACGTTCCTGGTCGACGCCTCCCAGGTGCTGGCGGTGGCGGTCCTGCCGATCGGCTTCTTCGCCGTCGGCGCCACCTTGGCCGAGGGCGCCGAACACGGTGAACTGCCGATCCCGCCGCCGTTCACCCGGCCCGTGGCGCTTGCCGTCGGCGCGCGACTGGCCCTCGCCCCGGCGCTCCTGATGCTGCTGGCCGCGCCGCTGATCGACCTGCCGTCGGCCTACCGGCTGATGTCGGCGATGCCGACCGGCCTCAACGCGATGGTCGTCTCCCATGCCTACGGCCTTGACAACCGGACCGTGGCCGAGTCAATTACCTGGTCGACGGCGATCGTGGTCGCCGCGGCATTAGTCTCACTCTTGTTCTAGGTCCCGTTCGCCGACCAAAACGCTGACGCTCCCCACCCACGCGCTGATGCTCCAACACGCCGGCATCGAGGTGAAACCCGCCGATCTCGATCGGACCCTCGAGTTCTTCGCGATCCTCGGCTTCACCGTCGTCCCCGATCCCTTCGACGGCGGCTTCACCTGGCTCGAGTGCGCCGGCACTCAGATCCACCTCATGCACGAGGACGACCCCGTCGTCCCACCCCGCGCCCACGTCGCCGTCGTCACCCCCCAGATCGACGCCGCCCTCGCCCGCCTCCAAGAGCACGGCTTCGAGGTCGAACGCCGCCGCGAGCACTGGGGCGAGCCCCGAGCCCTCGCCATCGCCCCCGGCGGCCACCGCATCGAGCTGATGAAGGCCCCGCCACCCCGCGCCGTCTAGGGACGCGGCGGCTGGGCGAGGGGCGGGGAAAGGTGGGAAAGGGACGAACAAGGGACGCGGCCCTCTCGTAGGCGGCCCGGGCAGGCTGTGACCGCCTACGAGAGGGCC
>MKSH01000276.1:59494-61124 GCA_001898095.1 Solirubrobacterales bacterium 70-9 | reverse complement strand
TGGAGAGAGACTCTCTCCATGCGAGAGAAAAGCTCCACAGCCGGTCCCGGAGCCCGTCCGCGCCACCTCGAAGGCGACGTCTCCGTCACGCCTCTCCCCTAAAGCGCACGGAGCCCGCGCACTTCCCCCCGGAAGCCTCGCGTCCTGGGCGTCTCGCGGCGGCCACAGCCTGCCCGGCCGCCGCGAGACGCCCAGGACGGGACCGTCCCCAATCGACCGGGCCGCGAAGCACGCCGTCCCCGGCCGCAGGGGCCGCGAAGTGCGCCGTCCCCGCGCCCCCCTCAGCCGAGCACCGTCAAGTGCACACCCCCGAGCCACTCATCGGGGGTGTCGGCGCAGGCGTAGTTGCCGCGGGGGCGGGTGAAGAGGAGGGCCAGGCACTCGCCGATCGCGCGCTGGCCGTAGGCGTTCGGGTGGAGCGATTCGCGGGTCGAGCCTTGGAGGAACGAGAGGCGGCGGAACCACTCTGCCGTCAGCGCCGAGGGACCGGATGGGCCGACTCGTCGGGCGCGGCGGTCGCAGACCTGGTGGCCGTCGAAGGCGTGGGTGAGGTCGAGGTACTCGGCGCCGCTCGCGGCCGCCGCCGTTTTGAGCATCCCTCCGAGGTCGGCAGTGGCACCGGTGGCGGCCCAGTCGGCGTCGATGTTCCAGACCGGGCAGCCGCCTTCGGTCAGCCGGGTCCAGCCGACCTCGGGATATCGGAACCAGCTCCCCGCCGGGAACGGCGACGCGTATCCCATCGCCACCAGGCGGTACTCGGAGCGCTCGTACCCGGCCGCCCGCAGCGTCCGGCGCACCCCGTGGAAGGCCGCGGTGACGTAGCGCGTCGCCCGCGGCAGGGCGCCCTGGATCTCGGCCTCCGCTTCGTCGCGGCAGGTCTCCGGTTCGTCTTCCGGGCTGCGGGCCCAGTCAAGCGCGCATTCGGCCACCAGTTCGCCGAAGCCGACGTCGTTGGCGCCCACCGTCACCACCACCATCCGCACCTGGTCGCGCCGCGCCACCGCGGCCAGCTGGTCGACCTCGGGAGGCTCGCCGAAATGGCCGGTGCCGCCTTCGGCGCCCGGCCAGAGGTCGCGCGCCTTCGCCCCCGAGCAGGCGAGGTTCACCTTCACGTCGACCGCGACCGGGGCGCTCTCGATCGGCGCCACGTCGGAGCGGTGGCAGTCGTTCTCCTCGCTCGCCCCGTAGACCCGGGTCGGGTCGTATTCGCAGCCGAGGTCGCCGCAGTCGTAGGCGGCGCGATCGGTCCCCGACCTCGTCCCCAACGCTTCGGAGCCGTTGCCGAGCCAGCGCCCGCCCTCGCCGGAGATGAAGCTGTCCCCCATCGCGACGATCGCGGTCGGCCGCGCCGCCGCGGGCGCGGCGAAGAGGAGAAGGGCGAAGCAGATGAGGGCGGCGATCCGCATGGCGGCCACCAAAGCGCGGCACCCCGCACCGGGTCAAGCGGCGGCGCGCCAATTGGTACGAAGCGCTGCGAATTGACACTTTGCGAGGCCTTTCGGCACCTGAGTCGAAGGGCGCCGAGCGGGCGATGCGGCGGCTCCGGCGGGCCCAAGTCAGCCGTCCCACGGCGGGCGTACGATGGCCAACCCATGCGTTACCCGGCCGAACAATTCAGCCCCGAGGAGCA
>MKSH01000276.1:55909-59446 GCA_001898095.1 Solirubrobacterales bacterium 70-9 | reverse complement strand
AAAGGGGCTCTTTTTGCCCGCTATTCGCGCTATTCCGGGTCGGTCCGCCGCCTCTACCTGGACGAGTTCGCCGCCGACGCACCCGCCTCCGGCCGCCCCTTCGACGCCGAGGAGGGGGCGCGCGCCGCGCAGCTCTACGAGCGCGTCTTCGTCGGCTACGGCGACGACTCGATCGCCCAGGTCGGCGGCGCCCACGTCGCCTGCGAGTGGGTCTCCAACATCCTTACCAAGCTCCTGCAGCGCGGCCGGCTCGCCGCCTATCTCGAGCAGTCCACCCGCTACATCCCCTACGACAAAGCGCTGCCCCAGGGCGGCTTCCGCTTCTACCGCGAAGACGGGCTCGGCCCCGAGTTCGTCGACGCGATGGATGAGATCTTCGTCATCTACTCGCGCTCGCTCGGCATCGTCGAGGAGTGGGCGGCGGGCCGCTGGCCGCGCGGCGAAGGGGAGCCCGAGGCGGCCTGGCGGCGCTCGATCCGGGCGAAGGCGCTCGACCTCCTGCGCGGCCTCCTCCCCGCCGCGACGCTCAGCCACGTCGGCATCTACGCCTCCGGCCAGGCCTACGAGCAGCTGATCCTGCGGCTGATGGCCTCGCCGCTCCCCGAGGCGCGTGGCTTCGGCGCGATGATCCTCGCGGAGTTGCAACAGGTGATGCCCAGCTTCGTGTCGCGGGTCGAGCGCCCCGACCGCGGCGGCGAGTGGATCTCCTACCTGCAGGAGCGCCGCGCCGGGACCGAGCGCTGGGTCGACCGCCTCGGTCTCGGTCGCCGCGAGGAAGTCGATCCGGCCCCCGCGGTCGAGCTCCTGCGTGTCGAGGGCTCCGAAGTCGACCTGCTGGCCGCGTCGCTCTTCGAGGCCGCCGCCGTGCCCGAGCCGGAGATCCGCGCCCGGGTCGAGGCGTCGGGCGAGGACGAGCGGGGCGAGATGCTCGCCTCGATCGTCGCCGGGCGCGACAACCGCCGCCACCGTCCCGGGCGCGGCTTCGAGGCGCTCCGCTACCGCTTCGAGATCGTCTCCGACTACGGCGCCTTCCGCGACCTGCAGCGGCACCGGCTGCTCACCGTGCAGTGGCAGCGGCTCAGCCCCGACCTCGGCGCGGGCGTCCCCGACGAGGTCCGCGAAGCGGGCGTCGGCGGTGAATTCGAGCGGGCACTGGAGATCTCGCAAGCCGAGTACGAGCGGCTCGCCGCCGCCGGCCACGAGGAGCTGGCTCCCTACGCGCTCAGCCTCGCCTTCCGCATCCGCTACGTCCTCGACCTGAACGCGCGCGAGGCGATGCACCTGATCGAGCTGCGCTCCGGCCGCGAGGGCCACCCGACCTACCGCGCCGTCGCCCAGGCGATGCACGAGCAGATCGCCGCCGTCCACCCCGGCGTCGCGGCGGCGATGAAGTACGTCGACGACTCGACCGAGCCGCGGCTCGAGCGGATGATGAGCGAGATCCGCACCCACAGGAAGCGCGCCGCGCTCGACGCCCAGCGCGCGGGCTAGCGCCGCCTCGCCGAGCGCGACGCCGCACCCGAGCGCGCCGCCGTCCTGACCCCTCCTAGCTACGCCGCTTGCGCTTTTTACGTGACGGGCCGCCGGGGGAGGTCCCGGGCGAGCCGTCGCCGTCGGGTTCGGGCGCCGTCTCCGGTTCCGGGGCTTCGATGCCTTCGGGCAGTTCGCCCGCCGAGCCGGCGCCGGGAGTGTCGCCGCCCTCGCCGGGCTCGGGCCCGCCGTCCTTCGGTTCCAGTTCCTTCGCCATCCGCTCGCCCGGCGTCGGCCAGGGCACGGCTTCGCCCGCCGCCCAGGCGGGCGGTCTCCCGCGGGGTAATTTCCCGATCAGGAGCAGGGCGAAGTAGATGAAGAAGATCATCGTGAACTGGGGTATGAGGAGCAGCGCCGCGACCCCGACGGCGATCCCCAGCGAGCCCCAGAACCGCGTCAGCAGACCGACGCGCATCGCCCACAGGCAGCTGTAGCCGAGTGCGAACGCCAGCCCGATCCGCCCGGCGAGTTCGAACCCGGTCGCCGGCGCGGTGAAGGTGGAGTCGCCGCGCGCGTTGTCGGCGGCGTCGTTTTCGCGTTCCTGCGTTTCGCAGTCTTTGAGCGGGCTCGCCCCGGAGTCGTACTTTTCGCCGAACGCCTTGGCGCCCTTGTCTTCTTCTTCCTTGACGCATTCTTCGTGCGCCTTTTCCATCGTGATCGTCGGCTTCGCTTCGCCCTTCGCGAACTCGTCGGCGGCTTCGTTCAGGGCGATGCCGGTGCAGACGGCGGAGATCGCGAAGAAGAGCGGCCCGACCAGGATCACGCCGACGAACTGCCGCCGCATCCGGTCGCTGCGGGCGAGCGCCGCGCGGAAGAGGAAGTAGAGCGGCGCCGTCAGCAGCAGGAAGCCGATCGCCTGGATGACCGACGCCAGGATCACGGTCGAGGAGTGTTCGTGCGCCGAGAGCAGGAGCTCGGACGAGTGTTCCCCGTGGACGGGGGAGAACAGGAACAGCGCGGCGATGACCGCGAGCACCCCGAGGACGGTGATCAGCCCCACGCGCACGCTCCAGCGCGACTCCCAGGCCAGGATGTCTTGCTTGCGGCGGTTCAACTCAGTGTCTGCGAAGGCTCAACTTGAGGGTGCTCTTGCGGGCAGGGTCGTACGCTACATGGCATGGATGAGTTGGCGCGCACCCCCGTCGTCCCGCTCGAGGCCGGAGCCGGCCCCGACAACCCCCCTTGCCCCGCCTGCGGTGAGCCGCTGTTCGGTTGGCTGGCCGAGCAGGAGCGCCTCGGCGCGCCGGTGCAGCGCTGCGAGAGCTGCGGCCTCGGCGTGATCGGCAAGTCCGCCGGGACCGAGGAGGCGCTGGCGGCGCTCGACCGCCTCGGTGACCAGGAGAGGGTGCGGATCGTCGACCGGGCCAGCTTCGCCTGCTCGCTCGGCGGCGCCGGCTGGGCCGGGCTCGAACCGGGCGCCCACTACCTTTTCACGGTCGAGTCGGTGCGCCGACTGGTGGCCGAGCGCGACCAGGTCGTCCGTCGCCGCCGCTGGGCGCCGGGCGCGGGCTTCATGGTGACCTGGCAGACGCTGCTGAACTCGGTCACCTTCGGCCACAACGTCGCCTTGGCGGCGCTGGGGTCGGGACGGGCGGCGCCCGCCGACGAGCGCTGGCAGCGGCGCATCGACGCCCTCGCCAGCATCGTCCTGGCGATCCCGGCGGCGATCATCGCGGCGCCGGTCGAGGTCCTCGGCGCGCTCTTCCGCCGCGGCGCGGTGGTCGACCTGCGCTTCGAACTGCTCTAGCTCTGCGGCGGGCTCAGCTGAGGCCTTCGCGGGCCTCGCGCACCAACGTCACGGCCTCCGGGAAGAGGACGCGGATCGCGTCGCGGACCTGCATCGCCTGCTCGTCGGCATTGCCGGTGAGATCGAGCCGGCCGATCGAGGCGACGGTCATCTCGACCGCCAGCTTGATCGCGTTGTCGGCCCAGGCGACGCGCTGCGAGGACTGCATCTGCTCCGAGAGCTCCTCCATGCGGGCACGGAACTCGTCGGGATCGCCAAAC
>MKSH01000276.1:55682-55902 GCA_001898095.1 Solirubrobacterales bacterium 70-9 | reverse complement strand
AAGGGCTTCCCTCCATGGGGCAGATCTAAGCAGACCCGCCACATCGCCGATTTACATTCGGCACATACTCCGCACCCCACGCGCGCATTTCCCTCCTAGCGTCGGTGCATGGCCGGAGAGGAGCGGAGGGCAGGGGCGAGAAGGAAGCGCCGGGAGCGGCTCCGCGCGACGGTCGCGCGGAAGGCGGCGCCGCGGCGGCAGACAGGCCCCGCTCGTGGCC
>MKSH01000276.1:43298-55294 GCA_001898095.1 Solirubrobacterales bacterium 70-9 | reverse complement strand
ACCGCCCGTCCCTGGGCTGGCGCTCCCTCCGCCGCACCGCGACCGCCGCCGACGTCGCGTCCGCCGCCGGCACCGAACTCCTCGCCTCCCAGGACCCGGCCCTCGTCCCCCTCGAGACCCTCCCCGGCCGCAACCACTACGACTTCCCGGCCGCGGAAGCGGCGCCGTGGCAGTGGCAGGTCGACCCTCGGTATCCGGGGTGGTCGGACTAGAGGGTTCGCGGGGGACGGGAAAGGACGGGAGGGTACTGAGGAAGAGACGGCCAAGGGACCCGGCCCTCTCGTAGCCGGTCCGGGCAGGCTGTGACCGCCTACGAGAGGGCCGGGTCACGGGGAGAGGGGCGAGGGTGCGAGTCCCGTGCGGGTCACGGCGAGGATCCGTGACGAGGTGCGCGGGTCCGGTGCGGAACTCCGCGTTCCCTAAGGAGGTTCCGGAGCGCTGAGTGAGTTGAACACACCCTGGTGTGTTCAACTCATGCAGGGCCCGATCTTCCGACCCGCCGAGCGGGTCGACCGCGCCCTGGCGCGGTCGACCCGTGCGACCGGCTTTTTCCGCCCTCCGGCCCGGAAAAGGTCGACCGCGTCCCCCGACCTGCGCCGGAACCCGCGCGCTTCCCCCTAAAGCCTCGCGTCCTGGGCGTCTCGCGGCGGCCACAGCCTGCCCGGGCCGCCACGAGACGCCCAGGACGGGACCGTCCCCGCGGCAGGCGCCCCGGAGCGCGCCGTCCCCCGGCCGTGCGCCGTCCCCCATCTGCGTTCGCAGTTCCCCGTACCGGCTACGGGGAAGTGCGAACGCCGGCCGCCGGGCCCCGAAGTGCGCCGTCCCCGCCGCCCGGGCCACGGATCCCGCCGTCCCCCGCCGCAGGGGCCCGGACCCTCACCTGCCCCAACCTCTCAGGTCGCCACCGCCGCGCCGCCGCCGCCGTCGCCGTCCTCGCGGTCGGCATCCTCCTGGGCCTGGCGGATCAGGCCTCGCCAGTCGGTGGTGCGGAAGACGAGGAAGATGGCGGCGAAGCCGAGGACCACGGACCAGGCGGCCATCGCGATCTGGGTGCCGACCGAGAAGGAGAGGACGGCGGCGCGGGAGGGGCCGTGGAGGGTGGCGACGAGGAGGGCCTGTTGGGCGCCCGCCCCACCCGGGGTGAAGGGGACGATGTTGGCGATCGCCTGGACGCTCATCACCAGCATCACGTTGCCGACCGACCCCTTTAGGCCGAAGGCCTCGAGGAAGAACCAGAAGGCGGCGAAACGGAGGAGCCAGCCGACCCCCTGCCAGGCGAAGACCTGGCGCATGTAGTCCCCGGGCCGGGTGAGGATGACCAGGCCCTGTTTGACCCGCGCCCAGAAGCGCCGCACGCGCTGGTTCAGGTACCAGACCCCGACCACGATCAGGACCAGGAGGACGGCGACCGTGATCGCCAAAGTCTTCGGGTGGTTGGCCCAGAAGGAGACCTCGAAGGCCGGCAGGTGGGGCAGCTCGGGGAGCGGCGGCAGCAGCCCCTGGCTGATCGCGTAGAGCAGCACCAGGATCCCGACCGAAGTGTCGAAGACGGTCTGCACGATGTAGGAGGAGGTCACCGCCGGATAGGAGGAGTCGGGGATCTGGCGCTTGACCAGGAAGATTTTCGTCACGTCCCCCGCGTGGGCCGGGATGATCGCGTTGATTCCCGCCCCGGCCAGGTAGGCGGCGGCGAGATGGGTGAAGCCGATCCGCTTCTCCGGGTAGGCCGCCTTCAGCACGTTGCGCCACGCCCAGGCCCGCACCAACTGCATCCCCAGCAGGCAGAGCAGTGCCAGACCGAACTGGGACCAGTGCACTTCGGAGAGGTGCCGAAAGAATTCGGTGGTCGCGTTGAAGAAGTGTTCGAGGCTCGACGCGAGGTCGCCGAGCGGCGTCTGAACGAGGAGAACCGGCATCACAGCTAGAATGCCACGCTCGTGCCGGATACCGACACGCACACCTTGCCGCCGCCGTTGCTCCCAGACCCCGCCGACGAGGCGATGTGCGCCCGTGCCCGCGAGCGCTACAGCGCCGATCGCAAAAGCGCGCGCCGGCGGCGCCCCAAAGCCCACGCGGCGATGCCGAACCTGATCATCATCGGCGGCCTGAAGTGCGGCACGACGAGCATCCACCACTACCTCGGCCTCCATCCGGAGATCCAGATGTCGAAGCCGAAGGAGCTGAACTTCTTCGTCACCGAGCTGAACTGGGACCTCGGCCTCGACTGGTACGCGAGCCGCTTCGACGAGCGCTTCAAGGTCCGCGGCGAGTCCTCCCCGCACTACACCAACCTGCCCCGCTACGGCGGCGTCGCCGAGCGCATCCGCACCCACTGCCCGGACGCGAAGCTGCTCTACATGGTGCGCGACCCGATCAAGCGCATCCTCAGCCACTGGATGCACGCGACCGGCGCCGGCTACGAGACCCGCGACATGCTCACGGTCCTGAACGAACCGGAGACCCAGTACGTGAACCGCTCCCGCTACTGGATGCAGCTGCAGCCCTACCTCGAGCACTTCGACCGCTCCCAGATCGAGGTCATCACCCAGGAGGAGCTGCAGTCGGACCGCGACACGACGATGCGCAAGGCCTTCGCCTACGCCGGCGTCGACGAGAACTTCAGCTCCGAGCAGTTCGACCGCCAGTGGGAGAAGTCGGCGGCCAAGTCGGGCGACAAATACCAGCTGATGGAGAAGCTGATCAAACTGCCGGGCTTCCGCTCCTTCGACCGCAATTTCGACCGCCTGCCCGAGCGCATGCGCTGGGTGGTCGAGAAAGTCGTCCACGACCCGGACAAACCGAGCGCGCCGAAGCCCGTCCTCCCTGACGACCTCGTGGCGACCCTGAAGACCCGCTTCGCCGCGGAAGTCCCCGAGCTGCAGAAGTTCGCCGGCCGCGAGTTCGCCGGCTGGAACGACTACAGCTGAGCCGCCCGCCCCGGCGGCCCTCGCCCGGACGGCCACAGGCGTGATCTAGGGTTCGACGCGTGGAGCGCCTCGTCCCGGAGCCCGGCCCGACCTCGGTCAGCGACCAGCTGGGCGACTACCGCCCCTGGGAGGGCCCGCCCGCCGACCGCCCCCGCGTCGTCCTCAACTTCGCCACCACGCTCGACGGCCGCGCCTCGATCGACGGCCGCTCCGGGCCGATCGGCTCCAACACCGACACGGCGATGCTGGTCGGCCTGCGCAAGCGCTTCGACGCCGTGATGATCGGCGCCGGGACGATGCGGGTCGAGCACTACGGCCGCGTCATCTCCGACCCCGCCGTGCGCGAGCGGCGCGAGGCCCTCGGCCTCCCCGGCGACCCGCTGATGGTGCTGATCGGCAGCCTCGACCTCCCCTGGGACGCGGGCCTCTTCACCGACGGCGGCGGCCGGGTCGTGATCTTCACCGCCGACGAAGGCGACCCGCCGCCGACCGCGACCCCGGTCGAGGTCGTCCGCGAACCCGGCGGCCGGGTCGAGATGGCCACCGCGCTCCGCCACCTGCGCGCCGAGCACGAGGTCCGCGCGCTCCTCTGCGAGGGCGGCCCCCGCCTCCACTCCCAACTGCAGGCGGGCGGGCTGGCCGACGAGCTCTTCCTCACCATCGCGCCGAAGCTGGTCGGCGCCGGGACGACGATCCTCGAAGGCGCCCTCCCCGAGGTGGCCGAGCTCGACCTCGAGTGGCTTCTCCAGGAAGGCTCGGAGCTCTTCGCCCGCTACCGGCGGCGATGAACTAGATTCGCCCGACCAGGGTCACGAGCAGGGAGGCAGAGATGGACTTCGAACCCACGGCGGAGGTCGCCGCGCTGCGCGAGCGCGTGCTCAACTTCATGGATGCCGAGATCTACCCGGCCGAGCGCGAGCTGATGGAGGCGCTCGACGCCGAGGTCGGCCCCGGGGTCCCCTACCCGGCCAACCTGGGAGCGGTCCGCGCCAAGGCCCGCGAGGCCGGCCTCTGGAACCTCTTCATGCCCGACGAGCGCTTCGGCCCGGGGCTGAAGAACTGGGAGTACGGGCTCCTCTGCGAGGAGATGGGCCGCAGCCCGATGGTGGCGCCGATGGCCTTCAACTGCTCCGCCCCGGACACCGGCAACATGGAGATCCTCGCCGAGCACGGCTCGGAGGAACAGCGGCAGCGCTGGCTCGAGCCGGCGCTGGAGGGCCGCATCCGCACCTGCTTCTCGATGACCGAGCCGGAGGTGTCCGGCTCCGACCCGACCCTGCTGCAGGGCCGCGCCGTCCTCGACGGCGACGAGTGGGTGATCGACGCGCACAAGTGGTACACGAGCGGCGCGGTCGGGGCCGAGCTGGCGATCGCGATGGTCGTCACCAACCCGGAGGCGCCCCCCTACGCGCGCGCCTCGATGATCTGCGTGCCCACCGACACCCCGGGCTACGAGCTGGTGCGGCCGATCCCGGTGATGGGACACGACAAGGGCCCCGGCCACTGCGAGATCCGCTACACCGAGTGCCGGGTGCCGAAGGAGAACGTGCTCGGCGAGCGCGGCGCCGGCTTCGCGATCGCCCAGGACCGCCTCGGCCCGGGCCGCATCCACCACTGCATGCGGGCGATCGGCTCGGCCGAGCGGGCGCTGGAGATGATGTGCCGCCGCGCCAACGAACGCCACGCCTTCGGCGGCCCGCTGGCCGACAAGCAGTTCGTCCAGGAGGACATCGCCCAGAGCCGGATGGAAATCGACCAGGCCCGCCTGCTCACCCTCTACGCCGCCTGGAAGATGGACACCGAGGGCAAGCGCGCCGCCCGTCAGTCGATCTCGGCGATCAAGGTGGTCGCCGCGAACATGGTGATGAACGTGCTCGACCGGGCGATCCAGATCCACGGCAGCCTCGGCATGACCGACGACACCCCGCTCGCCCCGATGTGGCGCTTCAGCCGCATGCTGCGCCTCGCCGACGGCCCCGACGAGGTCCACAAGATGGTCCTCGCCCGCCGCGAGCTGAATCGCTGGTCGAAGCGTGCCGAGGCGGAAGCGAGCGG
Source organism: Solirubrobacterales bacterium 70-9 (assembly GCA_001898095.1). Classification (GTDB taxonomy): domain Bacteria; phylum Actinomycetota; class Thermoleophilia; order Solirubrobacterales; family 70-9; genus VAYN01. Next base: position 50,312 of record MKSH01000276.1, on the reverse strand, counting down.
CGAGGAGCTAGAGCCCCGCCACCCCACCCGCATGGTCTGAGCGTGGCCTAGGCTTTCCCCGCCGGTCACCGTGACCTCGGCGCTTCCGGATCCCCGATCTTCCCCGACGGGCGCGATTCGGCCGGATAGGGATAAGGACGAGATGAGGGCCGGGTCGTAAGCCCGGCCCTCTCGAAACTGCCGCTGCGGCTGGGTTAGTTGACCGAACCGACCCTGATGGCAACGATCTGCCGGTTGAAGGCAAACGTACCTGCCCCGCTCGATCGGCAGGCGAGGGTGATCGTGCCGCCGTTCGAGACGCCGGTCATGCTCACGCCGCCGCTCACCGACAGGAGTCCTTTTTCGTAGGTATCGGCCGCCGTGGCAATGCTCGCCCCTTCATCGGCCAGGAAACACTGCGAGAACTGGCTGGTCCCGGTCGAAAGGATCAACTCCGTCTCGCCGGTAACCACGTATTGGCCGCCCAGCGGGAGGGCCAAGCTCTGAATCACCGTCGGGGCCTGGCTGACGGGCTGCGCCAGTTCCAGGTTGAGCAGGCCGGAGCCTTCTGCTTTGAACGCCTCCGAGCGCTCCGCTTCGGCCAACTGGGTGCTCCCCACTGCGCCGGCGCCGATCTTCGTGCTCGTAACCGCACCGTTGGCGATCTTTTCTCCCCCTACGGCGTCGTTGGCGATCTTGTCGCCGCTGACTGCGCCATTGGCGATCTTCGAACCGGTCACAGCGTTGTCGCTGAGCGCCGTGGGGCCGACGGAGTTCGCGCCCAGATTCGAGGCTCCCACGGCAGCGCCACCGAGCTTCGAGGCGGTCACGGCTCCGTTGGCGATCTTGCCGCCGGTGATCGCGTTGTTCTTGATCTTCGCCGCGGTCACGGCATTGTTCTTCAACTGCTTGGTACCGACGGTATTTTTGCCGAGCTGGCTGGCCGCGAAGGCGCTACCGCCTGCTACGACGAGGAAAACTGCAATCGACGACATCACGTTTGCGTACGTGAGTCGTCTCCGGACGGACTGCATCGGCTGCTCCTTATTTTGGAAGGGTCGAGCTTGAACAGCGTGACCCTCCCAATGCGCTTGGGTACTGTCAAGGAATCTCGTCGAAAAACCCCAGCTAGCGCCGACAAACGGCGCCGACCTAGCCGCGCGCCTCGACCGTCGCCGCCGTCTCGGCGAGGCGGTCGACCAGGTGGGCGAACGCTTCCAGGCCCGAGTCGGCCGCCGATTTGCCGTAGCCGCCGGCCGCCATCCGGGCGAGCACGCCCTCGAGGATGATCGCCAGCTTCCAGTAGCCGAGGGCGAGGTAGAAGTCGAGTTCGCCGAGGTCGCGGTCGGAGGCCTCGGCGTAGCGGGCGGCGAGTTCGGCGCGGTCGGGGAAGCCGGGCGCGAGGTTGGCGGGTTCGCCGAAGCGCAGGGCCGGCTCGCCGCGCTCGGGCCAGTAGGCCATCAGCGTGCCGACGTCGGCGAGCGGGTCGCCGAGCGTGCAGAGCTCCCAGTCGACCACCGCGGCGACCTCGCCCGCGTCGCTCAAGATCATGTTGTCGAGGCGGTAGTCGCCGTGGACCAGCGAGACGCCCTGCTGGGCCGGGATCCGCGCCGCGAGGCGCTCGTGCACACGGTCGACCGCCTCCACCTCGCGCGTCTTCGACTTCTCCCACTGGCCGTACCAGCGGCGCAGCTGGCGGGCGACGTAGTCCTCCTTGCGGCCGAGGTCGCCGAGCCCGACCGCGTCGGGGTCGACGGCGTGGACCCGGGCCAGGGTGTCGGCGACGCGCATGCCGATCTCGTGTCGGTCGCCCTCGTCGGGGAAGGCCTCCTCGACCTCGGCGACCCCGCGCAGGACCGGCCCGCGGACGAACTCCATCACGTAGAAGGGCGCTTCGTTGACGCTCTCGTCCTCGCAGAGGCCGACCGCGGGCGGCACCGGCACCGGCGTCGCGCCGAGCGCGGAGACGACCTTGAACTCGCGCCCCATGTCATGGGCCGAGGAGAGGGTCTTGCCGAGCGGCGGCCGGCGCAGCGCCCACTCGTGCCCGTCGGCGTCGGTGACCCGGTAGGTGAGGTTGGAGAGGCCGCCCGCGATCCGCTCGTAGGCGAGCGGTGCCCGCGCCCCGGGCACGTGCGCGTCGAACCAGGCCTCCATCCCCGCCGCGTCGATGCCGTCGACGGGTGCCGCGGAGCCGTCGGCGTGGCCTGTAGCCTCGTCTCCCATAGCCGCGCAAGCATATTCACGCAGGGGCCGACGCTTCGGTCCATCGCTTGCCAACCGCCTCCGGATCGGCTTCGCGATCGCCTTCGCCGTGCTCACGGCGGCAGCCGTGATCGGCGTCGGCCACTTCATCTCGCAACGACAGGACTACGAGACCTCGATCGAACGCTCCTACCAGGCGGAGATGGCGGCGCGGGTCCAGATCGCCCAGGGGGACGACAGCAAGGCGGCGCGCCGGACGATCGCCGCCGAGGAGGCGCGGCGGGCCGAACTGCGCGACTCGATCTCCGACGACACCCGCAACACGGCGATCCTGGTCGGCATCGGGCTGATCGCCGGGCTGATCGGGGCGCTCCTCCTCTTCGCCGGGCTGATCACGGCGATGCGCAGGCCGCTGGAGGCGCTGGTCGACGCCGCCGGCCGGCTCGCCGCGGGCGACCGCTCGACCCGGGTCGAGGTCGGCGGGCTCTCGGAGACGGCGACCCTCGGCAAAGCCTTCAACGACATGGCGGCGGAGCTCGAGCTGGAGGCCTCGGAGCGCGACCAGCTCGACCGGATGAAAGACGAGTTCGTACTGACGGCGTCCCACGAGCTGCGCAGCCCGCTCACCTCGGTGCAGGGGTTCGCGGAGCTGCTGATGATGGAGCGCGACTCGCTCACCCAACGCCAGGTGGAGACGGTCGAGATCATCCTCGACAACTGCCGCCACCTCGTCCGCCTGCTGAACGACCTGCTCGACCTGGCCCGCTCCGACGCCGGGCGGCTGGCGATCCGGCCGCGGCCGACGCGGCTGGGCCCGTTGATCGAGGACGTCGTGCGGACGCTGCGGGCGCAGACCGAGGCCTCCGAACAGACGCTTACCGAGAAGATCGACGCAAACTTGCCGCTGGTGGAGGTCGAGCCCGACCGGATTCGCCAAATATTGGTGAACCTGGTTACCAATGCGCATGAGTATTCGCCCAAACGCGCGTCTATCGAGGTGACCGCACGGGTAACGGATGCTGAAGTGGAGATCGACGTGATCGACGACGGCCCCGGAATACCCCCCGCGCAGATGGAACACATCTTCGAGCGCTTCGTCCGCGGCGACGCCGGGCTGACCCAGCGGGTCGGCGGCACCGGCCTCGGCCTGGCGATCTCCAAATCGCTGGTCGAGCTGCACGGCGGCACGATCTCGGTCGATTCCGAGGTCGGCCGCGGCTCCACCTTCAAGGTGCTGCTGCCGGTCGCTCCGCCCGGGGCGGTCGAGGCGCCGCCGAGCGGCCCCCGCGCGATCGCCGAGGGCCCGCGATGACCACCGTCCTCGTCGCCGACGATTCCGAGACGATCCTGCTGCTGATGCGCACGCGCCTCGAGCTGGCGGGCTACGAAGTCGAGACCGCCGCCGACGGCCAGGAGGTGACCGAGCGGGTCGATCCCGACTCCACCGACGGCCCCGACCTGCTCCTTCTCGACGCGATGATGCCGCGCAAGTCCGGCATCGATGCCCTCCGCGAGCTGCGCGCCGCGGGCCTCGAGACCCCGGCCCTGATCGTCAGCGCCCACCAGGACCCGAGCGACGCCGACGCCCCCACCGACCTCGAGATCAGCGGCTACGTGACCAAGCCGATCGACTTCGACCTGCTCCTCGGCGCCGTCGCGGAACTGACCGCGAAAGCCGCGTAGCTCCGCTCCCGGGGCCCCGAACCCCTACCTGCTCAAGCCGCTCTCCGGCTGGTCGATATACAAGGGCATGCGCTCTCGCCCGCTCGCCGCGATCTGCCTCTGCCTGTTCGCCCTCTGCGTCGCCGCCGCTCCCGCCGGAGCCGCGACCGGGGTCCGGATCGGCTCCACCCCTGAACTGCCCGCGGGCGCGTCGCTTGCCGGGGCGGTCTCGCCGGAACGGCAGCTGAGCCTGCAGGTGGCGCTCGAACCGCGCGACCCGGCGGCGCTGGAAGCGTTTGCCGAAGAAGTCGCCACGCCCGGCTCGCCCGTGTACGGGGACTACCTCTCGGTGCCCCAGTTCGCCGCCCGCTTCGCCCCCACCGCGGCCCAGGTGGCGACGGTGCGCGCAGCGCTCGTCGCCGCGGGACTCGAAGTCGGCGCGCCGAGCGCCAACAACCTCTCGCTGCCGGTCAGTGCAACCGCGGAGGAGGCCGAAGATGCCTTCGGCACCACGATCGACCGGGTCGACACGGCCGGCGGTCGCATCGCCTACGCCAACCGCAGCGCCCCGCGCGTCCCCGCGTCGGCCGCCCCTTACGTCCAAGGCGTGCTCGGCCTCGACAACCTGAAGGAATCGGAGCGCGCCGACGCAGGCTCCGCTGCCGGCACCCTGACGACCGCGGCCGCCGTCCCGCCCGCGACGACCTCGGTCGTCACCGGCGGTCCCCAGCCGTGCGCCGAAGCGAGCGCGATCGGCAGCAGCGAACACGGCAACACGATCGACCAGATCGCCGCCGCCTACGACCTGCCGGGCTTCTACGCGGCGGGCAACTTCGGCGCCGGCCAGACCGTCGCTCTGCTCGAGCTCGAACCGTTCCTGCCCAAAGACATCGAAGACTTCCAGGCCTGCTACGGCACCCACGCCAGCGTCGAAGCGGTGAACGTCGGCGAAGGCCCGGGCGAATACGAAGGCGAAGACGGCGAGGCGGCGATGGACATCGAGAACATCGCCGGGCTCGCCCCGGACGCCCACATCGTCGTCTACCAGGCCGAAAACGAAGGCCCGGCGGAAATCGAAATCCTCACCGCGTACACGAGCGAGAACCGCGCCAAGGTGATGTCCAGCTCCTGGGGCATCTGCGAGCCGGACGAGGAAGGCAGTGAAATGGAGGCGACCAACACGCTGCTGCAGGAGGCCGCCGCCCAAGGCCAGTCCTTCTTCGTCGCCTCCGGTGACGACGGCTCGACCGACTGCTGGACCTCGAAAAACGACGACCGCTCGCTGCAGGTCGACTTCCCCGGCTCGAGCCCCTTCGCCACCTCCGTCGGCGGCACCCGGATGGAAGCGGTCGGCTCGCCGAACAACTTCCTCTGGAACCAGGCCCCGTCCTGGGGCGCGGGCGGCGGCGGCCGCTCGGCGCACTTCGCGATGCCCGCCTACCAGCAGGGGGCGAGCGCGACGCTCGGCGTCGTCGAAGCGCTCTCCAGCGGCACGCCCTGCGGCCTCACCTCCGGCTTCTGCCGCCAGGTCCCCGACGTCTCCGCCGATGCCGCGGTCGAGACCGGCTGGGTGATCCACGCCGAAGAAGCCTGGGAAGTGAACGGCGGGACCAGCGCCGCGGCTCCCTTCTGGGCCGCCATCACCGCCCTCACCAACGCCTCCGCCGCTTGCGGCGGCCACACGGTCGGCTTCGTCAACCCGGCCCTCTACAGCCTCGGTGGGACCTCCTACGCGGCCAACTTCCGCGACGTCACCGGCCCGTTCGGCGCCCTCAAACCGACCACCGACCGCTTCGACGACAACGAACCCTTCCCGGCCAAGGTCGGCTACGACATGGCGAGCGGGCTCGGCACGCCGATCGCCTCGACCCTCGGCGCCTCTCTCTGCGCCCTCGTGAACCCGCCTGCGCCGCCGCCCGCCCCGGCCTCGACGGCGGCCGTGAAGGCGACCGCGCCGGCGCCCACCCCGGCCACGGTCAGCAACGCGCGCTTCGCCAAGGTGCTGAAGGGGAAGCCGCGCCTGACCTTCGGACTGGCCGCCCGCGAAGGCGCGACGCTGACGAACTTCACGGTCCAAGTGCCGCCCGCGCTGGACGTCGCCAAGAACGCCAGGACCCTCGCCGCCGGCATCGTCGTCCGCGGCGCAAACGGCGCCCGGATCAAGTTCACCGCGACCTCCACTCCGGGCACGATCCGGATCAAGCTGCTCACCCCGCAGCCGACCGTGACGCTGAAGATCGGCTTCCCGGCCCTGGCGACCACGCCGAAGCTGATCGCCCACATCCGTGAAGGGCGGACGAAGAAGCTCGGCATCGTCGTCGCCACCCGCGAAAGCGGCGGCAAGGGCACCCGCCTCGGCCTGACCGTCGGCGTCTGACCGGGGGCGGGCGGGGTTCGGGTCTGCAGGCGGGGACGGCGTAGTTCGCGGCCCCTGCGGCCGGGGACGGTCGCGTCCTGGGCGTCTCGCGGCGGCCCGGGCAGGCTGTGGCCGCCGCGAGACGCCCAGGACGCGAGCCTTCCGTAGGGAAGTGCGCGGGTTCCGGCGCAGGTCGGGGGACGCGGTCGGCCTTTTCCGGGCCGGGGGCGGAAAAAGCCGGTCTGGGTGAGTTGACCACACCCTGGTGTGGTCAACTCACTCAGGGCTCCGGAACCTCCTTAACGAACCCGGAGTTCCGCACCGGACCCGCGCAGATCGTCACGGACCTCCGCCGCGACCCGCACGGGACGCGCACCCTCGCCCTCTCCCCGGGACCCGGCCCTCTCGTAGGCGGTCACAGCCTGCCCGGACCGCCTACGAGAGGGCCGCGTCCCTTCCCGGGCGCCAGCTTCCCCGCGCCCCATCCCTTCCGTCCCCCGCCGGCCCCCGCCGGCCACCTCCGCAGCTCTAGCTGCGGGCGACCTCGAGTCGGATCTCCTTGCCTTTCAGCTTCGTGCCGTCGAGGAATTCGACCGTGCGCTCGGCCTGGTCGGGGTCGACCTCGACGAAGGAGAAGCGGTGCAGGACGCGGACGTCGTGGACGGCCTCGTCGGGCAGGACGGCGCCCTCGCGGAGGGCCCAGCGGAGGTCCTCCTCGTCGATCCCGCTGCGCTCGCCGCGGTTGACGAACAGCTTCGTCGTCTTCTTGCCGTTCTTCTCGTCGGCGTCGTCGGAGGCCTTGGTGTCGGGCT
>MKSH01000276.1:40211-43289 GCA_001898095.1 Solirubrobacterales bacterium 70-9 | reverse complement strand
TCCTTGTCCTCCTCCGGCTCGCGCTGCTCGCGTTCCCGCTCGCGCGGACGGCGCTCGCGGCGGCGCGGCGGCGGCGCGTGCTCGAGCCGCTCCTCGGGGCTCTCCCACTCGCCGATTTTCGTGTTCACGTCGCGCTCGATACGGCCGATCTCGTCGCGCTCCTCCGGCGTCACGAAGGTGATCGCGCGTCCGGTCCGCCCGACCCGGCCGGTGCGGCCGATGCGGTGGACGTAGGTCTCCGAAGAGTTGGGGACATCGAAGTTGATCACGTGGGTGACGTGCTCGACGTCGAGCCCGCGGGCGGCGATGTCGGTGGCCACCAGCAACTTCACCCGATGGTCCTTGAAGGCGATCATCACGCCGTCGCGGGAGCCCTGGCTCATGTCGCCGTGCAGCGCTTTCACGTCGAGACCTTTGTCCTTCAGCGTCTTCTCCAGCCGCGAGGCGCCGATCTTGGTGCGGCAGAAGATGATCGCCTGCTCCGGTTCCTCGATCTTCAGCAGCTCGACCAGGCGCGCGGCCTTTTCCCGCGCCGGGACCTCGACGAAGGCCTGGGCGATCGCGTCCACGGTCAGCGTTTTCGGCGTGATCCGCACGGTGACCGGGTCGTACATGTAGCCCTCGGCCAGCTTTTTGATCGGCGGCGGCATCGTCGCCGAGAAGAGCGCCGTCTGCCGACCGCTCGGGCACATGCGGAGGATTTTCTCGACGTCCTCGATGAAGCCGAGGTCGAGCATCTCGTCGGCCTCGTCGAGGACCACGTAGCGGGCCGCGGTCAGCACCAGCGAGCGGCGCGACATCAGGTCCATCATCCGGCCGACGGTGGCGACGACGACGTGGGCGCCGGAGCGCAGCTGCGACTGCTGCGAGCGGATCGGGGCGCCGCCGAAGACGGCGACGATCTCGATGTCGAGGTGCTCGGCGTAGGAGCGCAGCGCCTGGGTCACCTGGATGCAGAGCTCGCGGGTCGGGGTGAGGACGACCGCCTGCACCTCGTCGTTGTCGGGCTCGAGGTACTGCAGCAGCGGCAGGCCGAAGGCCGCCGTCTTGCCGGTGCCGGTCTGCGCCTGGCCGATCACGTCGTGGCCGGCGAGCAGCTCCGGGATCGCCTCCTCCTGGATCGGCGACGGCTCGATGTAGCCGAGCTCATCGAGGGCCTGCTGGATCGCAGGGGAAAGGCCAAGGTCTTTGAAGGTCGTCATTCCGCCCTTTAGGAAGTGGGGTCGAGGAGAAGCTTGCCGGCGCTGGTGCGTGATTCGAGCGCCTGGTGCGCGCGTGCAGCTTCCGACAGAGGGTAGACGCCGCCGATCGTCACTTGCAGCGCGCCCGTCGCCAGCGCCTCCAGAAGCTCGGCCACCAGGGGCACCGCGAGGTCGCGCCGGGCCAGCACGTGGACCAGCCACATGCCGATCACGGCCTTCGATCCGTGCAGCAGCACGCTGCTGTCGACCGGGCGGCTCTCCCGCGAGGCGTTGCCGAAGACGACCATGCGGCCCAGCGGCGCGAGCGCCCGCAGCTCGGCCTCGAAGGCGTCGCCGCCGCTCATGTGGAGGACGGCGTCGCCCTTCTGGCCGTCGTTGGCCTCGAGGATCGCGGCGCCCAGGTCCTCGCTCTGGGAGTCGACGGTGGCGTCGGCGCCGAGATCTTCGACCAGCGCCCGCTTGTCGGCGCTCGAGGCCAGGCCGATCACCTTCGCCCCGGCGGTCTTCGCGATCTGCACGGCGAGCGTACCGGTGCCGCCCGCGGCGGCCTCGATCAGGATCGTCTCCCCCGGCTCGATCCGGGCGCTGCGCTTGACCAGCGTCATCGCGGTCAGGCCCTGGAGCAGCGCCCCGGCGGCCTGCTCGTCGTCGACCTCGTCGGGGATCGGGATCGTCAGCGACTCGGGGACGACCACCCTCTCGGCGTAGCCGCCGTTGCCGACCAGGGCGGCGACACGGCGCCCGTCGGCGGTCCGGCCGGCCACCTCGGCGCCCGGCACCAGCGGCAGCTCCTGCGGCGCCAGGTAGTCGTTGCGGGTGGAGTGGGTGTCGGCGAAGTTGACGCCGGCGCGGGTGACCTCGACCAGGACCTCGCCCTCGCCGGGCGTCGGATCGTCGAGATCGACGTGCTCGAAGGCGTCGGCACCGCCGAACTCCCGCAGCTGGATCGCTTTCATCGGGACGAGTCTCGCAGAGGGGAGCCGGTAGGGTGCCGTGCCCTATGGCACTGACCGTGGTCGGATCGATCGCCTTCGACGCCGTCAAGACCCCGTTCGGGGAGCGCGAGCGCATGCTCGGCGGCGCCGCCACCCACTTCTCGCTCGCCGCCAGCTTCTTCACCGCGGTGCGGCCGGTCGGGCCGGTCGGCGACGACTTCGGCACCGAGCAGTTCGAGCTGCTCGAATCGCGCGGGATCAATTGCGACGACATCGAGCGGGTCGCGGGCGGCCAGAGCTTCTTCTGGCGCGGCCACTACGACTTCGACCTCAACGTCGCCCACACCGACGACACCCAGCTCGGCGTCTTCGGCGAGTTCGAGCCGAAGCTCTCCGACGCGGCGCGCGCCGCCGACACCCTCTTCCTCGCCAACATCCAGCCCGACCTGCAGCGGCAGGTGCGCGCCCAGTGCGAGGGGGCCGGGTTCAGCGGCCTCGACTCGATGAACCTCTGGATCGAAATCGCCAAGGAGTCGCTCGAGGCCGCGATCGCCGAGGTCGACTGCCTGGTCGTCAACGACGCCGAGATCCGCATGCTGACCGGCGAGTCGAACCTCGCCAAGGCGGCCCGCGCGGTGATGGCGATGGGGCCACGGGCGGTGGTCGCCAAGCGCGGCGAGTACGGCGCGGCGCTCTTCACCGCCGACCCGGGCGCCGCGGTCGGCGACGGCTCCCACAGCTTCTTCGCCCTGCCGGGCTTCCCGCTCGAGGACGTGCGCGACCCGACCGGGGCCGGCGACAGCTTCGCGGGCGGCTTCTTCGGCTATCTCGACGGCTCGGGCGGCGACCTCGACGAGGCGAACCTGCGCCGCGCGATGGGCTACGGCACCGTGCTCGCCTCCTTCAACGTCGAGGAGTTCGGCACCGAGCGGGTCTCGCGC
>MKSH01000276.1:36494-40198 GCA_001898095.1 Solirubrobacterales bacterium 70-9 | reverse complement strand
TGACCCAGTTCGAGGCCGTCCCCGCCCCGCGCGACTGACGCCCGCCAACGGTCGCCGCCTGGCGGCGACCGCATACCCATCTCGGCAACAGGTCGACGACGGCGAACTGGAATACTAGGTTCTCCCCACGATGCAGGTAAGGAGGGAGATGGCCACCGAGCAGCAGACCACTGACGCCAGTGCCGAGAACGGAGTTGCGGGCGGGACGGACACTCTGACCGTCACCGACAACCGGACCGGCAAGACCTACGAGCTGCCGATCACAGACGGCACGATCCGCGCTCTGGATCTGCGTCAGATCAAGGTCGACGAGGGTGAATTCGGGACGATGTCCTACGACCCCGCGTTCACCAACACCGCCTCCTGCCGCTCCTCGATCACCTACATCGACGGCGACGCCGGGATCCTCGAACACCGCGGCTATCCGATCGCCGAACTGTGCGAGAAGTCGACCTTCCTCGAGGTCGCCTACCTGCTGATCTGGGGCGAGCTGCCGACCAAAGCCCAGCTCGACCGCTGGGTCTTCGACATCACCCACCACACCTTCGTGCACGAGGACCTCAAGCACCTCTACGAGGGCTTCCGCTACGACGCGCACCCGATGGGGATGCTGCTGTCCGGCGTCGGCGCCCTCTCGACCTTCTACCCCGACGCGAAGCAGATCAACGACGAGGAAGAGCGCTACATGGCCGCCGTGCGGCTGATCGCCAAGGTGCCGACCCTCGCCGCCTACGCCTACCGGCACAACATGGGCTTCCCTTACGTCTACCCGGACAACGACCTCAGCTACGCCGAGAACTTCCTCTCGATGGTCTTCAAGAAAACGGAAGCGCGGCACGTCCCGAAGGCGGAGTTGGCGAAAGCCCTCGACGTCCTCTTCATCCTCCACGCCGACCACGAACAGAACTGCTCCACCAACGCGGTGCGCGGGGTCGGCTCCTCCGACGTCGATCCGTACTCGGCGGTGGCGGCGGGCGTCGCGGCGCTCTACGGGCCGCTCCACGGCGGCGCCAACGAGGCGGTGCTGCGGATGCTGCGACGGATCGACAGCGTCGACAACGTCTCCGACTTCCTCGCCCGGGTGAAGGAGCGCGAGGAGAAACTGATGGGCTTCGGGCATCGGGTCTACAAGAACTACGACCCGCGCGCGCGGATCATCCAGGGCTACCTCAACCCGATCTTCGAGGCCACCGAGTACAACCCGCTGGTCGAGATCGCCCGCGAGCTGGAGAAACAGGCGCTCGAGGACGAGTACTTCACCTCGCGCAAGCTCTACCCGAACGTCGACTTCTACTCGGGGATCATCTACGAGGCGCTGGGCATCCCGACGGATATGTTCACGCTGCTCTTCGCGATCCCGCGAACGGCCGGCTGGGTCGCCCAGTGGATGGAGATGAAGGAAGACCCGGAGCAGAAAATCGCCCGCCCGCGGCAGATCTACACCGGCTTCCGCGAGCGCGAGTACGTGCAGATGGCCGACCGCGAGGGCCCGGAAAAAATCCTCGGCCCGCCGGCCCGCCGTCCGAAACGCCCGCGTCGCGGGGCCTAATAGTCTGGGGCAGTGCCCCGTCCTCGCTGGAAGCTCACCGTGCGCGCAGGCGCCGACGTCGACCACGCCAAGTTCGATGACCTGGACGAGGCCGTCGCGGCGATGCGCGAGTGGGCGCTCAAAGTGCGCGCCGAGGGCCCGCCGAAGACGGCGAAGCTACTCAAGACCTTCGAACCGAAGGACCAGGTGCAGGCGCGCCTCGAGCTCAGCAGCGGCAGCTTCTTCAACAAGACAGTGGCCGGGATCGACGTGCGCGGCGACGGCACCTTCGTCCCCTTCCGCGGTGGCGTGCGCCGCGAGGAGCTCGATCCGAGCAAGCACGACACGCCTTTCGACCTGGTGCGCGAGACTTGGGAAGGAACCGAATGACCGACTACATGAACCATCCCGGCGTCCCGAAAGGGAGCTACGCGGCGGGCGAGCGCGTGAAGGTGCCCGCCAACGCCGAGCCGCCCTACACCGTCTACATCAACGGGATCGAACAGAAAGAGGGCGAGGACTTCAACGTCGAGGGCCGCGAGCTCCACTTCACCCGGCCGATCGTGAAGGAGAAAATGGGCACCAGCCGCTGGCTGGCGATGTACCTCGGCCTCTGGGGCACCTATCGCAAGGACGAGAAAGTCGACCTGCAGTTCACCCGCGACGGCAAGGTCGAGCTGGTCGCCGACCTCCCGATCGTCCCCTACGAAGACGCGGAGAGCACCGCCAAGTGAACATCGGCTTCCTCATGCTCACCGACTACTCCGAGGCGGTGAACGGGAAGCTCTACCTGACCGGCGGCGGCTGGAACGTCCTCCGCCTCCCCGAGCTCCCCCACGAGTGGTCCTTCCACATCGGCCTCGGCATCGACGTCGCCTGGCACGAGACCAACAGCCCCCACGAGCTCAGCGTCACGATCCAGGACCCCGACGGGGTCGAGCTCGGCGACGGCCTGACCGCCAACTTCGAGACCGGCCGCCCTCCCGGCATGCCCCAAGGCCAAGAGCAGCGCCTCGTGATGTCCATCGCCGCCACCGCCACCTTCACCACCGCCGGCCCCCACGCCGCCGTGGTCGAGGTCAACGGCGAGGAGATCGGCCGCGCCCGCTTTTACCTGATGGAAGGCGTCCCAGAGGACCTGGCGTGATGTGGGGGCGCCTCGCGGCGTCCTCGGTCGTTCGGTTCGGGTCACGCACTGGAGTGCGCTCCCCTCACCTCACTTCCCTGCGTCCTGGCGAGGCTGGCCCACATCACGCCAGGGCGCCTCAGTTGAAGACGTAAAGAAGTAAGAACGCGACGATCGCCCAGACAGCGCCGGCGGCCTGGATGCCGCGGTCGCCGGCGACGATGCCGGACATCGAGCGGTCGTCGTTGCGGTCGTAGATCAGGTAGAGGTAGCGGAAGATCGCGTAGACCACGGGGGGGATCGTCAGCATCATCTGGTTGCCGATGATCGGTGAGTTGACCGTGTAGATGGCATAGGAGATCACCGTGCCGGTGGTGACCAGGGACACCATCTGGTCGAGGAAGGGCAGCGAGTAGTGCTCGAGGACGGGGCGGGTCGAGGTCCCCTCGTGGAGCTCGGAGACCGCCTCTTGGCGGCGCTTGGTGAAGCCGAGGAAGGCAGCGAGGAAGCCGGTGCAGAGGAGCAGCCACTCGGATGCGTGGGCGTCGACGGCGCTGGCGCCGGCGGCGACGCGGAGGACGAAGAGGCCCGCCAGCGTCATCACATCGATGATCACGACCTGCTTGAGGCCGAGGCTGTAGGCCATCTGGGCGACGCCGTAGCCGACCACCATCAGGCCGACTTTCCAGTTGACGGCGAAGGCGATCGCTATGGCCACCAGGGCGAGGACCGGGGCGATCGTCCAGGCGGTGCGCTCGGAGAGCTCGCGGGCGGCGAGCGGGCGGTAGCGCTTCTTCGGGTGTTTGCGGTCGAGCTCGACGTCGATCAGGTCGTTGACGAAGTAACCGGCGCTGGAGATGAAGCAGAAGGCGAAGAAGGTGACGACGGCGAGGAAGATGTCGTGGCCGTCGTTGAAGTGGCCGGAGAAGAGCAGGCCGGCGAAGACGAAGACGTTTTTGATCCACTCTTTCGGGCGGCCGGTCTTGATCGCGGCGCGCAGCGGGCTGCGGCGGGGAACCACGGGCTCGTCGAGGTTCTCGGGCTCGGCGG
>MKSH01000276.1:35282-36304 GCA_001898095.1 Solirubrobacterales bacterium 70-9 | reverse complement strand
TACCAGGGGCGGTGGTCGCGACCGACCGCGTGGTGGTGGGTGATCGTGCCGCCGCCCTCGATCAGCGCCTCCGAGACCGCGGCCTTCACCTCGTCCCACTGCTCGACCTCGCCGCCGCGGATCGCCGGGGCGAGGACGGTGAAGTAAGGAGCGACCCCGTCGGGATAGGCGTGGGTGAAGCGACAGGTGACCAGCGGCGCCCCGCGGCCCTCGATCGGTGCGCCCGAGACCTCGGCGATCGCCCGCCGCGTCGTCTCCATCACGGTCGCGTGGAAGTCCTCCAGCCGGTCCCAGGTGATCGCGGTCTCAAACGTCTCCGAGAGCACCCCGCAGGACACGAACGTGTCCCGCAGATACGGCGCCAACAGGAACGCCCCGCGCCAGGACTCCGCCGCCCCCCCGGCCTCCATGTTGATGGGCCGATTAGCGCTGATATTCAGCGCTTTTCGGCCCGTCAACGTGGAGTTCTCGCTGCGGACCGGAGCCTCGGCGGGCTCCGTGATGCGGGGCTCGTCGGCGGTGCCGCCGTGGGACTCGGCGGCGTCGAGGGCCAGGCGCAGCGGGGCGTCGACGGGGTGGTGGGCGGACTCGAAGGCAAGGAGGAGCAGGTGGGAGGTGCCGTCGCCGGCGCCGGTCAGCTCCGCCTCGGCGGCTTCGAGCAGGCGGCAGTTGGCGGGGTCGAGGCCGGCCTGGACGATCTCGCGGACCGCCTCGCAGGCATCGCCGAAGCGCTGGAAGCTGACCGTCGCCACCGCCTTCCACTCGGGGCGGGGACGGACGCGCACCCAGGCGTCGACGATCGTGCCAAGGATCCCCTCCGAGCCGAGCAGCAGCCGGTCGGGCGAGGGACCGGCGCCCGAGCCCGGCAGCCGCCGGCTCTCCCAGGTCCCTCGCGGGGTGACCGCGCGCACCGACTCGACCAGGTCGTCGACGTGCGTTTCCTTGGTCGCGAAGTGGCCGCCCGCGCGGGTCGCGATCCAGCCGCCCAGGGTCGCGTACTCGAACGACTGCGGGAAGCAGCG
>MKSH01000276.1:34590-35199 GCA_001898095.1 Solirubrobacterales bacterium 70-9 | reverse complement strand
GCGCCTCCCCCCCGCCGCAGCCGCTGGTGCCGCCGCCGAACGGGACCACCGCGGCGCCCTCGGCCTCGGCCCAACTCAGCACCGTCTCCACCTCGGAGCAGTCGCGCGGCAGGGCGACCAGGTCGGGCGGGTACTCGAACTCGCCGCGGAAGCCGCGCACGATGTCGCGGTAGGCCTTGCCCAGCGTCCGCGAGACCCGCTCGTACTTCTCGTCGGTGAAGAGGTCGCCGAAGGCGTCGGGCCGCCTCAACCGCGGCGCCCGCACCTCGACCTCCTCCAGCGGCACCGCCGCCCGCACCTCGCCGCCGAAGCCGAATCGCGCCCGGATGCCTTCCGCCGCCTCGGTCAGCTGCGCCGCCGTCGGCGCCTGGTCCTCATAGCCCCAGCCCCAGTGCTTCAGTCGCCGCCCGGTCATACGCAGTGGCCGTAGAGAGGCGTCCTGACCAAGCAGCTCAAGGACGCAGGGAGTCGAGACGAGGGGAGCGCACTCCAGTGCGTGACCCGAAGGCGAGCGACCGAGGACACCGAGATGCGCCGGTCAGGGCGCCTCTCTACCAGTGGACGCCTTTCATGAGGTGTGCGAAGGCGACCGCCTCCGTGGACGGCGCC
>MKSH01000276.1:34251-34561 GCA_001898095.1 Solirubrobacterales bacterium 70-9 | reverse complement strand
CGCCGCCTGCGAGTCGGGGAAGAGCTTGTAGGCGGTGTTGAGGATCGTGTCGCTCGCCTTCGGCGCCACCGCGTAGAGCAGCTCGCCGAAGTTGCCCAGTTTGGTCGCCACCTTCTTCGGTTTGTTGACTATCGCCTTGGCGATCATCTCGGCGGCCTCCTCGGGGGTGATCGCCGGGAACATGTCGTACATCCGCGTCGGGGCGATCATCGGCGTCCGCACCAGCGGCATGTTGATCGTCGTGATCGAGACCTTGTCGTCCTTCACCTCGGAGGCGATCACGCGGCTGAAGGCAGCGAGGGCCGCCTTC
>MKSH01000276.1:33660-34242 GCA_001898095.1 Solirubrobacterales bacterium 70-9 | reverse complement strand
TCGAGCTGATGTTGATGATGTGCCCCGACTTGCGCGCCCGCATCGCCGGCAGCAGGGCCAGGATCAACCGCAGCGAGCCGAGGTAGTTCAGCTGGATCGTCCGCTCGTAGTCGTGGAAGCGGTCGTAGGAGAGGGCCACCGAGCGGCGGATCGAGCGCCCCGCATTGTTGACCAGGATGTCGACGTGGCCGTGGTAGGTGAGCACCTCGTCGGCCATCCGCTGGACGTCCTCGATGTCGGCGAGGTCGCAGCGGTGGATGTGGGCGACCCCGCCGGCGGCGGCGATTTCGTCCTTCGTCTCCTCCAGCTTCTCGACCGAGCGGGCGACCAGCAGCACCGTGGCGCCGGCGTCGGCGACCTTCACCGCGGTCGCCCGGCCGATCCCCGAGGACGCCCCGGTGATCAGCACGATCTTGCCCCGCACCGCGCCCGCCAGGCTGCGGTCCTTGAACAGGTCCGGATCGAGGTTGCGCTCCCAGTAGTCCCAGATCCGCGTCGCGTAGCTCTCCAGCGGCGGCACCTCGATGCCGCTCCCGGCGAGCACCTCCTGGGTCTTGGTCGAGTCGAAGCTGGTCGGATAGT
>MKSH01000276.1:33031-33426 GCA_001898095.1 Solirubrobacterales bacterium 70-9 | reverse complement strand
ATGTTGATCTCGCCGCCTTCGACACCGACCGTCGGCAGCCACGAGGGCAGCACTTTGCGCGCCCGCTGCAGTGACTTGAAGAAGTAATAGGGCCCATCGATCTTGTCGATCGCCCCGGTGCGCGAGTCGCCGACCACGATCCCCGGCCGGTACACCCGCCAGGGCCGCCGGCAGTCCTCGCGGACCAGCGCCTCGGCCTCGTGCTTGGTGCGGAAGTAGGGGTTGTTGTCGAGCTTTTCGGCCTCGTCGAACATGTCCTCGGTCCAGACGCCCTTGTAGAGACCGGCGGCGGCGATCGAGCTGACGTGGTGGAAGCAACCGGCCTCGAGCGCTCCTGCAAGCTCGATTGCGTGGCGGGTCCCCCCGACGGTGGCGACCTGTTGAGCCTCCGACCC
>MKSH01000276.1:31553-33012 GCA_001898095.1 Solirubrobacterales bacterium 70-9 | reverse complement strand
TCCGAGATCGCCAGCCCGGGCTGGGTCAGATCGCCGGAAATCGGCACCACACGTGCCCCGTCGGCTCCCCAGGCGGTGCGCTGCTCCTCCAGCCGACCGCGCGAGCCGGCCCGCACAAGGGCGTAGATCGTCCCCTCCCGCTGCAGCAGTCGCTCGACCAGATTGCGGCCGATGAATCCCGTTGCGCCGGTCACGAAGTAGCTCATCCGGTACCAGGTTATCCCGAGAAAGCCGCCCGATGGCCCGGTTCGTAATACTGGACCGAAGAGATGCCAGACACGGCAACCGTGCAGATCGCCATGCCCGAGATGGGCGAGTCGGTGACCGAGGGGATCGTCCTCGAGTGGCACGTTGCCGTTGGCGATTTCGTCAACGAGGGCGACACCGTCGTCGAGGTCTCCACCGACAAGGTCGACGCGGAGGTCCCGGCCACCGTCAGCGGCACGGTCACCAAGCTCCTGGTCGAGGTCGACGACGAAGTCCCGGTCGGCGCGCCGATGCTGGAGATCGAGGCGGGCGAGGGTTCGGGCGCCGCAACCGCGGGTCCTGTCGCCGATGGAGCGCCCTCGTCCTCGCAAGCTGCGGGCAAGGACACCCCATCCGCGCCACCCGCGGGTGGGAACGGATCGGGCAACGGCTCCGGCAACGGGACCGATGTAAAGGCAACCCCCATCGCTCGCCGGGTGGCTGAGGCACAAGGGATCAATCTCGGCAAGGTGACGCCCACCGGCTTCGGCGGCAAGGTCACCAAAGAGGACGTGCTGAACGGCGAGAAGGGCGGTAACGGATCCGCCCCCGCTGCCGCCGCGGGCGAGGAGAAGCAGCTGCGGGGGCCCGCGGCGATGCTGGCCAAGGCGATGGACGAGAGCCGCGCGGTGCCGACCGCGACCTCGTTCCGGACGATCGCCGTCGACACGCTCGACGCGAAGCGCAAGGCGATCAACGCACAGCTGAAAGAGCGCGGCCTGAAGACCTCCTTCACCCACCTCGTCGCCTGGGCGATCGTCGAGGCGGCCAAAGACGTGCCGGTGATGGTCCGCACCTTCGCCGAACGCGACGGCAAGCCCTACGCGATCGAGAACGGGCCGGTCAACCTCGGCATCGCCGTCGACGTGACCAAAAAGGACGGCTCCCACGGCCTCATGGTCCCGGCGATCAAGAACTCCCAGGACCTCGACTTCCAGAGCTTCCACACCGCCTTCGAAGACCTGATCGCGAAGACCCGCGAGAACAAGCTGACCGCCGACGACTTCCTCGGCACCAACATCAGCCTCACCAACCCGGGCGGGATCGGCACCGTGGCCTCGGTGCCGCGGCTGCTGGCGGGCCAGAGCGCGATCATCGCCACCGGCTCGATCGCCTACCCGCCGGAGTGGTCGCACGCCTCGCCGGAACGGATCAAGCAGCTCGGCGTCTCGAAAATCATGACGCTGACCTCGACCTACGACCACCGCGTCAT
>MKSH01000276.1:27100-31541 GCA_001898095.1 Solirubrobacterales bacterium 70-9 | reverse complement strand
TGCTGCAGGGCGAGGACGAGTTCTACGAGGGCGTCGCCGCCAACCTCGGCATCGAGGCGGCCCCGATCAGCAACGCGCACCCCGCCTCCGCCTCGCCGGCGCCGCTCAGCACCGCGCCGCCCGCCGCCGAATCGTCGAGCGTCCCCGGCCAGGTCGACGAAGAGCTGCTGCAGGCGGTGCAGGCGGCGACCTCGCTGCTGAAGGCCTACCGCACCCAGGGCCTCCTCGCCGCCCGGCTCGACCCGCTCGGCTCGGAGCCGAAAGGCGACCCGAGTCTGGAGCCGGAGAACCAGAACCTGACCCCCGAGCTGATGGCCCGGATCCCGGCCTCGATCCTGCGGATCGGCGTCCCCGGCGAATCGCTGCTGGAGGCGCTGCCGCGGATACGGGCCGCCTACTGCGGCACGATCGGCTACCAGTTCGAGCACATCGCCTCGCACCAGCAGCGGATCTGGATGCGGGAGATGATCGAGACCGGCGCCCACCGCCAGACGCTCACGGCGGAGGAGAAAGAGCGCCTCCTGCACCGGCTGATCGACGTCTTCACCTTCGAGCGGTTCCTCGGCAAAACGTACCTCGGCGCCAAGGTGTTCTCGATCGAGGGGCTCGACGTGATCGTGCCGATGCTCGACGAGGCCGTCACCCTCGCCCACCGCGCCGGCGCCGACGACGTCGTCTTCGGCATGGCCCACCGCGGCCGGCTCAGCGTCCTCGCCCACAACCTCGGCCGCCCGTTCGAATCGATCCTGGCCGAGTTCGAGGGCTCGAAGCGGCTGAGCGCGGTGAAGGCGGTGGCGGCGATCCCGCACGGCGGCACCGGCGACGTCAAATACCACTACGGCCACCGCGGCGTCTACGAGTCGCATGCGGGCGAGAAGACCTCGGTCCGCCTCTACCCGAACCCGAGCCACCTCGAGTTCGTCGACCCGGTGGTCACCGGCGGCGCCCGCTTCCTGCAGAACAAGTTCGACGGCCCCGAGCTGACCCAGGACACGAAGTCCGCGGTGCCGGTCCTGCTGCACGGCGACGCCGCCTTCCCCGCCCAGGGCGTGGTCGCGGAAACCTTGAACCTGCAGTCGCTGAACGGCTACTCGACCGGCGGCACCGTCCACATCATCCAGGACAACCAGGTGGGCTTCACCACCGACCCGGAGGACGCCCGCTCGACCCCCTACGCCGGTGACCTGGCCAAGGGATTCAACGTGCCGATCATCCACGTCAACGCCGACGACGTCGAGGCCTGCATGTCGGCGGTGCGGCTGGCGATGGCCTACCGCGAGCGCTGGCAGCGCGACGTCGTCATCGACGTGATCGGCTACCGCCGCTTCGGCCACAACGAGACCGACGAGCCCGCCTACACGCAGCCCGCGATCGCGGCCAAGATCAAGGACCACAAGCCGGTGTCCGAGCTCTACGCGGAACAGCTGATCGCCGAGGGCGCGACCACCGCCGAGATCGTCCAGCAGGAGGGCGAAGAACGCAAAGCCCTACTGCAGAAAGCGCTGAAAGACCTGCGCGAGCGGATGGACGCGGGCGACTACGAGGACCCGACGGTCGCCACCGGCACCGGCGAACTCGACCGCACCGCCAGCCCGCCGGTCGACACCTCGGTGAGCGCCGATCAACTGATCAAGCTGAACGAGGAACTGCTGCGGGTGCCGGACGGCTTCAACGTGCACCGCAAGCTCCGCCGCCCGCTCGGCAAACGGACCGACGCGCTCGCCGAAGGCGGCATCGACTACGGCCAGGCCGAGGCGCTCGCCTTCAGCTCGCTGCTCACCGAGGGCGTCCACATCCGGTTCACCGGCCAGGACACCGAGCGCGGCACCTTCTCCCACCGCCACCTCGTCCTCCACGACGAGAACACCGGCCTCGAGTACACGCCGATGAAGAACCTGAAAGACGCGAAGGCGCCGTTCGAGCTGCACAACAGCCCGCTCTCGGAGGTCGCCTGTATGGGCTTCGAGTACGGCTACTCGGCCGCCAGCCCGAGCGCCCTGGTCCTCTGGGAGGCCCAGTTCGGCGACTTCGCCAACGGCGCCCAGGTGATCATCGACAGCTTCGTCGTCTCCGGCGAGGCGAAGTGGGGCCAGACCAGCCGCCTGACGCTGCTGCTGCCGCACGGCTACGAGGGCTCCGGCCCGGAGCACTCGAGCGCCCGGATCGAGCGCTTCCTGGCGCTCGGCGCCGAGGGCAACATCCGGATCGCCAACCCGACCACCGCCGCCCAGTACTTCCACCTGCTGCGCCGCCAGGCGCTGATCCGCAAGGCGCGGCCGCTGATCGTCTTCACCCCGAAGGGGCTGCTGCGGCTCGACCGCGCCTCCTCGACGATGCAGGACCTGACCGACGGCGAGTTCCGCCACATCCTCGACGACCCGACGGTCGAGGGGCGCCGCGACAAGGTCGAGCGGCTCGTCCTCTGCCAGGGCAAGATCTACTACGACATGGACGCGTCGCCGCGCCGCGCGGAGGCCGAGAACGTGGCGATCGCCCGGGTCGAGATGCTCTACCCGTTCGCCAAGGAACGGCTGGAAAACGTCATCGCCGGCTACCCGAACCTGAAGGAGATCGCCTGGGTCCAGGAGGAGCCGCGCAACATGGGCGCCTGGAAGGTGATGTCCCGCCGCTTCCCGCAGGTGCTGCCCGAGGGCATCGACCTCACCTACATCGGTCGTCCCGGCCGCGCCAGCCCGGGCGAGGGCTACGCCGCCGCCCACGCGCTCGAGCAGGAGCGCATCGCCCTCACCGCGCTCACCCCCGGCGTCTAGCCGCCGCTCGGCGATGCGCCGCCCGCGCCCCTTCAAACCGTTCGAGAAGCCGGTCCCCGGCGAGCTCTTCGTCTGGGTGAAGCGGATCTCCTACGTCGAGCTGGCGATCTTCCTCGGCCTGCTCTTCTTCTGGATCGCGCCCGGGTTCAAGACCGAGACGATGATCTTCGGCTGGGCGCACGGGATCGGCTTCTGCGTCCTCTGCGTGGTGATCTGGGTCGCCTGCGTGCGCCACGAGTCCCCCTACACCCTGCTGGCGGCGACGCTGACCCCGTTCGGGCCGATCGGCAGCGTGATCGGGATCGAGCTGATCGAACGCAAGGGCTGGGGGATCGCCCACCCGGGGGGTTCGTCATCCCCCACTCCGCAAAGCGCGACCGACGAAGCTAGGTCATCGGTAGAACTACCTTGACCGGGGCCTGAGCGGGCTGTATAGCTAGTTCTGGACTGTTCCGCGGGGTACGGCCCCAGGGAACGGCCGCGTCGGCATCCCTCCCTGGCTACCGGCGCGCAGGTGCAGTGAGGGGCGCGCGGACCCCCCTGCCTCCCCGCGTCCCTCGCTGTGCCCCACGTCGAGTCTGGCGGCGCCGGGGAGCGCATCGCGGCGTCGTTGCTCGGTCACCTGCAGTTGCAGGCTCCCTCGCGACTCCTTCCGCTGCTGGCCCCGGCACTCGCCAGACTCGACTTGGTGAGGCGTTTGAGTTGTAAGGACGGCGCGCTTGTGGCCGTAGGACGGAAAGGTGTCAGGCGGCAGCGGTGCCGGGGCGGCCTGGGCTTGGCAGGCGCTCGATCATCTCGATCGGGAGGGTCTTGCTCGCGTTCCAGATCTCCAGCGCGGTGACCTCATCGGTCTTTTTGTCGTGATCGACGAGACCCCACGACAGCTCCTCGCTGGTGACGAACTCGGCAGGCGCAGTGGGGATCCAGACGATGTCCGCCTGGCGGTCCCAGTAGGCGTAGCGTCCCTCGATCACTTTGTTCTCTTCCGTCACGCTCAAGATGTCCCCCGTTCTTCCAGATCCCAGACGCTGACGATGCGGACCCGGTCCGGGTCCTCGCCGACCGGATGGTCGTAGATGACGACGAAGCTGGCGCCGGCCATACGTTGACCCAGAACCAGCCAGTCGGCCGGACCGTCGTTCCGACTGCGGCCATCATGCCGCAGGCGAATCGCCATCTCAACATTAATCCGGTGGAATTCGCGTTCCCGGATGCGGCGCTCTGCGTGGTCAGTCCAGTCGAACCGCTCGATCACACACCCCTAAGGGCGCGCGACCTCTAGATTCGGCCCCCGGGCTACTTCAGGTTTCGAAGGACCGTCTGCAAAATGCCGCCGTTGTTGATGTAGGTGATCTCGTTGGGGGTGTCGAGGCGGACTTCGGCCTCAAAGGTCTTCGAGTCGCCGGAGTCGGTCGTCGCGGTGACGGTGACCGTTTTCGCCCTGCCGCCTTCGAGGTCGCCGATCGTGAACGTCTCCGAGCCGTCGAGGCCGAGGCTCGCGGCGTTCTCGCCGGCGGCGAACTGGAGCGGAATGACGCCCATGCCGATCAGGTTGGAGCGGTGGATGCGCTCGAAGGACTCGGCGATCACGGCGCCGACGCCGAGCAGCTTCGTGCCCTTCGCCGCCCAGTCGCGGGAGGAGCCGGAGCCGTACTCCTTGCCCGCCAGGA
>MKSH01000276.1:19803-27057 GCA_001898095.1 Solirubrobacterales bacterium 70-9 | reverse complement strand
CCGGATGTTGGCGAAGGTGCCGCGGATCATCACCTCGTGGTTGCCGCGGCGCGAGCCGTAGGAGTTGAATTCGCCGGGCTCCACCCCCTGCTCGGTCAGCCAGCGGCCGGCCGGGCTGTCTTTTTTGATCGCGCCGGCGGGCGAGATGTGGTCGGTGGTGACCGAGTCGCCGAGCACGGCGAGGACGCGGGCGCCCTCGACCGCGGCGATCCCGGGCGGGTCGGCGGGGATGTCCTGGAAGAAGCTCGGCCGGCGCACGTAGGTCGAGTCGGGCCAGTCGTAGCGGTCGCCCTCGGGCACCTCGACCGCGTTCCATTCCTCGTCGCCGGTGAAGACGTCGGCGTAGTTGCGCTTGAACATCTCGGCGGCCACCGATTCGCCGACGACCTGCTTGATCTCCTCGGAGCTGGGCCAGATGTCGCGCAGGTAGACCGGCTCGCCGTCGGCGCCCTCGCCGAGCGGCTCGGCGACGAGGTCGAGGTCCATCCGCCCGGCCAGCGCGTAGGCGACGACCAGCGGCGGGCTGGCCAGGTAGTTCGCTTTCACGTCCTGGTTGATCCGGCCCTCGAAGTTGCGGTTGCCGGAGAGGACGGCGCAGACGGCGAGGTCCTTCTCGGCGATCGCCGCCGAGATCTCCTCGGCCAGCGGGCCCGAGTTGCCGATGCAGGTGGTGCAGCCGTAACCGACCAGGTTGAACTGGAGGGCGTCGAGAGCCTTGTCGAGGCCCGCCTGGCGCAGGTAGTCGGTGACGACGGTCGAGCCCGGGGCCAGCGAGGTCTTCACCCACGGCTTGCGGGAGAGGCCCTTCGCCAGCGCGTTGCGGGCGAGCAGCCCGGCGCCGATCATCACGCTCGGGTTGGAGGTGTTGGTGCAGGAGGTGATCGCCGCGATCACGACGCGGCCGTGGTCGAGCTCGAAGCTCTCGCCTTCGACCGTGACCTCGATCGCGTCGCCGCTGCGCCGCGCGATCGTCGCCGTCGGCGCGCCGGTCACCGCCGGGCGCGGTTTGCCGCTCTCGTCGTCGTGGTCCTCGGCGGGCGGGTCGGAGGCGGGGAAGGACTCGCGGTTGGCCTCGTCGATCCCGTTGCCGAGCTCACCGGCGGCGTCCTCGCTCGCCAGCTCCGCCATCACCTCGAGGAAGGACTCCTTCGCCTCGTCCAGCGGCACCCGGTCCTGCGGCCGTTTCGGCCCGGCGATCGAGGGCACCACGTCGCCGAGGTCGAGCTCCAGCAGGTCGGAGAAGACCGGGTCCGGGGTCGAGGCCTCGTGGAACATCCCCTGCTCGCGGGCGTAGGCGTCGACCAGCTCCATCGTCGCGGTCGGCCGGCCGGTCAGCTCCAGGTAGCGCAGCGTCTCCGCGTCGACCGGGAAGATCGCGCAGGTCGAGCCGAACTCCGGCGACATGTTGCCGAGCGTGGCCCGGTCGGCCAGCCCCAGGGTCGGCAGGCCCGGCCCGAAGAACTCGACGAACTTGGAGACGACGCCGCGCTCGCGCAGCATCTCGGTGACGGTCAGCACCAGGTCGGTCGCCGTCGCCCCCTCCGGCAGCTCGCCGGAGAGCTTGAAGCCGAGCACCTGCGGCAGCAGCATCGAGATCGGCTGGCCCAGCATCGCCGCCTCGGCCTCGATCCCGCCGACGCCCCAGCCGAGGACGCCGAGCCCGTTCACCATCGTCGTGTGCGAGTCGGTGCCGACCAGGGTGTCGGGGTAGGCCTGCAGGGTGCCGCCGTTCTCTTTCGAGTAGACGACCTGCGAGAGGTACTCGAGGTTGACCTGGTGGCAGATGCCGGTCGCGGGCGGCACGACGCGGAAGTTGTCGAAGCTCCCCTGGCCCCATTTGAGGAACGAGTAACGCTCCAGGTTGCGCTCGAAATCGCGCTCGGCGTTGACGAGGAAGGCGCGCTCGTTGCCGAAGGCGTCGACCTGCACCGAGTGGTCGATCACCAGGTCGACGTCGACCAGCGGGTTGATCGCGGTCGGGTCGCCGCCGATCTCCTCCATCGCGTCGCGCATCGCGGCGAGGTCGACGACGGCGGGGACGCCGGTGAAGTCCTGCATCAGGACGCGGGCCGGCTGGAAGGGGATCTCGACGCTCGGCTCGGCGGCGGCGTCCCAGGAGGCGATCGCCTCGACGTCGGCCTGCGCCACCGACACCCCGTCCTCGAGCCGCAGCACGTTCTCCAGCAGCACCTTGATCGAGTACGGCAGCCGGGCGACGTCGAAGCGCTCCTGCAGCGCGTCGAGGCGGAAGATCTCGTAGGTGCGGTCGCCGACCTCGAGGGTCGACCTGGCGCCGAAGGAATCGGAGGGACTAGGCATGAGACGAACCTTTCGGGGGGAGGGACGGGGGAAGTTCGTGGGCGAGGCGCGGCCGGCTCAACGCTTGTCCTTGGAGTGGCCGTCGGTGACCGCGGCGGCGGCCCTCTGGCCGGCGCTGCCGCTCTGGGCGAGGACGGACGCACGCGGGCTGACCAGGCCGGCGTGGGCGGCGACCCGGTCGAGGATCGGGGCGACGGCGATCTCGACCTTGTCGGCGACGATCGCCTTCTCGACCGCGGCGGCGACCGCGGCGGGGGTGGTGGTGCCGAGGCCCGGCGGCGTCTTGCCGCCCGCGTCGACGAACATCCCGGCTTCGCGGACGAAGCCCGGGGAGACGATCGAGACGCCGATCCCGCGCGCGTGAAGGTCGGTGCGCAGGCCGAGCGCGAAGCCGCGCAGGCCGAACTTGGTCGCGTTGTAGATCGAGGTGCGGGGGCTCGCCGACTTGCCGGAGAGCGAGGAGACGAAGACGAGGTGGCCGGCGCCGCGCTCGAGCATTTCCGGGAAGAGGGCGCGAGCGAGCAGCATCGGCGCCTCGAGGTTGACGCGCAGGGCGCGCTTCACCTCCGCGGCGGAGAACTCGGCCAGCCATCCGGCGCCGGGAAGGCCGGCGTTGGCGACGAGGATGTCGACGCCCGCCGCGGCGGCGGCGAGGCGCTCGGCATCACCGTCCTCGGCGAGGTCGGCGACGACGACGCGGTGGTCTCCGCCGGGCAGCGACTCGGCCAACTTCAGGAGATCCTCCTCGCGGCGCCCGCTGAGGACAAGGGCGGCGCCGGAGCCGGCCAGCCCCTTCGCGATCGCCCGACCGAGGCCGCCGGTGGCCCCGGTGAGAAGTGCTGTCCGCCCGGCTATCTCCATTCCAAAGACTCAATCTACTAGTCCGGGACTGAGGAGAACGGGCCGAAATCGGCCTTAGGAGCGCCCGCCGAGGGTCTTATCGGGACAGGAAATCGCCCTCCCAGAGCGAAATCCAACTAAATGTTTGCGTTCTGTAAGCGAGCGCCCGGTCGATCCACTACTATGCCGCGAGTCAGAACGACCGAAACGCCGAGTCCTGCACGCCATCTGGCAGCGGGAGCGGGGGAACCACGTTTTCGGGGCTAATCCACCTCTTGGTGGAGGCGCGAGCTCTTTCAGCGCCAGCCCGACAGCTAACCCCGTAGGCCGACGAAGGAGATATCGGTTTGCCGAAGCGCGGTTTCAAGCTCAAAGCTGGTTTGGCGTTCCTTGTGGCGCTCGTCGCCCTCATGGCCGCCCTTCCCGGAGGCGCCTCCGCCGCCTGCCGGACCGGCGGTCTCACCCCCGCCGAAGTTGACATCTGCACGCCGACCGCGAAAGCGAAGCTGCTGGCCAGTGGCGAACTGATCCCGCCCGCGAGCGCCCCGGGCCGGGTCAAGGCCGTGATCGCCGCGGCGAACAAGATCCGCACCAAGCCCTACATCTACGGCGGCGGCCACGCCAGCTTCTTCTCCGCCGGCTACGACTGCTCGGGCTCGGTCTCCTTCGCCCTGCATGGCGGCAAGTTTCTCGAAAGCCCGCTTCCCTCCGGTCCGATGATGACCTGGGGCGAAGAAGGCGAAGGCCGCTGGATCACCGTCTACGCCAACGGCGGCCACGCCTACATGACGGTCGCCGGCTACCGCTTCGACACCTCGGGCGACTCCGGCGAAGAAACCGGCCCCCGCTGGCACGAAGAACTGCGCAGCAACGAAGGCTTCGTCGCGCGCCACCCGGCCGGCTTCTAGGACAGGCCTTTAGCCGCTGCGGCCACCGCCCGGAGCGCCGGCGCGGCCCGCTCGATATCCGGACCGGTGAGTTCTTCACCATGCTCGGCCCCGGCGGATCTACACGCCCGCGCCGGCCCCGATCGCCTAGGTCGACTTGGCGCGCAGCAGGCCGGCAAGCTCCCGCATGGTCTCTTCCGGGCGGTCGCGAAGATCCTCCCAGCCAAGGCGCGGAAGTCGGTACCCGGCGCCGGTCAGGGCATGATTGCGGTAGCTGTCGCGTGAGCCTGCGACGGGATTGTCGTGGAATCGACCGCCGTCGGTTTCGACGATCAGCTTCTGCCGGCGCCAGAGAAAGTCGACCTCATAGGTCTTGGCGCCTACTCGTAAGCGGACATTGGTCTGCGGGATCGGCAACGCAGCTTCGGTCAAGAGCGGCAGCAGCTTCGCCTCCATGCGGCTGCGGATCTTGATCCCGGGCTTGTAACGGCGCCAAGGTTCGAGCGCGCGAAGCAATCGCTTTGCGCCGCGACGGCGAGGCCCCTCGAGGACCCGGTCAACGGCGCCGATATCGAGCAGTCGGAGGACCGAGGCCTGCTCGATCATGGCGCCGATGGCCGCCGGATCGGACCCGGCGCAGTCGACCAGCGTCCGCATCGGGCTGGTCACCGGGACACCACCCCTCCGCCAGATTTCGCGCCCCGTCGGCATCGGCACAAACCGACGGCGGATGCCCGCGATCTTCCGCCCCGCTTCGACCGGTGCGATCACATCGATCGCCTTCGGCCGCTTCTGGCTGAGTCCATAGAGCCAGGCGGCCGTCCCATGCGATACCACGCTGCCCTCTCCACAAGTCAACGTCGCCGCCAACAACCGGCCATGCGCCGTCAGGTAGCGATGTCCGACGCAGTAGACGCCGTGGAAGACGGGATGCAACCGGCCGCGTGCCACCGCCCGGTCGATCGACGCATCCGGAATCCCAGCCTCCCGCAGCTGCCGAATCGTCGCCAAACCTCCCTGCGCGCCCGCAATCCGCGCCACCCGCGCCCACCCTCCGCTTGCGCTGTTCCTTATCCCTCGCATACGGGGATAAGGAACAGCTGGCCGGGGTTCTCCCCCCGCGGGTGGGCTTGGAGCTCGCTTGAGGGCGCTTAGAGCGGGATGTTGCCGTGCTTGCGCTTCGGCTGGGGGACGCGCTTGGACTGCAGCATGCGGAGGGCCTTGATCAGCTTCGGGCGCGTCTGGTGGGGCTCGATGACGTCGTCGATGTAGCCGCGCTCCGCCGCCGAGTAGGGGTTGGCGAAGTGGGCTTTGTAGTCGTCGATCAGCTTCTGGCGACGCTCGTCCGGGGTGGGCGAGTTGGCGATGTCTTTGCGGTAGATGATGTTGACGGCGCCCTCGGGGCCCATCACCGCGACCTCGGCCGTCGGCCAGGCGTAGTTGAAGTCGGCCAGCATGTGCTTGGAGGCCATCACGTCGTAGGCACCGCCGTAGGCCTTGCGGGTGACCACGGTGAGCTTCGGCACCGTCGCCTCGGTGTAGGCGTAGAGGAGCTTGGCGCCGTGGCGGATGATCCCGTTCCACTCCTGGTCCGTTCCCGGCAGGAAGCCGGGGACATCGGTGAAGGTGAGGATCGGGACGTTGTAGCAATCGCAGGTGCGGACGAAGCGGGCCGCCTTCTCGGAGGCCTCGATGTCGAGCACGCCAGCGAGGAAGGCGGGCTGGTTGCCGACGATCCCGACCGGATAGCCGTCGAGGCGGGAGAAGCCGCAGATGATGTTTTTGGCGAAGTGTTCGTGGACCTCGAAGAACTCTTCGTCGTCGACGATCCGCTTGATCACCTCGCGCATGTCATACGGTTTCGACGGGTCGTCGGGGACGACGGTGTCGAGGTCGGCGTCTTCGCGCTCCGGGTCGTCGGTGGGCTCGAAGCGCGGCGGCAGCTCGAGGTTGTTCGAGGGCAGGAAGCTCATCAGGTAGCGGGCGTCCTCGAGACAGGCCTCCTCGTTCTCGGAGGCGAAGTGCGCGACTCCCGATTTCGAGTTGTGGCTCATCGCCCCGCCGAGCGCCTCGAACTCGACTTCCTCCCCGGTCACGGTTTTGATCACTTCCGGACCGGTGATGAACATGTGGCTGGTCTCTTTGACCATGAAGATGAAGTCGGTCATCGCCGGCGAGTAGACCGCGCCGCCGGCGCAGGGGCCCATGATCAGGCTGATCTGCGGGATCACGCCGGAGCATTTGACGTTGCGGGCGAAGACGTCGCCGTAGGCACCGAGCGAGACGACGCCCTCCTGGATCCGGGCGCCGCCCGAGTCGTTGATGCCGATCACCGGCGCCCCGACCTCCGCGGCCAGGTCCATGACCTTGCACATCTTCTCCGCCATGACCTCTCCCAAGCTCCCACCGAAAACCGTGAAATCTTGCGAGAAAACAAAAACAGTTCTTCCTTCTATGGTCCCGTGGCCGGTGACCACCGCGTCGCCCCAGGGCCGTTTCTTCTGCATCTCGAAGTCGTAGGTCCGGTGGCGGACGAAGGTGTCGAGCTCCTGGAAGGAGTCCGGGTCGAGCAACAGGTCGATGCGCTCGCGCGCGGTCAGCTTGCCGCGGGCGTGCTGCTTCTCGACCGCTTCCTCGGAAGCCGAGTGGACCGCCGCCTCGCGGAGTTCGCGCAGGTAGGCGAGCTTCTCCTCGTGGGTGACCGGGTTTTTCTCGCGGATATCGGGCGACATACGGGGGTGGCCGAAGGGGCGCGGGCGATTCTATGTAAGCGGAAGAACAAAAGGCCCGCCGCCTGAACAAGCAAAAGACCCGCCGAGGCGGGCCTTTCACTGTCGCTTTGGTGCCACTCTGCCCTGGAAGGGGCCGGGATAAACCTTTTGATGCCGATCAGGAGAGCGCCGACGCCGCTCAGCTGAACGGGCGCCGCTGCGGTTCGGCGAGCTGGTCGAGGACCGCCTCCAGGTCCTCCTGCAGCAGGCCGCTCCCGTCGGCCGCCCGCAGTTCCACCCGCGTGCCGAAACCCTTCTCGGCCATCGTCACCTCGACGCCTTCGACTTCGGCGATCAGCTCCGACAGCTCGGGCTCGGACTTCATCAGGGTTCGCGCCGCTTCGATCATGTCGCCGGTTTCTGCCACCGGGCGTCGGTTCCTGCCAAGCGCGCGGCTTGAACGAGAACCTTCAATGGGTACGGTGGCGCCGTGTCGG
>MKSH01000276.1:9654-19770 GCA_001898095.1 Solirubrobacterales bacterium 70-9 | reverse complement strand
GCTGGCGGTGATGTCGACCGGCTACGGCAAGTCGGCGATCTACCAGCTGGCAGGCGAGCTGCTCGGCAAGCCGACGATCGTGGTCTCGCCGCTGATCGCCCTGCAGCGCGACCAGGTCGAGGCGATCGAGGAGCACATCTCCCCCGGCGAGGCGGCGGAGCTGAACTCGACCGTGTCGGAGCGCAGGCGCCACGAGCTGATCGCGGCGCTGGAGCGAGGCGAGCACGAGTTCGTCCTGCTGGCGCCGGAGCAACTCGCGAAAGCCGAGGTGCTGGCGGAGCTGGCGGCGACCGAACCGTCGCTTCTGGTCATCGACGAGGCCCACTGCATCAGCGAGTGGGGCCACGATTTCCGCCCCGACTACCTGCAGCTGGGCGCCTTCGCCGAGCGGCTCGGCCGTCCCACGATCCTCGCCCTGACCGCGACCGCCTCCCCCCCGGTCCGCCGCGAGATCGTCGAGCGCCTCGGGATGGAGGACCCGGCGCTGGTGATCCGCGGCTTCGACCGTCCGAACCTCCACTTCGCCGTGCACCGCTTCTCCGACGCGCAGGGGAAAGAGGAGGCGCTGGTCGAGGCGGTCGCCGCGGCGCCGAAGCCGGGCATCGTCTACATCGCGACGCGCAAGGCCAGCGAGGAGCTTGCCGCGGCCCTCTCCGCGGCCGGGGTCGTCGCCGAGGCCTACCACGCGGGGCTGCCCGCGAAGCGCCGCGGCGCGCTCCAGGACCGCTTCATGGGCGACGAGGTCGAGGTGATCGTCGCCACCACCGCCTTCGGCATGGGGATCGACAAGCCGAACGTGCGCTTCGTCTTCCACGCCGGGCCGTCGGACTCGATCGACTCCTACTACCAGGAGGTCGGCCGGGCCGGGCGCGACGGCGACCCCGCCGAGGCGGTCCTCTTCTACCGGCCCGAGGACGAAGCGGTGCGCCACTTCCTCGCCGGGTCGGGCGGGGTCGACGGCGAGGACCTGGAGGCGGTCGGCCACGCGGTCGAGGCGGCCGACGGCGCGGCCGACCCGGCGAGGCTGCTGGAGCACCTGGAGCTCTCCCGCTCCAAGGTCCTCGAGGCCGTGGGACGGCTGGAGGAGGCGGGCTGGCTGGAGATCACCGACGCGGGCGACGTCCACCGCGCGCCCGACGGCCCGAGCCTCGAGGAGGCGGTCCAGGCGGGCGTGCGGGAGAGCGGCGAGCGCCGCGAGTTCGACAAGACCCGCCTCGCGATGATGCGCTCCTACGCCGAGACCCGAGGCTGCCGCCGTGACCACATCCTCAGCTACTTCGGCGAGGAGCACGCCGTCCCATGCTTCAACTGCGACAACTGCGACGCGGGCCTGGTCCATCCCGACCAGGCCGAGCGCCCGTTCCCGATCGGCGCCTCGGTCACCCACAAAAGTTGGGGCGCCGGCGAAGTACAGCGCTACGACCGCGACCGCGTCGTCGTCCTCTTCGAGTCGGTCGGCTACCGCACCCTCGACCTCACCCTGGTCGGGGAGGAGGGGCTGCTCACCTAGCCCGCGCCTTTAGAAAAAAGCGCCGCCCTTGTATTCGCCGAAGACGTCGCGCATCGCGCCGCAGACCTCGCCGATCGAGGCGTCGGCGGCGAGGGCGGCGCGGATCGGGTGGAGGAGGTTGCCGTCGCCGCGGGCGACGTCGCGGAGGGACTCCAGCTTGGCGTCGACGGCGGCCTGGTCGCGGGCCTCCTTGAAGGCCTTGAGGCGGGCGAGCTGGCGCTGCTCGGACTCCGGGTCGACCTTGAGGATGTCGACGTCGTCGATCTCGTCGGTGACGAATTTATTGACGCCGACGATGATGTCCTGGCCCGAGCGGTAGCGCTCGTGGTAGCTGTGGGCGGACTCCTCGATCTCGCGCTGCATGAACTCCAGCGCCTCGACCGAGCCGCCGAGCTCTTCGACCTTGTCCATCAGCTCCCGGGCGCGGGCTTCGACCTCGTCGGTCAGCGACTCGACGAAGTAGGAGCCGGCGAAGGGGTCGACGGTCTCGGCCACCCCGGACTCATAGGCGAGAACTTGTTGCGTGCGCAGGGCGATCCGGGCGGAGCGCTCGGTCGGCAGCGCCAGCGCCTCGTCGAAGCCGTTGGTGTGCAGGGACTGGGTGCCGCCGGCGACGGCGGCGAAGCCCTGCAGCGCCACCCGCACGATGTTGACCTCGGGCTGCTGCGCCTGCAGCGTCACCCCGCCGGTCTGCGTGTGGAAGCGGATCTGCATCGATTTGGGGTTCTCGGCGCCGAACCGCTCCTTCACGATTTTGGCCCACATCCGGCGCACCGCGCGGAACTTGGCGACCTCTTGGAACACGTTGTTGTGGCAGTTGAAGAAGAAGGCGAGGCGAGGCGCGAACTCGTCGATCTTCAGGCCGCGCTCGAGGGCCGCCTCGACGTAGGCGATCGCGTTGGAGAGCGTGAACGCCACCTCCTGCACGGCCGAGCAGCCCTTCTCACGGATGTGGTAGCCGGAGATCGAGATCGTGTTCCATTTCGGCACGTTTTCGTGGCAGTACTCGAAGAGGTCGGTGGTCAGGCGCATCGTCGGCTCGGCCGGGAAGATGTAGTTCCCGCGCGCCATGTACTCCTTCAGCACGTCGTTCTGGACCGTGCCGCGCAGCTTCTGGGACGGCACGCCCTGCTCCTCGCCGACCAGCTCGTAGAGCAGCAGCAGGACTGCGGCGGGCGCGTTGATCGTCATCGAGGTGGAGACGCCGTCGAGCGGAATCTGGTCGAAGCAGATCCGCATGTCCTCGATCGTGTCGATCGGCACCCCGGTCCTCCCCACCTCGCCGAAGCAGAGCGGGTCGTCGGAGTCGCGGCCGAGCTGGGTCGGCAGGTCGAAGGCCATCGAGAGGCCGGTGGAGCCGTTCTCGATCAGGTAGCGGTAGCGCTCGTTGGTGTCCTCGGGGGAGGCGAAGCCCGCGTACTGGCGCATCGTCCAGAGCCGGTCGCGGTACATCCCCTCGTGGATGCCGCGGGTGAAGGGCGGCGCGCCGGGCTCGCCGAGGCGCTCCTCGAGGCCGGGCGCGACGTCGCTCTCGTCATATAGGGAGTCGATCTCGATGCCGGAGTCGGTGAAGACCCGCTCGTCGTCGGGACCGACCAGCGGGGCGATCGTGCGGTGGATGTCCTCGGCCGAGCCGTCAGGGGTAGTCGCCATGCCCCGAAGGATATTGGGAGACCGCAACCAGCGACCAACGGTGGGGTTGAGGAGGACTGGAGTCGCCAATAGGCTTGCAACCAATCGACTTGCCGCAAGTCGCCCAGAGGGACCGCAGGGGGCGGCAAACGCAATGGAGGAACTAAATGTCTGATTCGACCCGGCTCGGCAGGGCCAGGGGGAAGATGCTGCCGGTCGCGATCGTGTCCGCGGCGCTGGTTGCGATGCTCGCCATCGCACCGTTTGCGTCCGCTGCCAGCGATCCCATCGCCAGCGGAACCACCACGCTCACCATCAACAGTGGGCTCAGCAAGAAGGCGAAGAAGGCCGGGATCAAGATCACGGCCGTGAAGCCGAGCAAGATCAAGGGCAAGAAGGCGACGTTCGCCGTGACCGGCGGTGAAATTCTGCCGAGCACCGGTGCAGGGACCATCACCCACAGCGGTGGCCTGAAGATCAAGTGGGGCAAGAAGTCGGTGACGCTGAAGAGCCTCACGATCAGCACCACCGGCAAATCGATCACCGCCAAGCTCGGCGGCAAGACCGTCAAATTCGCCAGCCTGGCCGGCACCTCGAGCGCCCGCCTCGGCTTCGGCGCCTCGGTCACCGCGAAGAAGGTGAGGCTGACCTCGGCCGGCGCCAAGGCGCTGAACCAGAAGCTGACCCCGCCGCCGACCAAGACCAAGGTCAAGAAGAAGAACGGCAAGACCGTCGTCAAGACCGTCAAGACGAAGCCGCCGTTCAAGGCCAACATGGTCCTCGGCGCTTCCACCTCGGAAGTCGAACCGTCGACCGTCGTCGTCGCGCCGACCGGCAGCATGACGTTCACCGGCGACGCCGGGACCCTCGGCAAGCTCGCCAAAGCGGAAGTGAAAATCGAAACGATCGCCCCGACGACCCCCTCCAGCGCGACGACGTTCGTCTCGCCGCTGAGCGGCGGCACGATCTCGCCGCTCGGTACCAGCGGTCAGGTCAACAGCAGCGGCGGTCTCAAGCTGGTGCAGAACCTGGCGCTGCCTGGGATCGGTCAGCCGAACGAGAGCACCGCGATCACGCTCGCCAACATCGGCGTCGATCTGGCGGCGAAAACCGCGGGTGTCGAAGTCATCGGCGAATCCAATTTCAAAGAACCGGGAACCGGCAAAGAACCGCTGAAACTGGGCAACCTCGGCCGTAGCTCGATCGCCGACATCACGTTCACCACGTCGCCGAGCCCGGCTACGCGGACCGTGACCGTCAACGCGACCGGGACCGTTCAGGCAGTGGCCGCCGAAGTCCTCAACGGCTTCATCAAGGTCCACTCGATCAAGAAGATCGAAGAACTCACCCCGGACGAAGCCAAAAAAGCCGCCGAAGAAGCCTTCATCAAAGAAGGCAAAGTTCTCACCGAAGACGAAGCGAAAGCGATCGGCCAGAAACGGGCCGAAGAAAAAGCCGGAGCCGAAGTCAAAGAACTCGAAATCAAGGCGGGCGAACCCCTCGGGTCGTTCTCCTTCATCGCCACGGGCGAATAGTCCGAAAGCGACGGAAGAGTCGGGAAAGGGCGGCCTCCGGGCCGCCCTTTTTCGTCGGCACGGCGGGCGGCGCGGGCTGGCGCCCGGGGGAGCTCCGGGGGCCGCGGCCCTGCGATCCGGGGGCGGGGCGGCCGTCCGAGTTGCGTCCCGGGCGTCCCATCGCGGTCCTGGCAGGCTGTGACCGTCATGAGACGCCCGGGACGGAGGTGTTCGTGGAGATCCGGCACAGGTTCGGCACGAAGGAGCGAGATGTGACGGAAGCCCGCAGCGAAGTAGGACTTCCGTGAGGGGTCCTCATGGATCGTGGATCCAGGAACGCCGTTCGGCGACGGAGATGCCGGGAACGTCACACCTTCCGGGTCTCTGGAGGCTTGTTCTTGGGCCTCCGGAACGCGCTGCATGAATTTGGCCCCCCAGAGGGGGTGCAAACCATGGTCACGTGTTCGTGACGTCGCAAGGACCCGGGAATCGAAGTGACGTTCTCGGCATCTCCCGCACGAGGCGGGAGCTGGACACGGCTACGAGGCGGGATCTCGACACGCTTTCGTCACGCCCCGCGGGAACTCCGGCCCCGGCCCGTAGAGCCGCTCTCGGTCCCCCTCCGAACGGCTTGCAACGAGCGGTCGCGGCGGTATCTCGGACGGGCGGGGCGCGCCTCACCCGCGAGTTTGAGAGAGGAGGGGGACCGAGAGCGGCTCCCCGCAGCGCCCCGAACCCCGCTCGACCGCTCAGTCGCCGGCGCCGACGAGGCGCTCGACACCGGACTGGTCGATCGTCCGACGCAGGCCCTCGTCGAGCTTGATCGTCGGTTCCCAGCCGAGCAGGTCGCGGGCGCGACTGATGTCGGGGCGACGCTGCTGCGGATCGTCGGTGGGCAGCGCCTCGTAGACGATCTCGGAGCGCGAATCGGTCACCTCGATCACGGCCTTCGCCAGTTCGAGCAGGGTGAACTCGTCCGGGTTGCCGACGTTGACCGGCGTGTGGACGTCGGACTCGGCGAGCGAGACGATGCCGCGGATCAGATCGTCGACGTAACAGAAGCTGCGCGTCTGGCTGCCCTCGCCGAAGACGGTGAGCGGCCGATCCTGCAGCGCCTGGCGCAGGAAGGTCGGGATCGCGCGGCCGTCGTGTGGCCGCATGCGGGGTCCGTAGGTGTTGAAGATGCGGACGATCGCGGTGTCGACGCCCTGCTGACGGTGATAGGCCATCGTCAGCGCCTCGGCGTAGCGCTTCGCCTCGTCGTAGACGCCGCGCGGGCCGATCGGGTTGACGTGGCCCCAGTAGTCCTCGCGCTGCGGGTGCACTTTGGGGTCACCGTAGACCTCGCTGGTCGAGGCGATCAGGAAGCGGGCGCGCTTCCACTTGGCGACGCCGAGCATGTTGTGCGTGCCCTGCGAGCCGACCCGCAGCGTGTGCAGCGGCAGCCGCAGGTAGTCGATCGGGCTGGCCGGCGAGGCCAGGTGGTAGACGAAATCGACCGCCTCCGGCACGTCGACGTACTGGGTGATGTCGGTGTGACGGAACTCGAAGTTCTCATCGCGGATGTGCGCGATGTTCTCGAGCGAACCCGTCTCCAGGTTGTCGAGGCAGAGCACCCGATTCCCCTTGCCGAGCAGGTGCTCGCAGAGGTGGGAGCCAAGGAATCCGGCGCCGCCGGTGACCACACAGGTCGTCATCGCTCCTCACCCTAGCGGCTTGTCGCGAATGACCCTGGCCAGGTCCGCCGCGCGCGATTCCCGGAAATTGCGCGAGTTTCGCCAGCAAACGCGCGGCTTCGGGGGAGAACCCGCCCCACTTTCACCCTTCTCCTGGCAGGGTGTTTGGTGCAGCAAAATAAACCGGACGGGGAGAATCGAACAGTGAGTCCGAGCAGGGGTGCGGGGCGCGAAAGCGCTGCGCTTGATGATGGGCGGGGTCAGGCCCCGGCGGGCGGGCCGCTCGACGCGGCGGGGCGGAAGCGGGCGGCGGTCGAGACGTTCGCCCGCCACGAGGCGAGCCTGCGGCGCACCGCCCAGCGCTACTCGATCTGCACCGACGACGCCGACGAAGCGCTCCAGCGCGGGCTCGAGATCCTGCTGCAGAAAGCACCCACCGACGACCCGCGCGAGCTGGTCCGCTGGACCCAGACCGTGGTCAAGCACGAGGCGCTCGGGGTGCGCGCCGAGCGCGAGCGGATCCTCGCCGGCCCCGCCGCCGCGACCGGGGAGGCCGACCACGAGGACTGGGTGGCGATGCTGCCCGCCGACGTCGACGGCCCGGCCGAGCTGGCCGAGCGCCAGGAGACAGTCGAGCGCAGCCGCGAGGCCCTGGCGACGCTGAAGCCGCAGGAGCTGCGCGCCCTGACCCTGCTCGCCGAGGGCTACTCGTATCGCGAGATCAGTCAGATCACCGGCTACTCGGCGACGAAAGTTAACCGGGCGCTGGCCGAGGGGCGCGAGCGCTTCCGCCGCTTCCTCGTCCGCCGCGACGGCGGCGCCCGCTGCGTCGAGCTGGCGCCGCTCCTCTCCGCCTTCGCCGACGACGAGGCGAGCGCCGCCGACGTCGCCATCCTGCGCGAGCACCTGCGCTCCTGCCCGCACTGCCGGGCGACCTTGCGGGCCTACCGGGCGGCGCCCGGGGCCGCGGCGGCGCTCGCCCCCCTGCTGCCGCGGGTGCGCGACTCGCTCGGCGACCGACTCCACGACGCCTACGCCGCGGTGGCGACCCGGATCGGCGGCGGGTCGGGCTCCTCGGACTCGGCCCTCGGCGGGATCGCCGCGGCGGGCGGGTCGCGCGGGGCCGGGATGGCGGCGCTGGCGAAGGTGCTGGCGATCTGCACCGGGACGGTCGGCGGGGCCGCCGCCTGCGTCGCGACCGGGGTCGTCCCGGCACCGCTGCTCGACTCGCCCGACCACCACTCGCGCCCGGCGGCGAAGGTCTCCCGCCACCCGAAGCAACTGGCCGAGGAGGCGGAGGAAGAAGCGCCGCCGGTCGTCGACTACGAAGTCGCCTCGCCCGACGAAGCGGAATCCGAACCGGCGCCGCAGGAACAAGGAACGCAGCCGGAAGGACAGGAGAAGCCGACGCACAAGCACCAGGAAGCGGCAGCGCCGCCGGCCGAAGAAGTCGCCTCCGCGCCGCCGCCGAGCGAAAGCGGCGCCACCGAATACGTCGAACCGGCGCCCACGCCGGTCGTCGAAACGCCAAGCGCCGCGTCGTCGGCGAGTGGATCGTCGTCGAGCGCGTCCTCCCCGGCCTCCAGCGGCACCGCCGCCGGGGAGTTCGGGCCATGAGGGGCGGGCGGCTGCGCGCCGCTGGGATCGCGATCGCCCTGTTTCTGGCCGCGGTGCCGAGCGCCGCTCACGCCACCGACGGCTACGTCATCACCGGACTAACGGTCGACGGAGGTACGGCCTGGCGCTCGACCAACCCTTTCTTGGTGCGCTGGGACCCGAATCCGGCCGGCTACATGGTCCACTGGCTGGTACGCGCACCGGACCCGCCGCCCCGGGCTGTGGCCTTTGGCGAAGACAGCGAAGCCTGGGCGGCGACGAAGGTGTCGGTGCCGCCGGTGCCCGGCGTCTACACCTTCGAAGCCCACGACTGGGGTCCCTCTACCTACGGGCCCGCGGCGACGGTGCAGCTCTACTTCGACAACGCCCGGCCCGGCCCGGCCTCGATCGAGGCGCCGCCCTGGGTCGCTCCCGGCGACCTGGTCTCCGTCCGCCTCGGCGCCCCGTCCGGTCCCGCGCCGATCTCTGGGATCCACGGGTACGCCGTCTCGATCGACGGTGCCGCCGACGGGTCTCCTTGCGCCGATGGGGAACGCTGTCAGACGGCGGAGCTCGACCTCGCCGGGGGCCCTACCGACACCTCGACCACGCTCCGCGCGCCGGCGGAAGGCGTCGCCTACGTCCACGCGAGCGCCGTCTCCTGGTCGGGGATGAGGTCGATCACCGCGACCCGGGCGGTCGGTGTCGACGGGAGACCGCCGCAGGTCGAGCTCCAGGGCGTCCCGTCCGGATGGGCGGACGGGCCCGTGCGCCTCTCCGCCCTCGCCACCGACACGCTCTCCGGGACCGCCGCCGCCGGGCCAGGCGGGCCGGTGACGGCGATCGGGGTCGACAAAGCCGCGCCGGTACTCACTCCCGGCGGGGCCGCCGGCGCGTTGGTCGCCGGCGAGGGTGTCCACGAAGTCGTCTTCTGGGCCCGCGACGCGGTCGGCAACGCCGGCGACGGCAGTAGGCCCTTCGACCAACCGGGGGTGGCGCAGGTGCGGATCGACGAAACCGATCCGGTCGTCGCCTTCGCCGCGCCCGATCCGGACGACCCGGAGAGGATCGCGGCGACCGTCACCGACGCGCTCTCCGGTCCCGATCCCGACCGCGGCTCGATCGCCGTCCGCCGAGTGGGCAGTCCCGCCAACTTCCAGCCGTTACCGACCGAAGCCCGACGCGGCCGCCTCGTCGCCCGTTGGAGCTCCGACGACTTCGCTCGCGGCAACTACGAATTCCGCGCCATCGGCTTCGACACGGCAGGCAACTCGAGGGCCTCGACCGCGGCCGAGGGCGGCGGCGCCTTCGTCCTCCAGAACCCGGTGAAGCGGGAGGCTCGCCTCGCCTTCGGGTTCGGCGCCGACCGCCTCGTCTTCCAGCGCTGCACCCGGGCCGACGGCGGGCGACGCTGCCATCGGACCGTCGTCTCCTCGTTCGCGAAGCGGCCGCCGGCGCGCACCGTCCCCTGTTGCCACGGCGCCCTTGTCGGTGGCCGCCTGGTCGATGCCGGCGGCGCGCCGCTCGCCGGGCAGACGGTCGAAGTGGTCGAGGCCTTCGCCGCCCTGACCCGCAACGCATCCCGGCGCACCGTCCTCACGACCGACGCGGACGGGCGCTTCAGCACCCGTCTGGCGCCGGGGCCGAGCCGTCAGGTCGGCGCCGAGTTCCCCGGCACCGGGAGCCTCACCCGGGCCGCCGGGCGCTCATTGCGCCTGCGCGTGCGCGCCGCGGTCCACCTCCGCATCTCCACCCCGCGGGTCGAGGTCGGCGGCCCGCCAGTCGTCTTCAGCGGCCAGATCGCCCACCCGGAAGCGCCGATCCCGGCAACCGGCCTGCCGGTCCAACTGGAGTTTCGGCTGCCGGGAGTGCCGTGGACCCAGTTCCGCACCGTGCAGAGCGACGCCTCGGGCCGCTTCCGCTTCCCCTACTCGTTCAGCGACGACGACAGCGCCGGAGTCCGGTTCCTCTTCCGCGCCTTCGTCCCGGCGACCGGCAACTGGCCCTTCGCCCCGGCGACCTCACGCCCCGTCGCGGTCACCGGCTGACCGGGATGAGTTCGCAGTTGTGGCCGCTATCCGGTCATTTCTGCGAACGCACCTGCCTGGAACGAAAAAGGCCGCCCCGGTCTCCCGGGACGGCCTCGGAGATGCGGCTGGTCCGGTGGACCTAGCGCAGCGCGGCGAAC
>MKSH01000276.1:272-9646 GCA_001898095.1 Solirubrobacterales bacterium 70-9 | reverse complement strand
GACCTGCTTGACGCGGCGCTCGACCTCGGTGCGGCTGCTCTTGATCGTCGAGGTAGCGGTCGAGGTGACGGCCTGCTGATGTTTGCGGGCTTCGCGCTCGACCCGTTTGCGGGTTTTGCGAGCCTCGGTGGTCGCGCGCTTACGCGCGGTCGTGCCGCGCCTTTCGGTCCGTTTCGCCGCTTTCTCGATCTGGCGGCGGAAGGATTTCAGCTCTTTCTCGGCCTTCGTGCGGCTGGTCCACGGGTCGACGATGTCGCCGATCGTGTCGCTCACGGAGAGGACGACGCCGACCGGGAAGTCGACCGCGGTCTCGAGGATGACCTGCGCCTGGTTCTTCTCCGCGACAGCGGTCTTGGTCGCCGCTTTTTTCGTCGCGCTCGCGGTTTTGGCGGCCGATTTCTTCGCTTCCGTCGTGGCGCGTTTGGCCGCGGTTTTGGATTTGCTGGTTCCGTTACTGGTGCTCTCAGTTGCCATTGAAGACGTACCCCTTGGTTGGTCTGTTTGGCTCGGGCGGCGCCGAGTCTAGCGAACATATGTTCCTTGCGAACGTATGTTCTTAACCAATTTAGGGGCGCCGGTTACACGGAGGATCCCGAGCGGTGGCCTCAGGCGGTTTGGGCGGCGCGGGCGGCGGTCAGGGCGGCGTCGTCGCGGCCGGCGGCCATGTGGTACCTGGCGCTCAGGTCGAGCGGGGCGTCGCCGA
Organism: Solirubrobacterales bacterium 70-9; assembly: GCA_001898095.1. Lineage (GTDB taxonomy): Bacteria > Actinomycetota > Thermoleophilia > Solirubrobacterales > 70-9 > VAYN01. The sequence goes on along the minus strand of MKSH01000276.1, from coordinate 8,943 downwards.
GGGGGCCGGCGCCGAAGGAGACGGCGCCACCCGCCTCGCGGACGATCAGCTGGGCCGCCGCGGCGTCGACGGAGCGGCAGGGACGCAGGCTGAGGAAGGCGTCGAAGCGGCCGGCGGCGACGTAGGCGGCGGTGATCGCGATCGAGCCCACCACCCGCAGGCGGTAGGCGTTGCCGGCCAACGACTGCAGGGCGGGGACGGTCCAGTCGGGCTCGGCCGACTCGAGGCCGACGACTTCCAGGCGCCCGTTGCCGGGGGCTACGCGTGCCGCGGCGCCGTTCACCTCCGCCCCCTGTCCCAGAGTCGCGACGAACTCGTCGCCGGCGCCGAAATCGTGGACGAAGCCGTAACGGACGTCGGCCATCGAGTCGCCCGCCGCGACGGCGATGCTGAGGCTGTGGGAGGGGATCGTGCGGCGCGCGTTCAGCGAGCCGTCGATCGGGTCGATCACCACCCGCGCGTCGCCGCCCTCGCCGAAGACGACCTCGCCGCGCTCCTCCGAGACGGCGACGAACGACGCCCCTTCGGCGCCGAGCCGGTCGAGCTCGGCGAAGACCTCGTCCTCGCAGCGCCGGTCGATCACGAGCGTGTGGTCGCCGCCCTCGCCGACCCCTTCGTAGACCGTGCGTTCCTCACTCGTCACGACCTCGTCAAAGATCCGTTGCTGCGCGGTCACGATGCGGCGACAGATCGCCGTCCAGTCTGCGTCGAAGACGTCCACGGAGCCGGACGCTACAGAGTCCCGCTTCCGAACCGGAAGGGAACGGCGCTCAGAGCGCTAGCTTTGACATATGCGTCAGACCGACCTCATCGCGGCGGGGGAGGCGGGCGGGCGGCAGCGGGCCGTCACGCACGCCGATGGGCCGCTGCTCGTGCTCGGCGCCGCCGGGACCGGCAAGAGCCAGGTGCTGGCGGAGCGGCTCGCCGGGCTGGCCGCCGCAGGGACGGCGCCCGACCGGGTGCTGGTGATCGGCGCCCGGCGCGCCACCGCGCGGCGGCTGCGCGAACACTGCGAGGCGCTCCTCAAGGGCCCCTACGAAGAGCTGTGGGTGGAGTGCTGGGACGGGATCGGCGAGCGGCTGCTGCGCGAGCACGCCGAGGCGGCCGGGCTCGACCCGTTCTTCGACGTGCTCGGGCGGGCGGAGCGGCTGGCGGTCCTGCTCGACCGCTTCGACACGCTGCCGCTGCGCCGACACGAGATCCGCGGCAACCCGGCCGGGCTGCTGGCGCGCCTGCTGGGGCGGATCGACACGCTGAAGGCGGAACGGATCGGGCCGACGACGCTGGCCGAGCGCGCCCAGGCGCAGGCCGAAGAAGCGGGTGACGAGGCCGGCCACGAGACCGCCCGGCGCGAGCTCGAGTTCGCCGAGCTCTACACCGCGCACGACCGGATCCTGGCCGAGTCGGGGAGCCTCGACCGCGGCGACGTCTTCCTCGCCCTCGACGTGTTGCTGGTCGAGCGGCCCGACGTGCGAGCGGCGATCGCGGCGCGCTTCGAGCACCTGATGGTCGACGAGCTGGAGGAATCGACGCCGGCCCAGCGGGCGCTGCTGGAGGGCCTCGCCGCCGACAACCCCAACCAGATGTTCGCGTTGGAGGAGGGCGCCGACGCCGGGCTCGAGTCCTGGTACCGCGACCTCCATCCCGACGGCGACGCCGTCGTCCTCGAGCAGCGCTTCCGTGAGCCGGCGCTGCGCTTCTGGAAGTGCGCCAACGAGCGCGCCCAGGCGCAGGCGACGGCGCGCGAGGTCGAGCACCTGCTGGCGGGCGGGACGGCGGCCGACGGGGTCGCCGTCCTGCTCACCGACCCGGCCAAGGAAAGCGGCGCGGTGGCCGCGGCGATGGAGGAGCGCGGGATCCCCTTCCACCTGGCCGGGCCGACCGCGCTCTTCCAGCGGGCCGAGGTGCGCGACGCGATCGCCTGGCTGCGGGTGCTCGCCGATCCCGACGACTCCGCCGCCGCCGCCCGCGCCCTTACCCGCCCGCCGGTCGAGCTGCGCCCCGGCGACCTCGCCCGCCTCACCACGATCGCCCGCCGGCGTAAGCTCGACATGGTCGCCGGCTGCGAGGCGGCCCTCGACAGCCCCCAGTTCCAGCCCGAGGCGCGCGAGCGGATCCAGACCTTCCTGAAGCTCTACGGCACCGCCGCCGCGGTGATGGAGGAGCGGCGCGCCGACGTCTTCGTCCGCCGGTTGATCGAGGCGGTCGGGCTGCGCCGCCAGCGCCTCTTCGCCGCCCAGCCGGAGGTCGCCGAGCGCCTCCTCGGCCTCTCGCGGCTGGCCGAGCTGGCGACCGCCTGGGCGCGCCGCGAGCCGCACGGCTCGACCCGCGGCTTCGTCGCCTACCTCTCCGCCGTTGCCGAGGCCGGGGTCGAGCCGACCGGCGGCGAGGAGCCGCCCGCGCCGGGCGCCGTGGTCGGGCTGGGGCTCGACGCGGTGAAGGGGCTGGGCTTCGACCACGTCTTCGCGCTCGGGCTCGAGGCGGAGGCCGAGTGGGCGCGGATCGGCTGGCCGGCGCGCACCGAGCTGGTGCTCTCGCGCCTCGACGGCGGCGACGCGGGCCGTCCCTCCCACGCCTACGCCGAGGCGCTCGCCGCCGCTCCCGACGCGGTCGAGGAGGAGCACGAGGAGGAGCTCTTCGGCCCCGCCGAGGGCCTCCACGCCACCTACCGGACGCTGCGCGAGCAGGTGCTCGAGGCGAGCTGGCGGGCGGGGCGCGAGCTGTCCGAGCCGCGCCTCGACACGGCGATCGACGTGAACCGGGCGATCGCCCGCTACCTGGAGCTGCTGAAGCTGGCGGCACTCGCCCAGCGGCCCGGCGAGGAGGGGACGGCGGAGGCGATCGAGGCGGTCAACGGCCTCCTGCGCCAGGTGGCGACGCCGGAGCAGCAGGCCGAGCTCGACGCCTCGTCGCTCGACGCCTACCTGCTCGACTCGGAGAGCGAGCGGGGCCGCCGGCTGCAGCTGATCGCCGCCCGCGAGGAGCCCTCGCTGGAGGCCTTCCTGCCGCGCCGCGGCGACGGCCGCCTCAGCCTCTCGGCCTCCGACCTGACGCTCTACCTGACCTGCCCGCTGAAGTACAAGTTCGCCCGCGTCTTCGGCATCCCGCAGGAGCCGACGATCAACCAGCGGTTCGGGATCCTCATGCACAACGTGCTCGAACGGTTCCACAAAGAGCCGCCCGAGCCGGGCGAGGAGCTGCGCACGCTGAACCGGCTCTTCGAGCAGGGCTGGCGACGCGGCGGCTTCGGCGGGTCCGACGACGAGATGCAGTACCGCGACCGCGGGCGCGAGGCGCTGCGCCTCTACTGGGAGCGCGAACGGGTGACCGAATCCGAGCCGGTCTGGATGGAGCGCAAATTCGACTTCCAGGTCGCCGACTACCACGTGCGCGGACGGGTCGACCGGGTCGACCGGCTGCCCGACGGCGACTACGAGCTGATCGACTACAAGACCGGCGAGCGCAAGACCGAGGAGGACCTCGACTCCGACCTGCAGCTGGCGCTCTACCGGATGGCGGCGCGCGAGGCCTGGGACATCGAGGCCGCCTACGCCTCCTACGACTACGTGCTCGACGCCGAGAAGGTGGCGGCGCCGACGAAGCCCGACGACGCCGAGCGGGTCGAACGCACCGTCGTCACCGTCGGCGAGGGAATCCTCTCCCAAGACTTCGAGCCCCGCCCGTCCCCCAGCGTGTGTAGCTGGTGCGACTACCGCCTCATCTGCCCCGCCGCCGAAAGCTGACCCCAGCGCCCCGTCAGGGAGACGGGGGTGACCCCTGAACGAACCTCCCCGCTGTTGTGAGAGAAGGGGTCACCCCCGTCTCCCCCTCGCTAACCCTGCTCGCCGCCCCGCTGGCGGAGGAACCTCTGAAACTCGCGGGCAATCGAATCAGCGGAGGGCAGCTCGTCGCCCTCGTCGGCCAGCAGGTCCACCTGTTCGGCCTCGATCCGTTCGACCAGCTCTTCGATCTCCGGGTTGGCGGCGACGGCGCGGCCGATCTGCTCCTCGTAGTCGGTCGTTTCCTCCTCCAGCTCGGAGGCCTCGACCGCGATCCCGGTCATCCCCTCGAGCCGGCGCAGCAGCGCCAGCGCCGCCTTCGGGTTGGGGACCGCGGCGACGTAGTGGGGCACCGCCGCCCAGAGCGAGGCGGAGTCGATGCCGGTCTGCCGGCAGAGGTCGTGGACGACGCCGACGATCCCGGTCGGCCCCTCGTAATTGGAGCGCTCGAGGTCGAGCTCGTCGACCAGCTCCGGCGAGGAGGCGAGGCCGGTGATCGGCACCGGCAGCGTGTGGGACACCTCGGCGATCAGCGAGCCGAGGGTGATCACCAGCTCCACCTCGAGCGCGTCGGCGGCGGTCGCCACGGTCTCCGAGAAGGTGCGCCAGCGGAGGTTCGGCTCGGTGCCGTCGAGCAGCACCAGGTCGCGGTCGGCGGCCGGGATGCGGACGGCGATGAAGTTGTTCTCCGGCCACTCGATCGAGCGCGTCTCCCCCGCCGTCATCGTGATCGTCGGACGCGTCGACTGGAAGTCGAAGTACTCCTCCGCGTCGATCGAGGCGACCAGTTCGGAGTCGAGCGAGTTGCCGATCGCGGCCAACGCGGTCGAGGCGGCCGCGGCGGCGTCGTTCCAGCCGCGAAACGCGCAGACCATGACCGGGGAGCGAAGCTTCGGCAGTTCGCCTTCCCATCTCAAAGAATCCACGAGTTCAGCGTAAAGGATGGGTAGTGCCGCCGCCCGCGTGCATTTGGATCCGGGCTGCGGCGATACTTAAGGTGGATGGCGGGCGAATCGCAGACGACGCGGGCGACCTGGCTGGACCTGCTCGAGCCGTTCCGCGCCGAGCCCGGGCGGACGGCGATCCTCACCGACTTCGACGGCACCCTGGCGCCGATCGTCGAGCGCGCCGATGAAGCGGCGCTGCCGGAGCAGGCGCGCGGGGTGCTGGCGGCGCTGGTCGACCGCTACGGGATGGTCGGCGCGGTCTCCGGCCGGCGGGCCGCCGAGGTGCGCGCGCTGGTCGCCGTCGACGGGCTCCACTACGCGGGCAACCACGGGCTGGAGCTGCTGCTGCCCGGGGACGAGGAGCCGCGCCCCGATCCCTCGGTCGCCGGGCGCGAGCACTACGCCGCCGAGTTCCTTGCCGCGCTCGCGCCCGGGCGCCTCGACGCGGTCGGGATCCGCGCCGAGGACAAGGGGCCGATCCAGGCGCTCCACTGGCGCGGCGCCGGCGACGAGGCAGCGGCCGAGGCGGTCGCCCGCGAGATCGCCGCCGAGGCCGAGCGGGCCGGGCTCGAGCCGCGCTGGGGCCGCAAGGTGCTGGAGGTGCGGCCGGTCGGCGGCGGCGGCAAGGACGCCGCGGTGAGCGCGCTGCTCGCCGCGGGCGACCTCGACCGGGCCGTCTACGCGGGCGACGACCGCACCGATGTCGACGCCTTCCGCCGGCTCGGCGAGCTGCACGAGGCGGGCGAGCTGGTCGCCGCGGTCCGGGTCGGGGTCGTCTCCGCCGAGTCCCCGCCGGAGATCGCCGCGGAGTCCGACGCCACCGTCGCCGACCCGGCCGGCTGGCTCGAGATCCTCACCTGGCTCGCCGAGTAGAACTCGCCCATGCCCTTCACCGACCTGCTGCGCATCACGGTCTTCATCACCGGCGCCGAGGCCACCGTCCTCGGGGCGATCAGCGCGATCGCCGTCGGCGGCGAACCGGGTGGCACGACCGTGATCGTCGCCCTCGCCTGGTGGGCGATCTCGATCATCGTCGGCTTCTGGCTGGGGCGGCCGGAGCGCGCCCGCGAGGACATGCGCAACCCGCTCGCGAAAGCGAAGATGGCGACCTCGCTGCCCTCCGAGTCCCCCACCCGGATCGCCCTCCAGCGCCTCTGGCCGGTCGCCGTCACCGCGATCGTCGCCGGCGGCCTCGGCCTCTTCTTCCCCGGCGTCGCGATCATCGGCACCGGTTACGCGCTGATCGTCTCCCTCGCCTGGCACACCCGCGAGGCCGCTGTCCAGGCGATCGAGGAGCGCGACGGCGTCCGCTTCTTCGTCGTCCCCAACTCGACCTTCAAGCCGGTCGAGCTGGTCCGCACCCCCGGCCTCCGCAGCGACCGCCTGAACGCCTTCTAGCGTCGGCCGCAATCCGACACGGGCCCTAGATCTGCCCAAATTGGTCGCTCGACGATCGGGGATTCCAACCGTCCCTCCCCCTAGGCTTGGTGAGTGAGCAGGTCAATTTCAACCGCCGATACGCCGTCTCTGCGAAAAGATCGTGGAGCTTTCTTCACGCCTCCGGCAATCGCGGACTATCTGGCCGACTGGGCGGTTGAAGGAGATCCGAAAGCGACTGTCCTCGACCCCACTTGCGGCGAGGCGATATTCCTGGAGTCGGCGGCGAGACGACTGGCCGATTTAGGCGCAACCACAACACAACTGAAAGAACAGGTGCTTGGAGTCGATCTGCACCGAGCCTCTGTCGATGCCTCCACCGCCATTCTTCGAGATCAAGGTCTAGATGGCTCCCTGAAGGTCGGTGACTTTTTTTCGGAGTCGACCCCGGACAGACTCGATGCTCAGCTACCTCTCGTCGACGCAGTTATTGGCAACCCACCATTCGTTCGCTATCAGAAGCATGTTGGCCTCGAACGCAAACGGGCCCAAGCAGCAGCGCTGGCGCAAGGCGTCAGGATCTCAGGCCTCGCATCATCCTGGGCGGCCTTGGTCGTCCATGCCTGCGGCTTCCTGAAGCCCGACGGACGATTGGCAATGGTGCTTCCGACCGAGCTTCTGCACACCGGCTACGCAGAGCCGATCCGCTCGTGGCTAAAGCGACGGTTCAAGGCGGTGCATCTCGTCACCTTCGAGCGTCTTCAGTTTCCCGACGCGACCGAGAAGGTTGTCTTGGTCCTGGCGCGAGGTAGCGGCGGCTGCAATGCGTTCTCACTGGTTCCGGTTGAGGACGCATCCGATCTTCCCAATATTCGAATGTTCGGCCCGATGCACCTGAACGTTGCGCCCCCCGACCAAGGGAAGTGGACGGACCTCCTCCTTCCCGTCGAGCAGCGCCAGATATACGACCGGGTAGTTGCGAAGTCGTTCGTCGACTTGGGCAACTACGGCGCACCTACTCTCGGAACCGTCACCGGAGCTAACGACTACTTCTGCATCAACGAGGAGACCCGAACGGAGTTCGGCATTGATGAGCGCGATCTAGCCCGGATTTGCCCTCCTGGCACCAAGCATCTGCGCGGATCCACTTTCAGCAGAAGCGACTGGGCACTCCTTCGAGAGAACGGGGCGGCCGTTTGGCTTCTCCAGCCTCGCCATTCGGATCCGGAATGGTTGAAGCGTCCAGAGAATGCCGGACTGGCCTCCTATCTCGACAGAGGCCTGGCCTCCAAAGTCAACGAGGCATACAAGTGCCGGGTCCGGGCTGTCTGGTTCAAGCCGCCAGCGGCCCCCACGCCAGATCTCTTTTTCACCTACATGAGCCACCGGTACCCGAGGCTCATCACGAATTCTGCAAAAGCAGGCTTTCTTAACTCAATGCACGGCGTCAGCCTCAACGCTGGAGTGCCAAAGGAGGCGCGTCTAGCTCTACCTATCCTCATGATGAACGCCGTATCGATGCTGGGAGCAGAGATCCACGGTCGGAGTTACGGAGGCGGGATCTTGAAGATGGAGCCACGGGAGGCTGCAAGCCTTCCAGTCCCGAGTCCGCCTCAGCTCAGTGCTGCCTGGAACGTCCTGAAGTCTGAACGCGCAAAATTGGAGAGACATTTGAGGGAGGGCCTCTGGACCGGCGTTGCGAAGCGAGTCGACGATGCCCTCCTCTGTGATGTCTGTGACATCCCGGCAAGAGACGTTCGCCTCCTTCACGAAGCGAACCTGGAGCTACGACGCACCCGCATGGGAGCCAGATCGACGTAAGCTCAGCAATCTCTATGGCACTCAACAAACCTGAAGAGGACGAAGCACTCGATCGAGCACGGGAAATCGAAGCTCAATGGGGTCACCCCGGAGAAATCTGGTCCGAGCTTGTTGGTGGCGTGCAAGACAACGGGATCCGAGACTTCGCAGACATCGCGGAGCAGTGGCTTAAGTTCATCTGGTGCCTGGATCAGTACCGAATTGCAGATGCACCTCCGGTCGCCTTGGGAGATGGCACCAAATCCTACAAACAGCGGATAGACGGGGTCTATCGCGGCAAGGGGAATCAGTTTTCGACGCTTCTCTCCCTCCTCTTGGAGAACCGGACCAACGAGAGGATCGGGAGTCGATCCAAAATTGAGGGCTTCTCACAGACCCATCAGATCGACCTTGCATGGCCTGGACATCCAGCCGCACCCATCGTCTGCGCGGAGAGCAAACTCACCGGCGGTCCGGCCTATCGAGGCTATCCCAGTCGCGGTGCGATGGATGACTGGTCCAATCGTCGCAAGGAGCTCAAGTTCTCAGCGACCGATCTCAAGCTTTCCAGACGGGCCCAGACCCAACGAATCGGACACTGGGACGTGTGGCGTCGAGCAGCACTCCCAAAGACCTTCCTGCTGTGGGGAGCCACCCTTTCTGGTCGAGATAATCCGGATCGGATGGTGAAGGAGGTTGCCGCGATCCTCGCGACCTATCTGGACGGCGCTGGAGTAGCCGCCTGGAAAGAACGACCCCAGGAAGACG
>MKSH01000276.1:0-219 GCA_001898095.1 Solirubrobacterales bacterium 70-9 | reverse complement strand
GCGCTCTGGCGCATCGAGACTGAGATCAGCGAGGCAATATCAGGTGGCGCCGTGGAGGAAGATCCGGAAGCGGCAGCGCCCGTAGATCTCGGGCAGCTTGCTGACGATGCCGCGGAGGACGGCGGCTCCTGATCTGCCGTCAGCCTCGCAACAGCTTCTTGAACTCCGACCAGGTGCGGGTGTTGGCGACTTCGGCCTTGGTCAGCCAGGCGCGGCGGG
>MKSH01000275.1:60102-60385 GCA_001898095.1 Solirubrobacterales bacterium 70-9 | reverse complement strand
GTTGGAGTACGTGTAGAGGATCGCTTTCGCCGGCTTGCCCGAGGCGATCAGCGCCGAGGCCGCCTTCTGCGCCCCCGCCGGCGTGTATTCGGTCGCCGCGGTGAAGACGATTTCGACGCCTTCTTCTTCGAGGCATTCTTTGAGCTTCGCGTCCTGGGTCGAGCCGGCCAGACCTTCGAAGTAGGCGACGGGCCCGTTCGAGCCGACCGCTTCTTCGGTCGCCGCGACCATTTCAGCGGCGGTTTCGCAGAGTTCGTAGTTGGAACTTGCGGTCAGCGCGGTC
>MKSH01000275.1:56951-59948 GCA_001898095.1 Solirubrobacterales bacterium 70-9 | reverse complement strand
CGCGGGGCAGTAGAGGCGAGCGCCGATGCCGGATCCGACCCTCCCCCAGAGCAGGACGCAGTCCCGTCCCGCCGCCGCCACCTCGGCGGCGGCGGGGCCGGCGCTGCGCGCGCTCGAGGTCTCGAAGACCTACGGGGCGGTGAAGGCGCTGCAGCCGACCTCGCTCGAACTGGCGCCGGGCGAGGTGCACGCGTTGGTGGGGGAGAACGGCTCCGGCAAGTCGACCTTCGTCGGCATCGTCAGCGGCACCGTGGCGCCCGACGGAGGCACGGTCGAGATCGGCGGCGACGCCCCCCGCTCCCACAGCCCCTGGGAGTCCCAGCGCCGCGGCGCCCTCACCGTCTTCCAGGACGGCTCGGTGATCCCCGAGCTGTCGGTCGGCCAGAACCTCTACCTCGGCACGCCGCCGGCCGGGCGGCCCGCCTACCGCGAGGTCAACGGGTGGGCGCGCCGGCGGCTGGACGAGTTCGGGCTCGGCCGGATGTCGCCGAAGCTGGCGGCGGGCAAGCTGTCCGCCGCCGACCGCCAACTGCTCGAGATCGCCCGCGCGATGATGGCGCGGCCCCAGGTCCTGCTCCTCGACGAGGCGACCTCGGCGCTCGACGCGGCCGGCGTCGACGTCGCCCTCGGGCTGATGCGGAAGGCCGCCGCCGATGGCTCCGCCGTCCTCTTCGTCACCCATCGCCTCTCCGAGGTCTTCCGCGTCGCCGACCGCATCTCGGTGCTCCGTGACGGCCAGTACCGCGGTACCCACGATCCGGCGGCGACCGACCAGGCGGGTCTGGTCGAGCTGATGGCGGGGCGCAGCGTCACGGTCGAGTTCCCGGCCGTGGCGGAGCAGATCGGCGAGGTCATCCTCGACGCCCGCGGCCTCCAGGGCGACGGCTACGGGCCGCTCGATCTGCGCCTGCGGCGCGGCGAGATCCTCGGGATCGCGGGCGCCGACGGCAACGGCCAGCTGCAGCTGCTCGGCGACCTCGCCGCGATCGGCGAGCCGGGGGGCGAGCTCGGCGTCGACGGCCGGCCGATCAAGACCTTCGGGCAAGCCTGGGACGCCGGCGTCGCCTATCTCTCCAGCGACCGCCGCGGCGAGTCCCTCTTCCAGACCCTGCCGATCCGGGAAAACCTGGTCGCCGGGGTCCTCGGCCGGATCGCCCAGGGCGGCGTCATCACCAAGGCCCGCGAAGACCGGCAGGTGGGCGAGAGCATCGATCGCTACGGGATCAAGCTCGGCTCGCCGGAGGAGCCGATGACCTCGCTCTCCGGCGGCAACCAGCAGAAAGTCGCCCTCGGCAAGGTTCTGGAGACCGAGCCGCGGGTGCTGCTCTGCGACGAGCCGACCCAGGGGGTCGACGTGCGCTCGCGGCTGGAGATCTACCGGATGCTCCGCGACGGTGCCGAAGCCGGCCTCGCGGTGGCGATCGTCTCCTCCGACGCGGCCGAGCTGGCCGGGCTCTGCGACCGGGTCATCGTCCTCTCGCGCGGGCAGATCGTCGCCGAGATGGAGGCCGAGCGCTCCTCCGAGGAAAGCATCGTCCACGCCTTCACCGGACACGCTCACGAGGCGCGCGAGCCCGGAGCAGATGCGGCGACGGCGGCCCCGACCGCCGCCGCGTCGACCCCGGCCGCCGTGCCGACCCGGCGCGGGCCGTCGCTCGGCGCCCGCTGCCGCGACTTTCTCGGCCGCCACGAGGACCTCGCCCGGCTCTCCCTGCTGGCCCTGATCCTCGTCCTCCTCGGCGCCTACACCCAGGACCGCTCGAGCACCTTCCTGACCCCGGCCGGCGTCTACAACGTGCTGCTGCTGGCGCTGCCGCTGGCGGCGGTGGCCGCGGCCCAGTTCGTCGTCATGTTCGTCGGCGGCATCGACCTCTCGGTCGCCGGGACGATGGGGGTCACGGTCGTCCTGCTCTCCTTCTGGGTGCAGAGCGGCTCGACCGCGGTGGCGCTGATCCTCGCCCTGCTGATCGGCGTCGGCGTCGGCGTCCTGGTCGGGATCGGCAACTCGACCCTGATCGAGCGACTGCGGATCTCGCCGGTGATCGCGACGATCGCGACGCTCGGGATCCTGCAGGGGGTCGGCCTCACCCTGCGACCGACCGCGGAAGGGGTGATCGACCTCGGGCTGACCGAACTGCTGACCAAGCAGGTCTGGGTCTTCCCGCTGCCGCTGCTGGTGATCGGGGTGCTGTTCGTGGCCGCCGACTGGCTGATGCGCTCGACTGGCGCCGGCCTGCGGCTGCGGGCGGTTGGGCTGAACTCCGACTTCGCCTACCGCCTCGGGGTGAACGCGCCGCGATTGCGCCGGCGCAGCTACGTCGCCTGCGCGGCGCTGGCCGGCATCGCGGGCGTGATCCTCGCCGGGCAGGTGGGCGTCGGCGACTCGACCGTCGGCAACCAGTACCTGCTGCTGGCGGTGGCGGCGCCGGTGCTCGGCGGGGCCAGCCTGCTCGGCGGCCGTGGCACCTTCGTCGGCTGTGGCCTCGGCTCCGTCCTCCTCGCGCTCGGCCTGACGCTGCCGACGACCCTCAACCTCGGCGAAGGCTGGAACTACATCCTCACCGGAGGGTTGACGCTGATCGCCCTCACCGTTTACACCCAGGGGGTGTGGACCACGGTCAGCCTCCGCTCGCGCGGCTTCGTCCGCCGCCTGTCCTCGATCCGTCTTCGATCCGCATGACCTACAGGAAGGAACACCCGTGACCATCACCTCGACGGCCCACCCCAACCACAATCCCGACCCGGTCACGATCGAAGGTCGGCGGCTGCAGGACAAGGTGATCTTCATCACCGGCGCCTCGACCGGGATCGGCGCGGCGGCGGCGCGGCGCTTCGTCGCCGAGGGCGCCGCGGTGATCGTCGGCGCGCGCCGCAAAGACCGCCTCGACGCGCTGGTCGACGACCTCACCGGGGCCGGAGGCGAGGCGCTGGCGGTGGCGCTCGACGTCAGCGACGAGGACTCGGTGGCGGCGGCGGTGGCGGCCGCCGTGGAGCGTT
>MKSH01000275.1:52824-56938 GCA_001898095.1 Solirubrobacterales bacterium 70-9 | reverse complement strand
CGATCGTCGAGAGCGACAGCGACTACTTCCGCCAGGTCATCGACGTCAACCTGACCGGGGTCTACTACGCGGTGAAGCACGAGATCCCGCCGCTGCTCGAGGCGGGCGGCGGCTCGATCGTCAACGTCAGCTCGGTCGGCGGCATCATCGGGATGCCGAACATCTCCGAATACATCGCCTCGAAGTGGGGGGTGATCGGGCTGACCAAGAGCGTCGCCCTGGAGTACGCCTCGTCGAACGTACGGGTGAACGCGATCGCGCCGGGCAGCACGAAGACGGAGATGTACGACACCTGGCTGCCGACCGCGGAGGCCCAGGCCGAGGTCGCCGCCTACTCGCCGATGAACCAGATCGCGTTGCCGGACGACATGGCCCGGGTCGCCCTGTTCCTGCTCTCGGAGGAGAGCCGCTGGACCAACGGCACCGTGATCGCCGCCGACGGCGGCCAGCACGTCGGCTGCTTTTGAACCGCGCATCGATCGAGAGGAGAGAGCTTTGACACTGCAGATCGGCATCGACACCGGCGGCACCTTCACCGACCTGGTGGTCGCGGACGGCGACCGGGTGCGCGTCGCCGCCAAGTCGCTGACCACCCACGGAGACCTTCCCAGCGGCACCCTGAACGCGCTCGGCAAGGCGGACCTCGACGGTGAGGAGGTGGGCCGCATCGTCCACGGCACGACCGTCGCGCTGAACGCGATCCTCACCCGGCGGGGGGCCGAGGTGGGGATGATCACGACCACCGGCTACCGCGACCTGCTCGACATGGGGCGGGCCTGGAAGCCGCTCGAGGCGGTCACCGATCCGCGCTGGCGCCGCCCCCACGAGCTGCGCCCGATCATCGAACGCCACCGGCGCCGGACCGTCCAGGAGCGGGTCAAGGCCGATGGCGGCACCGTGATCACCCTGGACGAGGGCGACCTGCTGGCCGCGGTCGAGCGGCTGGTCGGCGATGGCTGCGAGAGCGTCGCCGTCTGCTTCCTCCACTCCTACAAGCACCCCGGGCACGAGCAGCGCGCCGCGGCGCTGATCCGCGAGCGCTTCCCGCAGCTGAGCGTCAGCACCTCGGCCGACATCGCGCCCTTCCCGCGCGAGTACAACCGCTTCTGCACCTGCGTGCTGAACGCCTACGCGCAGCCGCTGATGGACACCTACACCGCGGCCCTGGAAGAGCGGCTGCGCGAGGCGGGCCACTCGGCGCCGCTGATGTTCATGACCAACGACGGCGGTCTCAGCGCCCCCGAGGAGGCGACGGCGCGCCCGGTGACGACGCTGAACAGCGGCCCGGTCGGCGGCGTGATGGGCGCCGAGATGTACTCGCGTCGGCTTGAGATCCCGAACCTCGTCGGCTTCGACATGGGCGGCACCAGCACCGACGTCGCCGTCGTCGCCGAGGGGCGTGCCTCGACCAAGCGCGAGCTGGAACTGGAGTTCGACCTGATCGCCGGGCTGCCGGTGCTGGAGATCCACAGCATCGGCGCCGGCGGCGGCAGCATCGCCTCGCTCGACCCGGCGGGCGGCCTCAGCGTCGGGCCGGAGAGCGCGGGCAGCAAGCCCGGCCCCGCCTGCTACGGGCGCGGCGGCGGGCTGCCGACCGTCACCGACGCCTTCCTGCTGCTCGGGATGCTCGACCCCGAGGTCGCGCTCGGCGGCGAGATCAAGCCCGACGTCGACGCCGCCGAACGGGCCTACGCGATGCTTGCCGACCAGCTCGGCGCCAAGCCGCTCGACCTCGCGGTCGCGGTCGCCGAGGTGGCGGTCCACAACATGGCTGAGGCCGTTCGTCAGCTGACCGTCTACCGCGGCGCTGACCCGCGCGAGTTCGGCCTCCTCGCCTACGGCGCCGCCGGGCCGCTGGTGGCGACCCAGATCGCCCGCACCCTGCAGATGCCGCGGGTGGTGATCCCGGCGCTCGCCGGCGTCTTCTCGGCCTTCGGCCTGCTCGGGGCGAAGGTGTTCGAGGAGGAGGTGACGCCGGTGATGCAGATCGCCACCGAGGAGCTGGCAGCCGAGCTGCTCGGGCGGCTGCGCGAGAGCGGCACCGGGCTCGCCACCCAGGCGGGGCGCGAGGACGCTCACCTCGAGTTCCGCGTCGACGCGATGTACGCGGGCCAGCGCTCCGAGCTCGAGGCGTTGGTCGACCCGACCCACCCCGAACCGCTGGCGCACCTGAAAGAGGCGTTCGGCGAGGCGCACCGGCGCCAGTTCGGCTACAGCCTGCCGGCCGAGATCTACGTCTCGACCCTGCGCACGCGGGCGGTCGAGTCGGCAGCCCGCGAGATCCTGCCGCCGGAGCTCGAGGCGCGCGAGGAGGGCGGCCCGAACGGCGCTCGCGACATCGTCATCGGCGGCGAGCGCCACGAGGGCGTGCCCGTCTACGACTCCGCCGCGCTGGCACCGGGCCAGCGGGTGGTCGGCCCCGCCGTCGTCGAAGCGCCCAGCTACACCGCCGTCTTCGGTCCGGGGGACGCGGCGGAGATCAATTCGGTCGGCGACATCGTCGTCGAGATCCAGGAGGTTTGAGATGCCGGTCCAGCAAGAGAGCAAAGGCGCGTCCGCGGCGCTCAGCGCGGGGGAGGTCGAGGCCCGGTACGGTATCGACCTGACCACCGCCGAGGTGATGCGGCACGCCCTCCGCTACACGTCGCTGCAGATGGAGCAGAAGGTGAAGGCGGCGGGGCTCAGCCCGCTGCTCGCCGAGATCGGCGACTTCGGCATCGGCCTGCTCGGCCCCCGCGACGAGGGGCGCGACCTCGACTTCGACGCGATCGCGATGGCGACCGGGGCGCCCGCCCACTACGTCATCAACCAGTACTACGCGCGGATGGCGATCGACCATTGGGGCGCCGAGAACTTCGCCCCCGGCGACGTCGTCATCTACAACGACCCCTACCGCGGCGGCAGCCACGTGAACGACATCGGCGCGGTGGCGCCGATCTTCCACGACGGCGAGATGCTCGGCTTCGCGGTCAGCATCACCCACTGGCTCGATATCGGCGGGCCGATCCCGACCGGCTTCGGCGCCGGCCTGCAGCGGGACATGTACGCGGAGGGGATCCGGCTCTCGCCGCGCCCCCTGTACAAGGAAGGCGAGCTGGTCCGGGAGACGGTCGAGCTGTTCACCGAGCAGACCCGGATCGCCGACATCAGCGCCAACGACCTGCAGGTGATCAAAGCCGCCCTGCAGCTCGGCGTCGACATGGTCACCCACTACGTCGACCGCTACGGCGCCGAGGCCTACCTGGGGGCGATCCAGTACACGCTCGACTACTCCGAGCGGGCGGTGCGCCAGGCGCTCAGCGAGATCCCCGACGGCACCTACGAGGCCGAGGACCACCTCGACAACGACGTCGACGGCGATCCGATGCTGGTCCGCTGCACGGTGCGCAAGGTCGGCTCGGAGATCGAGATCGACTTCTCCGGCTCCTCGCGCGAGGGCTGGGGCGGGTACGCCGCGCAGTGGTCGGACACCGTCTCGGCCGCCCACCTCGGCCTGCAGAACATCCTCCCCGGGTCGATCGCCTCGAACGCGGGCGCCTACCGCCCGGTGCACGTCGTCGCCCCGGCCGGCTCGGTCTTCCACGCGCTGCCGCCGATGTCGACGAACTCCGGCCACCTGTTCTTCCTCTGCAAGAGCACGACGCTGGTGAAGATGGCGATCTCGCAGGCCGATCCGGCGCTCGCCGTGGGCGAGAACTACGACGACATCGGGATCATCAGCTTCGCCGGCCTCGACGACCGCGCCGGGACCCCGGTCCCGTTCATCTTCCTGCGCTTCGCGCTCGGGCCGTTCGGCGGCCACGCGCTCGGCGACGGCAGCCTCTACGCGGTGCTCGAGCAGGGCAACGTGATGGAGCCCTCGGTCGAGTACGAAGAGGAGAGCTACCCGCTGCTCTTCCTCGAACGGGAGTTCGTCACCGACACCGCCGGGGCGGGCAGGCACCGGGGCGGCCCGGCGACGCGCTCGCGGATCGCGCCGCTGGTCGATTCCGAGACCACCTACCAGCTGGAGCAGTGCCGCTTCCCGACCAAGGGCGAGTTCGGCGGCGGCGGTGGCGGCATGGCCGGGATCCAGGTCCACCGGGGCGGGCTCGAGCGCTGGTCCCGCGGCGAG
>MKSH01000275.1:51490-52780 GCA_001898095.1 Solirubrobacterales bacterium 70-9 | reverse complement strand
TTCAAGGCGGGCGACGTGGTCGTCTTCCAGGGGCCCGGGGCAGGCGGTTACGGCGACGCCCGCGAGCGGGACCCGGAGGCGGGGCGCCGTGACGTCCGCAACGAAATCGTCTCCCCGGGGGAGGCCGAGCGGCTCTACGGGGCCGACCTCGGCTGAGGCCGGGAGAAGGAGGAAGCATGCTGTTTCCACAGCCCAGCGAGTTGACGATCGACGAGCCGATGGAGCCGGTCGAGGGCGAGTGCGGGAAGTGCGGTGAGGCAACCGTCTTCGGCTACACCCTCGTCGACTACCGCGGCTGGTTGCGGGTGACCAAGTGCCGTTCCTGCCTGAACGTGCGGGGCAGCGAGCGGATCCAGCCGCCCGCCCAAGCCGGATGAGGGAGTTCGAGCACCTGCGGGTCGAGTCCTCGGACTCGATCGCCGTGGTCACCCTCGACAGCCCGCCGGTGAACGCGGTCAGCGAGCCGATGTTCGAGGAGATCCGCGATCTCTTCACCTACTTCGACGAGCTGCTGCCGGAGACCAAGGTGGTGGTCCTCGCCGGGAGTGGCCGCCACTTCTGCGCCGGCAACGACCTCGACGAGTTCGCCACCATCGACCAGGCCAACGCGCCGGGCCGGCTGAAGCTGGTGCGGGAAGCGTTCACGGCGGTGTACGACTGCCCGGTGCCGCTGATCGCCGCGGTCCAGGGGATGGCGGCCGGGAGCGGAGTCGCGATCGCCGCCTCCTGCGACCTCCTCGTCTGCGGCGAGAGCGCCAAGCTGGCGACGCCGGAGGTCAGCGTCGGCATGCTGGGCGGTGCCCGGCACCTGCGCCGGCTGGTCCCGGAGCAGGTGATGCGGGCGATGTACTTCACCTCGACCCCGGTGCTCGCCTCGCGCCTCGCCGACTACGGCGGCATCCACGCAGTGGTGCCCGACGAGGAGCTGATGGAGACGGCGCTCGAGCTGGCGCGGCAGATCGCCGTCCACAGCCGCGCGGCGCTGCGGGGGGCGAAGCAGTCCCTGAACGCGGCCGAGTTCCTGAACCTGAAGGCCGGCTTCGAATCGGAGCAGCGCTACATCACCCAGCTCGCCGGCCATCCCGACTCGCTGGAGGCGCGCCGCGCGGTGCTCGACCGGCGCCCGCCCCGCTTCGCCAACTCATGAAAGGACCCGCCCGATGGCAGTGACGCTGACCCCCGCCGCCGAGGAAGCCGAGCGCTACCGCGCGGCCGGCTACTGGAGCGAGGAGCTGATCGACGGGTTCGTCGCCGACCGCGCCGCCGACGCGTCGACGGCGGGGGCTCTCG
>MKSH01000275.1:50882-51425 GCA_001898095.1 Solirubrobacterales bacterium 70-9 | reverse complement strand
CGTCGGCAAGGGCGACGTCGTCTCCTGGCAGCTGCCCAACTGGTGGGAGGCCGTGGCGCTCCACCACGGGATCCTGCGCTGCGGCGGCGTCAGCAACCCGATCATCCCGATCTACCGCCGCGGCGAGGTCGAGTTCATCCTGCGCCAGGCGGAGACCAAGGTCTTCGTCCACCCGGCCGAGTTCCGTGGCTTCGACTACCGGGCGATGGTGGAGGAGATGCGGCCCGACCTGCCCGCGCTGCGGGAGAGCGTCGTGGTCAGGGGCGAGGCGGGGTCGGGGCTCGCCTTCGCCGAGCTGCTGCGGTCGGGCGCCGCGCCGCCGATCGCCCGCCGCGCCACCGACCCGGCGGTCCTGATGTACACCTCGGGGACCACCTCGGATCCGAAGGGCGTCATCCACCCGCACGCCACCCTGGTGCGGGAGAACCACGGGATCGCCGAGTGCTGGGGCGTAACCGGCGCCGACCGGATCTTCATGCCCTCGCCGCTGACCCACATCACCGGCCTCCTCTACGGGGTCCAGATGCCCGCCATGCACGGCAC
>MKSH01000275.1:50212-50846 GCA_001898095.1 Solirubrobacterales bacterium 70-9 | reverse complement strand
CCGTCGCCGCGACGCCGTTCCTCTACGGGATGACCCATTGCGAGGAGCTCGGGTCACGCGACGTCGGCTCGCTGCGCTGGATGGGATGCGGCGGGGCCGACGTGCCGCCCGACCTGGTCCGCGAGGCGGAGGCGCGGCTCGGGTGCCTGGTCGCGCGCGGCTACGGCTCGACCGAGTATCCGACCGCGACGCAGGGCTGGGTCGAGGATCCGCTCGACGCGCGCGCCGAGACCGACGGCCGGCCGGTGGGCGGGACCGAGCTGCGGATCGTCGGCGACGCGGGCGAGGACCTTCCCGCGGGGGAGCGCGGCGAGCTGCTGGTGCGGGGGCCGGAACGGTTCGCCGGCTACCTGGTGCCGCCGGCAGGCGAGGAGGTCTTCGACCCCGAGGGCTGGTTCGCCACCGGCGACATGGCCAGCCTCGACACGCACGGCCGGCTGACGATCGAAGGGCGCAAGAAGGACATCATCCTGCGGGGCGGCGAAAACATCAGCGTCAAGGAGGTCGAGGACCACCTCCACGCCCACCCGAAGATCGCCGACGTGGCGATCGTCGCGATGCCCGACCCGGTGATGGTCGAGCGGGCCTGCGCCTTCGTCGTCGCCGCCGGCGACGAGGAGCCGACGCTGGCCGA
>MKSH01000275.1:49117-50201 GCA_001898095.1 Solirubrobacterales bacterium 70-9 | reverse complement strand
GACGAGCTGCCGAAGAACCTGGCCGGCAAGGTGCAGAAGTTCAAGCTGCGGGAGCGCATCGAGGCCATGTTGACCGCCGACGAGCCGGTCTAGCCGGTGGCGGAGATGCGCGGGCTGCGGCTCGAGTCGCTGGTGACCCCGGCGGGGACGGTGGTGCTGTCGGCGGCCACGGGCGAGGTGCGGGCCCCCGGTCCCGACGAGGTGGTCGTGCGGATCGAAGCGGCGCCGGTCAATCCCTCGGACTTGATCCAGATGTTCGCCTTCGGCGACGTCGCACGGGCGGAGTTCGGCGGCTCGGCCGAGCGGCCCGTGGTCACGGTCCCGCTGTCCGTGGAGGCGGCGGGGGCGGTCGCCGGACGGGTCGGGTGGGCGATGCCGGTGGGGAACGAGGGGGCGGGGACCGTCGTGGCGGCGGGGGCCGGCGACGCGGCGCAGGCGCTGGAGGGTCGGCTGGTCGCGGTGGCGGGAGGCGCCTTCTCGCAGCTGCGCCGGTTCAAGGCGGCCCATTGCCTGCCGCTGCCGGAGGGGGCGAGCGCCAGGGACGGGGCGGCCGCCTACGTCAACCCGATGACCGCGCTGGCGATGGTCGAGACGATGCGGGCGGAGGGGCACCGCGCGCTGGTGCACACCGCGGCTGCCTCGAGCCTCGGGCGGATGCTCGTCCGGGTCTGCGCCGAGGACGGGATCCCGCTGGTCAACGTGGTGCGCTCGCGGGCCCAGGTGGAGCTGCTGCGGGAGGCGGGCGCCGAACACGTCTGCGACAGCAGCACCGCCGACTTCGAGGCGGAGCTGACCGCGGCGATCGCGGCGACGGGAGCGACGATCGCCTTCGACGCCGTCGGCGGCGGCGGGCTCGCCGATCGGCTCCTCACCTGCATGGAGCGGGCACTCACCGCGGGGGAGCGCTACGAGACCTACGGCTCGCCCGTCCACAAGCAGGTGTACCTCTACGGCTTCCTCGACGAGTCCCCGGTCGTCTTCCGGCGCGGCTTCGGCGCGAGCTGGGGCGTCGGCGGCTGGCTGATGCCAAGGGCGCTCGCGGGGGCCGGCGGGGAGCGCGTCGCGGCGATGCGCGCCAGGGTGG
>MKSH01000275.1:45007-49050 GCA_001898095.1 Solirubrobacterales bacterium 70-9 | reverse complement strand
CAAGTTCTTGATCAACCCCAATTCCTAGCCCGGGAGGACGAAAGATGAGCTCGCTCGAGGACCGCACGGTGTTCATGTCGGGAGGCAGCCGCGAGATCGGCCTGGCGATCGCCAAGCGCCTCGCCGGCGACGGCGCCAACGTCGCCTTCATCGCCAAGACCGACAAGCCGCACCCGACGCTGCCGGGCACCATCCACACCGCCGCGGCCGAGATCGAGGCGGCGGGCGGCGAGGCGCTGCCGATCCTCGGCGACATCCGCGACGCGGATGCGGTCGAGGAGGCGGTCGCCCGCACGGTCGAGCGCTTCGGCGGCATCGACATCTGCGTCAACAACGCCAGCGCCCTGAACCTCGCGCCGATGCGCGACCTGCCGGTGAAGCGCTTCGACCTGCTGCAGCAGATCAACGCCCGCGGCACCTACGTCGTCACCCGCGCCTGCCTGCCGCACCTGCGCCAGAGCGACCACGCCCACGTCCTCTCGCTGAGCCCGCCGTTCAGCGACGACACGCGCTGGTTGGCCGGCAACGCCGCCTACACGCTCTCGAAGTACGGGATGACGATGATCACCCTCGGCATCGCCGCCGACGAGCCGGGCATCGCCGCCAACTGCCTCTGGCCGCGGACCGCGATCCGCACCGCGGCGGTGCAGAACCTGCTCGGCGGCGAGGCGAGCATCGCCCGCTCGCGGACGCCGGAGATCGTCGCCGACGCGGCCCACGCGATCCTCGCGGCGCCGCCGAGCGCCCACACCGGGCAGGCGCTGATCGACGACGAGGTCCTGGTCGAGGCCGGCGTCACCGACCTGTCCCGCTATCACCCGGACGGCGAGATCGGCGACCTGCTGCCGGACTTCTTCATCACCGAGGTCCCGGACGCGCAAGGCGTGTAATCGGATCGGCAGGATCGCTCACCCTGGCTCTTGCGGTCGGGGTGGGCGATTCGCATAATGCCGCGGTGGCACTGACGCTCGACCCCCTGGGTCGCGCCTTCGACTCGCCCCGCAACGCGGCAGTCGTCGGCGCGCTCGTCATCGCCTTCTCCAGCATCTTCGTCGACCTGAGCGGGGCCGACCCCTCGACCGCGGCGATCTTCCGCTGCGCCTACGCGCTGCCGGTGCTGGCGCTGCTCGCCTGGCACGAGGGGCGGACGATCTCCGAGCACCCGCGGCCACGGCATTGGCGGCTCTACATCGCGGGGGCGCTGCTCGGCCTCGACCTGATCCTCTGGCACCACGCGATCCGCGACGTCGGCGCCGGCCTGGCGACGATGCTGGCCAACGTCCAGGTGCTGCTCCTGCCGTTCGTGGGCTGGGTGTTGTGGAAGGAACGGCCGTCCCGGCGGGTGCTGATCGCCCTCCCGGCGGCGGCGCTCGGCGTCGTGCTGAGCTCCGGCGTGATCGGTCACGCCTACGGGGCCGACCCGGCCCGCGGCGTCGCCTTCGGAGTCTTCGCGGGCGTCGCCTACATCGGCTTCCTGCTGCTGATGCGCAGCGACCCCGGCGCCAAGTACCGGGTCGCGGGCGGGCTGTTCGACGCGACCCTCGCCTCCGCCGTCTTCTGCCTCGTCTTCGGGCTGGTCGCGGGCGAAGCCGACCTGGTGCCGAGCTGGCCCAGCGCCGGCTGGCTGATCCTCCTGGCGCTCAGCTCACAGGTGTTCGGCTGGATGATGATCACCGGGTCGATGCCGCACCTGCCGACCGCCACCACCTCGCTGATCCTGATCGCCCAGCCCGCCTGCACCGTGGTCGCCGCGATGATCATCCTCGGCCAGGTCCCCTCGGCGGCGCAGCTGCTCGGCGTCCTCATCGTCCTCTGCTGCCTCGCCGCTGCGGTCGGTGGCCGCGCCCGACCGCGCGAGCCGGCGCCGGTGGACCAATGAGCGCGCTGCGGCTTACGGGGGAGCAGCGGGCGGTGCTCGAGGGCGGGTCCGGCGAGGCCGCCGCGCTGGCGATGCGGATCGTCTGCCGGATGGCGGGCGTCGCCGGCGCCACCCGTCTCCGCCCGATCGCCTCCGCCCACATCGACGGCTGCATCTACTTCGGCGACTCGATGCTCGACTTCGCCGAGCGGCTGGTCGAGCTCGGCGCCCAGGTGAGCGTGCCGACCACCTCCAACGTCGGCTCGATCGACCTGATCCACCCGGAGCTCTTCCAGGGCCCGCCGGAGACCGCGGCCGGGGCGCGCCGGCTGATGGACGCCTACCTGGCGATGGGCTGCAAGGCGACCTGGACCTGCGCGCCCTACCAACTGCAGGCCCGGCCGGCCTTCGGCGAGCACGTCTGCTGGGCCGAGTCGAACGCGATCGTCTTCGCCAACTCGGTCCTCGGCGCCCGGACCGACCGCTACGGGGACTTCATGGACATCTGCGCGGCGATCGTCGGCCTCGTCCCCGACGCGGGCCTGCACCGCGACGAGAACCGCCGCGGCGAGGTCGTCTTCGACGTCACCGGGCTGGGGGAGGAGCTGCGCGCCGCCGACGCCTTCTACCCGGCGCTGGGGCACCTGATCGGGCTCCAGGCCGAAGGCGAACTGCCGGTGATCGTGGGCCTGCCCGCCGAGGTCGACGAGGACCGGCTGAAGGCGCTCGCGGCGAGCTCCGCCTCCTCCGGCGGGGTGGCGATGTTCCACGCCGTCGGCCTCACGCCGGAGGCGCCGACGCTCGAGGCGGCGCTCGGCGGCGAGCCGGAGCGGCGCCGGATCGAGGTCACCGCGGCGATGGTCCGCGCCTCCCGAGACGCGCTCGGCCAGATGCCCCCCGGCACCGCCCTCGACGCCGTCTGCATCGGCACCCCGCACTTCTCCCTGACCGAGTTCGCGAAGCTCGACGCCGTCCTCGCCGACCTCGACCCGCCCGCCCTCGCCTCGCCGTTCTACGTCTCCACCGGGCGCTGGGTGTGGGAGGAGGCGCGGCGCCGCGGCCACCTCGAGCGGGCCGAACGCCTCGGTGTCACCGTCGTCGTCGACACCTGCACCTACAACACCCGCATCCTCCCCGAGGATTCCGCCAGAGCGATGACCAACTCCGGCAAGTGGGCCTACTACGCGCCCGGCAACATCGGCGTCGACGTCGCCTTCGGCAGCCTCCGCGAGTGCGTCCTCTCCGCCGTCGCCGGCCACGTGGTCCGCGAGGAGGGCACCTGGGCATGACCATCGACGTCCGCCCCCTCACCCCCGGGACCGCGACCGGCGCCCCGCTCCGCCTCGACGAGTCGCTCAGCTTCTGGGGCGGCTTCGACGCCACCACCGGCGCGATCATCGACGTCCACCATCCCCAACGCGGCGAGACCCTTACCGGCCGCGTCCTCCTGATGCCCGCCGGCCGCGGCTCCAGCTCCGGCAGCGCCCTCCTCGCCGAGGCCCTCCGCCTCGGCACCGCTCCCGCCGCGATCGTCCTCGGCCGAGTCGACGAGATCATCGCCCTGGGTGCGGTCGTCGGCGAAGAGCTGTACGGGGTCGGCTGCCCGGTGGTCAGCGTGGAGGGCGAGCTGCCGTCGGTCGGCGGCTTCAGCGCCGCGGTGGTGCGTTCCGACCCCGATGCCGGGCGGGGAGAGCTGGAGCTCCGCGAGGGGTGAGGGTTCGGGGCGCTGGCGGCCGGGGACGGTCCCTTCCTGGGCGTCTCGCGGCGGCCCGGGCAGGCTGTGGCCGCCGCGAAACGCCCAGGACGCGAGGCTTTCGGGGGGAAGTGCGCGGGGTCGGGCACAGGTCGGGACGCGCGGTCGACCTTTTCCAGGCTGGGAGGTGGAAAAAGTGGTCTGAGTGAGTTGAACACACCAGGGTGTGTTCAACTCACTCAGCGCTCCGGAACCTCCTTAAGGAACGTGGAGTTCCGCGCCGGACCTGCGCATTTCGTCGCGGACCTCCGCCGCGACCCGCACGGGACCCGCGCCCTCGGCCTCCCGCCGGGTCCCTTACTCGTCCCTTGCAGGGCCCTTTCCCGCCCCCCGACCCCGACCTACCCCGCGACCGCCTCGACCGCCTCGCGGAACTTTCCGATCGCGTCCAGGGCCTCGGACTCGTCGATGGTCAGCGGCGGGGCGAGCTCG
>MKSH01000275.1:25376-44982 GCA_001898095.1 Solirubrobacterales bacterium 70-9 | reverse complement strand
TCACGCCGCGCTTGCGGGTCTCGATCACGATCCGGCCCAGGGTCTCCTTGTCGAGCGGCTCCTTGGTCGCCTTGTCGGCGGTGAAGTCGACGGCGATCCAGAGGCCTTGGCCGCGGACTTCGCCGACCGAGCCGAGCTCCTCGAAGCCCTTCATGTGCTCCAGCAGTCGCGCCCCGAGGTCGCGGGAGCGCTCCGCCAGCTCCTCGTCCTCGTAGATCCGGATCGCCTCCAGCGAGGCCGCCGCAGCGGTCGCGTGGCCGCCGAAGGTGTGGACGTCGGCGAGGCGCTTGAGCGAGTCGCGGATCTCGGCGCTGATCATCGTCGCGCCGAGCGGCGCGTAGCCCGCGGTGATCCCCTTCGCCAGGGTGAGCATGTCCGGTTCCAGGTCCCAGTGTTCGGCGGCGAACCAGGCGCCGGTGCGGCAGAAGCCGGTGATCACCTCGTCGACGATGAAGAGGACGCCGTACTCGCGGCAGATCTCCTGGCAGCGCCGCAGGTAGCCGGGCGGCGGCGCCTGGACGCCGTTGGCCTGCATGATCGGCTCGGCGATGAAGGCGGAGACCAGCTCCGGGCCCTGGTGGATGATCTCCTGCTCCAGGTAGTCGGCGCAGATCTCACCCTGGGCGTCGGGGTCGAGGCCGAGCGGGGTGCGGTAGTTGGTCGGCGCCGGGATGTGGGAGGTGCCGGGGACGGTCGCCGGCGCCGCCGGGGGGCGGACGTCGAGCAGGTCGGAGGCGGAGAGCGGCCCGCCGATCGACCCGTGGTAGGCGTTCCAGCGCGAGATCACCTTGTAGGCGCGCGGCTTGCCGTTCGCCTGATGGTAGGCGCGGGCGATCTTGAAGGCGGTGTCGTTGGCCTCGGTGCCGCTGCCGGAGAAGGCCGCCGCGGTGAGGTCGCCGGGGGTGCGGCGGGCGAGCTCGGCGGCGAGGCGGACCGAGGTGTCGGCGGCCTGGCCGGCGGTGCCCGCGTAGGGCAGGCGCCCCAGCTGCTCGGTCATCGCCGCGATCACCTCGGCGCGGCTGTAGCCGAGGGTGGAGGCCCGGGTGAGGCTGCTCATCAGGTCGACGTACTCGTTGCCGTCGGCGTCGCGCAGCCGCGCGCCCTCGCCCTCGACCAGGATCAGCGGCGGTTCGCGCTCGAAGTCGTCGCGGTTCACCAGGGGCCAGACGAAGTGCTCGGCGGCGAGCTGGTGCAGGTCGGTGGTCGGATCGGTGGCGGGCATCGGGACCTCGAATCGGTTCGGGTTGGTGTGGTTCAGGGACGGTCGAGCAGGCGGCGCGGGGTGTGGACGAGCATCGTCTCCAACTCCTCCGCGGCGACGCCGAAATGGTCGCGCAGCATCGGCGCCACGCGGGCGGGCAGGTGCTGGTACCCCTGGCCGCCCCAGGCGCGGTGGCAGGTCTTGGTGAAGACGTCGCAGCCGAGCACGAGGCGGTCGCCGAGCCCGCGGGAGAGCAGCTCCGCCACCCGTCCCATGCGCACGTCGTCGGTCGGGTCGCGGTCGGGGATCTTCCACCAGGCCTCCATGCCGAAGGTGTCGAACTCGAGCACGACGCCGGTCGCGGCGACCGCGAGGTGGTAGTCGAGGTCCATCCGCTCGTCCATGTGGCTGAGGACGATCCGCGTCGGATCCATCCCCTCGCCGGTCAGCAGCTTGGCCACCTCGACTCCGTGGGCGCCCGCCGGCTCGACGTGGACGTTCACCGCGGCGCCGGTCTCGATCGCCGCCCAGGCGGCAGCGGTGAGCACCTTGCGCTCGCGCTCGGTGACGGGATGGCTGCTGCCGATCTCGCCGATCAGCGCCGGCCGGATGCCGGTTCCGTCGACCCCCTCGCGCAGTTCGGCGACGATCAGCTCGGCCAGGCGCTCGGGGCTCGACGCCTCGACCTCGGGCGGATGGGTCGGATGCAGGTACCAGCCCGCCCCGATCATCACGTGGGTGCCCGAGTTGCGGGCGATCTCCGGCAGTCGGGCGACGTCGCGGCCGAGGCCGACGTTCGTCATGTCGACCACGCCGCTGCCGCCCGCGGCGGCGAACGCCTCCAGTTCGGTGGCGACCACGGCGGCGTCGTCGACGACCAGGTTGTCGAGCAGCCCCTGGTTGTTCCAGTGCAGCCAACCGAGGTTCTCGATCCGCACCTGGTCCCCCGCCGGCGGCGGTGTCTCCGGCTCGACGTGCAGCACCCGGCAGTCGATCAGCAGGTGCTCGTGCATGGATGTGAGGCCGAGCTGGTCCGGCTCGATCGGCCCGAGGACGGTGTGGATCGGCATCAGGCCATGATCGGCCCATCGCGGGGGCTGGGACAAGAGGCGCGACGCGCAAGCGCCCCCGCCGATACTTCACACCGTGCCCACGCCGCTGCCCATAGCCTCCCGGTCATGAAGAAGGCGCTCTTCCTCTACGGCGGCTGGCCCGGCCACCTCCCCTACGAGGTCGCCGACTGGGTGCGCCCGCACATGGTCGACCTCGGCTTCGAGGTGGAGGAGACCCAAGATCCGCACCGCCTCGAGGATGACCTCACGGTCTACGACCTGATCGTGATCGGCTGGACCCAGGCCCTGACCACCGAGGACATGACCGAGAAGGCCGAGCAGCGGCTGATGGAGGCCGCCCGCGCGGGCACCGGGATCGCCGGCTGGCACGGCATGACCGCCGCCTTCCGCTCCAGCCTCCCCTACAGCTACATCGTCGGCGGCTCCTTCGTCGAACACCCCGGCGGCGAGGGCGTCCGCGTCCCCTACGGGGTCGAGATCACCGACCGCGAGCACCCGGTGACGCAGGGCGTCGAGAACTTCGAGGTCGCCTCCGAGCAGTACTACATGCAGGTCAACCCGGACACCCACGTGATCGCGACGACCACCTTCGACGGCGAGCCGGACGTGCCCTGGCTGAAGGGCGTCGTCGCGCCCTACGCCTGGGTGAAGCAGTTCGGCGAGGGCCGCGTCTTCTACACCGCCGCCGGGCACGAGCTCGACGAGTACGAGAAGCCCGAGCAGACCCGGCTGATCCGCCAGGGCCTCGCCTGGGCCGCGCGCTGAGCCGGCCCGCCTAGATCCCTGCCGCCCGCCGCCCGCCGCGCGCCGCGCGCCGCGCGCTCAGCGCAGGTGATGGGCGCGGACCGCCAGGTGCAGCCCGAGCAGCGACCGCCCGTCGCTGAGGTCGACGCTGAGGATCGACTCGATCCGGGCCAGCCGGTGGTACAGCGTGCGGCGCTCGATCTGCAGCTCCCGCGCCGCCTCGGTCTTGCGCCCGCCGCATTCGCAGAAGGCCTCCAGGGTGCGCAGCAGGTCGGCGCGGCCACCCTCGTCGTGGGCCACGAGCGGGCCGATCCGGCGGTCGATGAACTCACCCAGCTCGGCGTTGTCGCGCAGCCCCCAGAGCAGCCGCTCGACGTCGGGCAGCTCGGCGTCGTACCAGTCGCGCTGCTCGACCTCGGCCGCCGCGGGCAGCACCGCCGCCACCGCGGCGAGCTGCTTGCCCGCCTGCTCCCAGCTGGTCACCGCCGGGCCGACGCAGACCGTCGCCGTGGCGTCGGCGCCGAACTCGCGGGCGATCGCGCGCTCCAGCGTCGCCGCCACCAGCCCGGCGATCCGGGGGCGCTCGGCCGCGTTCAGCCCGACCACCATCTGCAGGTCGCCGCTCTCGCCGAGCACGCCCATCACGCTGCCGATCCGCCGCCCGGCCAGCTCGCGGCCGACCCGCACCCGCACCGGCTCCCAGCGCCGGTCGCCCGGCGTCGCCCTGGTCACCCGCACGGCGATCGGCATCAGGTCGGCCCCGGAGGCCTCGAAGCCGAGGTCGGCGGCGCGTCGGGCCAGCTCCGACCCCGACGACTCGGTGCCGCTCGCGAGCTCGGCGAGGAAGTCGCCGCGCCGGTGCCCGGCGAGCCGTTCGCCTTCGCGGTCGCGCATCAGGGCGATCGCCAGCAGGTCGTCGGCGCGCCCGACGGCGAAGCGGTCGGCGGGGGTGATCGCGGCGTCGAGTTCGAGCACCAGCAGCCGGCCGATCGTGCCGTCGCCGAGCGGCACCGGCTGGTCGATCAGGCGCGGGGCGGAGGCACCGCCGCGCTCGGCCGAGTCCCAGGCGCCTAGCACCGCGGCGTCGTCGGAGCCGTAAGGCACGTGGTAGGCGATCTTCCCCTCGGCGTTCACCAGGACCACCGGGTTGCCGACGAAGGCGGCCAGCTCGGTCAGCAGGTCGCGCGCCTCCTTGCCCGCCAGCAGCAGTTCGGCGAAGCGGGCGCGGAGGTCGTCGCCGCGCACCTCGCCGGAGGCGCGGCTGTCGAGGATCCGCCGGTGGAAGGCCTCGGTGACGTCGACGAAGCGGATCTCCCGGTGGAAGGCGATCAGGCAGACGTCGGCCGCCGCGGCTGTGGTGACCAGTGCGGGCGGCAGCGTCTCCAGCGCCCGGCCGAGCTCGATCGCCAGCGCCGCGACGCCGCGTGCGGCGAGGCTCTCGACGAAGTCCCCGCGGGCGTCGTCGGAGTCGCCGATCCCCATCCCGGTGGTGAGCAGGAGCTCGCCGCCGTGCAGCAGCGAGGCGATGTCGGCGCCCTCGCCGGAGTGGACCCAGCGGATCGGCCGCGCGAGGTCGCCGGCGCCCGCCGCGACCTCCGGCGCTCCGCGGCGGACCGGGCGCAGGGACAGGAACTCGGCGATCGACAGTTCCGGCGCCGGGCCCTGCGTGGTTTCGACCGGCGCGCTCACACCTCGCGGTGGAACGGTCCGCGCTCGATCACCGGGTCGAGGATCCCGGTTTCGAGCTGGGTGGCGGCCTCGTCGAAGGCGGCCGGGGCGGCGACCTGCCCGGGATAGCCGAGCGCGTCGCTGATCTCCGGCACCAAGAGCCAGGCCCCGGCGACGACCGAGGAGAGCGCGTGGAAGCGCGGCCGGTCGCGCGAGTCCAGCAGGCGCAGCGCCTCGCGCCGGCCTTCGAGCGTCAGCCCCGCCATCCCGACCGCGGTGGCGACGACCGCCTCGAAGGCGTCGGCGCGGGCGGCGAGCGCGCGGTCGAGCCACTCCTCGTAGCCCGGCGTCTCGCTCGGCGCGGGCAGCCGGCCGCCGCCGCAGAGGGCGTCGGCCACGGCGACCAGCGCCTCGCGCTCCTCCGCGCCCAGCGACCGCACGGCGCTCATCCCACCGCTCCGCTCGATGGCCGCACCGCGCTCATCGAGCGACCCCGCCGGCGGTCGGCCGCTCGGCCGCGGTGGCGACGATGTGCTTCGCGATCCGCAGGGCCAGCGCGGTGATCGTCGAGGTCGGGTTGGCGGCGCCGCCGGTGACGAAGATGCTGCCGTCGGCGACGAACAGGTTCGGCACGTCGTGCGCCCGCCCGTAGGAGTCGACCACCGAGCGCTCCGGGTCGTCGCCCATTCGCGCGGTGCCGAGCAGGTGGCCGGGCTGGTCGAGCCAGACGTCGACCGCGATCATCTCGCTCGCCCCCGAGGCTTCGTGCAGCTCCGTCATCCGCTCGACGTGGAAGTCGAGGATCCGGCGGGTGTTGTCGCTGATCCGGTAGGAGACCTTCGGCGCCGGCACCCCGTCGCCGTCGGTGAGGGTCGGGTCGAGCGTCACCCGGTTCGTCTCCTCCGGCAGGTCCTCGGTGTTCGTCGCCCAGAGGATGCCGCTGCGGTGGCGGGCGGCGACGTCGGCGAAGGCCGGTCCCCACACCTGGTCGAAGGGCTGGTCGCGGTGCGCCTCGACCGCCGCCAGCGGGCCGGGCGTGGGGAGGACGTTCATCTTGCCGCCGCGGACGAAGTCGTGCTCGGGACGGGTCTCGTAGAACTCCATCGAGTGGATCGACTCGCCCACCGGGCCCTTCCAGCTTTCGAGGTCCTCGTCGTAGTAGCCGGTCACCGTGCAGTTCGGGTGCAGCATCAGGTTCTTGCCGACCAGGCCGGAGGAGTTGGCGAGCCCGTCCGGGTGGGCGGGGCCGTCGGAGAGGAGCAGCAGGCGCGGCGTGCCGATCCCGTTCGCGCAGACCACCACCGCCTTCGCGGCGACGAAGTTCTCCTCGCCTTCGCGGTCGACGAAGTGGGCGCCGGTGGCGAGCCCGTCGGGCCCGCTCTCGATCCGGCTCACCCGCGCGCCGGTGAGGAGGCGGGCGCCGGCGGCGATCGCCTGCGGCAGGTAGATCAGGTCGAAGGAGGCCTTCGCCCCGGCCGGGCAGCCCCACTCGCAGACGCCGTGGCGGAGGCAGCGCTCCAGCGTCTTGTGGCGGTTGACGGCGATCGCGTTCACGCCCGGCCACCAGTGCCAGCCGAGCTTGTTCACGCCTTCCGCCGCCTTCATCCCGACCTTGCCGATCGGGTGCGGCGGCATCGGGTAGTCGAGGCCCTCCGGGTAGGCCGGGTCGCCGCCGACGCCCGCGACGCCGAGGAAGGCGTCGACCTCGTCGTGGAAGGGCTTCAGCTCCGCGTAGGAGATCGGCCAGTCGTCGCAGATCCCCTCCGAGCTGCGCAGGCGGAAGTCGCTCGCCATCAGCCGCACCCACTCGGCGCCGTAGAAGAGGCTGGTGCCGCCGACCGCGTTCAGCATCACCGGCCACATGTCGGAGTCGCTCACCTCGACCGGGTAGTCGGCGGGCGCCATGCGCACGTTCGGGTCGTGCGCCCACCGCTGCTGGATCGAGAGCTCCCACTCGGGCTCGTTGGTGCCGAAGTCCGAGGGGTTGATCCAGTCGCCCTGCTCGAGGCAGACGACGTCGACCCCGGCGGTCGCCAGGGTGTGGGTGACGATCGACCCCGACGGACCGGAGCCGATCACCACGACGTCTGCTTCCAACCGCTCGCCCATCGCGTCAGGCGGCGTTGATCGTCATGACCTTGATCCGGGTGAACTCCTCGACGCCGAGCGAGGACCCCTCCTTGCCGTACCCGGACTCGCCGAAGCCGCCGACCGGCAGCTCGGGGGAGAAGGCAAAGTGGTTGTTGATCCAGACGGTGCCGAAGTCGAGCTCGTTGCCGACCCGGATCGCGCGGCCGACGTCCGAGGTCCAGACCGAGGCGGCGAGGCCGAAGCGGGTGTCGTTGCCGAGCCGCAGCGCCTCCTCCTCGGAGTCGAAGGTCTGCACGGTGAAGACCGGGCCGAAGATCTCCTCCTGGATCAGCTCGTCGTCCTGGTGCAGGCCGGTGACGATCGTCGGCTCGACGAAGTAGCCGGGGAGGTCGGGACGGCCGCCGCCGAGGGCGAGGTCGGAGTGGGCGGGACGGCGGGCGAGGATCGCCTCGACCCGTTCGCGGTGGGCGGCCGAGTTCAGCGGCCCGAGCTCCGTCTCGGGGTCCATCGTGTCGCCGATCCGCAGCTTGCGGGCGGCGGCGGCGAGGCCCTCGACGAGGCGGTCCTGGAGTGAGGAGGCGACCAGGATGCGGCTCGCCGCGGTGCACTCCTGGCCCGCGTTGTAGAGGCCCGCCATCGCCAGCGTCTCGAACGAGGCATCGAGGTCGGCGTCGTCGAAGACGATCACCGGGGCGTTGCCGCCGAGCTCCATCACCACGCGCTTCACCCCGTCGGCGGCGGCGTGGGCGACAGCCTGGCCGGCGCGCACGGAGCCGGTGAAGGAGACGAGGTCGACGTGGGGATGGGCGGCGAGCGCGGCGCCGACCGGGTCGCCGAATCCCTGCACCAGGTTCAGCACGCCCGGGGGCAGGATCTCCCCGGCCAGCTCGACCAGGCGCGCGGTCGAGAGCGGCGTCGTCTCGGCCGGCTTCAGCACCACGGTGTTGCCGGTCGCGATCGCCGGCGCCAGCTTCCAGACCGCCTGCCAGAGCGGGTAGTTCCAAGGGGTGATCGCCGCGACCACGCCGACCGGTTCGCGGCGCATGATCGAGGTCTGCCCCTCCATGTAGTTGGTCGAAGCGGGGCCGTGCAGCGTCCGCGCGCCGCCGGCGAAGAAGCGCATCCCGTCGATCACCCCGGGGAGCTCCTCCTCGCGCACCGCGGTCAGCGGCTTGCCCGCGTCGAGCGCCTCGTAGCGGGCCAGCTCGTCGAAGTTCTGCCGGCAGAGGTCGGCCAGCGCGAAGAGCGCCTGGGCGCGGGTGGCGGGGGTCTGCGCGCGCCAGGCGGGGAGCGCCGCGCGGGCGGCGGACACGGCGGCGTCGACGTCGGCGGCGCTGGAGGCGGCCATCGTCCCGATCGACTCGGCCGTGGACGGATTGACGATGTCCTCGGCGCCGCCCTCGGCCGCGTCGACCCAACTGCCGGCGATGAAGTTACGGGCCTGGGTGTCGGTGCTGGTGCTCACTGCCTACCTCTCATTCTGGGGATCGGTGGTCGCCGGGTCGAAGGGGCGCGGGGCGGCGGTGCCCCAGGTGTCGCTCAGGGTGTAGCCGGTCGGGAAGGGGTCGGTGGGGTCGATGCCGAGCGTCTGCATCGCGTAGATCCAGGCGCGTCCGGTCACCTGCGTGACGACGCCGTCCTGGTCCCCTACCCGGACCGGCTCGACGATCTCACCGCGGAAGGTGGTGGAGAGGATGCTCTCGTGGATGAAGGCCTCGCCGCGCGCGAGCTCGCCGCGCGCCGCCATCGTCGTCATCCGGGCGGTGGTCGCGGTGCCACAGGGGGAGCGGTCGATGCGGCCGGGGCTGACCACGGTCGCGTTGCGGGCGGTGCCGCCGACCAGCGGCCTGCCGGTCCAGACGAAGAGGCCGATGTCGTGGATGCCGGGGTTGCCGGGGTGGGAGACGTCGAGCTGCTCGCCGATCGCGGTCTTGATCCGCTCGCCGAGGCCGGCCAGGTCGTGGGCCTCCTCGGCGACGATCTCGAAGCCGAGCTGGTTGGCGTCGACGAGGCCGAAGAAGTGACCGCCGTAGGCGACGTCGCAGGAAAGCGTGCCGTGGCCCTCGACCTCGACCTTGGCGTCGAGGTGGGTGGCGAAGGAGGGCACGTTGCGGAAGGTCACCTCGACGCACTTGCCGTCCTGGCAGAGGGCGGTCACGCCGACCAGCCCGGCGGGCGTCTCCAGGGTCAGCTCGGTCAGCGGTTCGACCATCGGCAGCATCCCCGTCTCCAGCAGGACGGTGACGGTGTTGATCGTGTTCGTCCCCGACATCGGCGGATAGTCGGTGCCCTCCATGATCACGAAGCCGAGATCGGCCGCCGGGTCGTGGGAGGGGAAGACGAAGACGGCGGAGAGGCAGGACTGGCCGCGCGGCTCGAAGAGCAGGGTCTGCCGGAGGTCGTCGCGCTCGGTTTCGAGGTAGCGGCGTTTGTCGAAGAGGGTCTCGCCGGGGACGTCGACGAGGCCGCCGACGACGACCCGGGTGGCCTCGCCCTCGCAGTGGGCGTCGACCGTGCGGAGGACGCGCTCGAACCTCATCGGCCCGCGCCCACCGGCCCGACCCCGGCCTTCTCCAGCAGCCCGGCGAGCTCTGCCCGCTCGGCCGGCTCCAGCGGCAGCAGCGGCCGGCGCAGCGTCCCGGTCGGGAGGCCGACGAGGTCGCAGGCTTCCTTCACCGCGACGGTGTAGCTGTGCGACTCGAGGAAGGCGCAGATCGGGTAGATCCGCTTCCACAGCTCGCGCGCGCCGACGAGGTCGTTCTCGACCGCGAGCAGGCGGTGCAGCTCGACCGCCTCGCGGGGGAGGAAGTTGGCGGCGCCCCAGATCGCGGCGCGGGCGCCGGCGGCGAAGGAGGAGAAGGTGAGGCTGTCCATGCCGTTCAGCAGGGTCGGCCCCTCGTCGTCGCGCTGGATCAGCTCCATCCCGGCGACCGCGTTGCCGCTGGTGTCCTTCAGCGTCTCCACGCGGGCGACCCGCTGCAGCTCCTGGAACTGCTCGAAGGTCAGCTCGACCCCGGTCGCGCCGGGCAGGTTGTAGTACATGAGCGGCACCGAGACGGCGTCGGCGACGGCGGCGAAGTGGGCGAGCAGCTCGCGCTCGCTCAGCTGCTCGTAGAAGGGCGGCACGACCATCACCGCGGCGGCGCCGGCGGCCTCGGCGTGGATGCTGAACTCGACCGTCTCGGCGGTGGAGAGGGCGCCGGTGTGGACGACCACCGGGACGCGGTCGGCGGCGGCGCCGGTCACCGTCTCGACCACCGCGCGACGCTCGTCGTGGCTCAGGGTGACGAACTCGCCGGTGCTGCCGCAGGGGACGAGACCGTGGACGCCGGCCGCGATCAGGTCCTCGACGATCGTGGTCAGGGCGGCGTAGTCGACCGCCCCGGCGTCGGCGGTCAGCGGGGTGATCAGCGCCGGGAGGATTCCCTCGAAGGCGACTTGCTTGCTCAACTTTCCTCCTCAAACGCGGCGGTCCTGCCGCCAGGTGGGTGACGGGCCGCCAACATACGCCGATGAACCATTAATTGTCAACTGGATGACCAAAAAAGGTAAGCGACGTGGCCGTCAGCTACATTCCCTCGCCAATGAGCACGTCTCCCACCGGATCCGTCGGCGACCGCGCCGATTCCGCGCTCTTCACCCCGGTCCGCACCCGGGCGACGCTCGACAACGTCGTCCACCAGATCGCCGACGTGATCCGCTCCGGCGTCGTCCACGAAGGGGACATGCTGCCCAGCGAGCGGGCGCTGGCGACGACGATGCAGGTCTCGCGGCCTACCGTGCGGGCGGCGATCCAGGTCCTCGTCGACGCCGGCGTGCTGGAGGTGCGGGCGGGGCGCAGCGGCGGCCCCGAGGTCGTCTCGATCTGGGTGCCGCCGGAGCTGACCGCCTCGGTCCACTCGAGCCAGAGCGGCGACGAGATCTACAAGCTGCTGGAGGCGCGCCGGGTGGTCGACCCGCGGATCGCCCAGCTGGCCGCCCTGCGCGGGACCGAAGACCACTTCGCCCGCATGGAGCGCTCGATCGAGATGCTGGAGCGCCACCGCGACGACCGCGCCCGCTACGAGCAGTCCCACGACCTCTTCCACCGGGTGATGTGGCAGGCCGCCGACAGCCCCACCCTGGAGGGCACCCTGGTCGACATCTTCCGCCGCCTCGCGGTCGAGCGCGACAGCATGCTGCGCACCGGCGAGGACATCGACTTCGGCGCCGAGCTCCACCGCGACACCCTCCGCGCCCTGCGCCGCGGCCGCCCCGAAGAGGTCGAGGCGGAGATGCACCGCCACCTCGAGCACTTCGAGTTGCTGGTCGAAGACGTCCTCGGCCGCGGGATGACGAACCGCCTGCCGCCCTATCTCCGCGGCCCCGAGGACGAGCGCGCCTCCGGCTGACATCTTTCCGGGATGACCTCCGGACCACTGCCGACCGAGCCCGCCGGCGAGCCGACGGGCGAGGGACCGACCGGGCGGCCGGCTGAGGCGCCCCGCGATCGCGCTCTCGCCGCGCTGCGGGCGTGCGGGGTAGAGCCCGCCGTGGCGGACGGCGCCGCCATCCCGGTGACGTCCCCGATCGACGGCGAGGAGGTCGCCGCCCTCGAAGGCGCAAGCGCCGCCGACGCGATCGCCGCCGCGGCCCGAGCGGCGACGGCCTTCACCGAGTGGCGCACTGCCGCCCCCGAGTCCCGCGCCGCCGCCGTGACGGCGATCGCCGCCGCCCTGGACCGCTACGCTCCCGAGCTGGCGGACCTGATCACGATCGAGACCGGAAAGCCCCTCACGGCCGCGCGCGCCGAGGTCGGGGCAGCCGTCGATGCCTGCGCGAGCGCCGCCACCACCGCCCAAGAGGTCGCCGCGCTCCCCGCCACCGCGTCCCCCGCGCCGCCGGCCGCCGCCTTTCGGGTTCCGATGCAGACCGGTCGCTTCGCCGTCCGGCGCCCGCTTGGACCCGTCGCCGTCCTCGGCTCGGCCGAGCTGCCGCTGCTCGACTGGGCGACCGCCGCGCCGCCGGCGCTCGCCTGCGGCGACCCGGTCGTCTGGCTCCCCGGCGCCCCTCTGGTCGCGACCGCCGTCGCCGCCCTGGTCGCCTCCGCTCTCGCCGCCACGGGTTGGACAAGCTCTACCGGTTCGGCGGGACTCCACTCGCTCGTGCTCGGCGAGGCCGATGCGGCGGAGGCGCTCGCCGGCGAGGACGCGATC
Source organism: Solirubrobacterales bacterium 70-9 (assembly GCA_001898095.1). Lineage (GTDB taxonomy): Bacteria > Actinomycetota > Thermoleophilia > Solirubrobacterales > 70-9 > VAYN01. The sequence goes on along the minus strand of MKSH01000275.1, from coordinate 33,010 downwards.
GCGCTCACGGTTCGGCCGCCTGCGCCGGCGGCCAACGTCGCGATCGCGGCGCCGGGGGCCGACCTGGACCTCGTCGCCCGCGAGGCGCTCGCGGTGACCGTGGCCGGCGCGGGCCGCTCGTCGGCGGCGCTGCGGCTGCTGCTCGTCCACGAGTCGCTCGTCGCCGACCTGGAGCGGCGGTTGGGCGACGCCATCGCTGCGTTGCAGATCGGCGACCCGCTCGATTCGGCGACGGCGCTCGGGCCGCTGCCCGACCTCGACGCCTATCGCGACCACCTCGACGCCGTCCAGTCCGCCGAAGCCGAGGGCGGCGAGCTACTTGCCGGCGGCGAGGACCGCGACCTCGCCGCCTTTTCCGATGCCTATTTCGCCGAGCCTGCCCTCGTCCGCCTGCCGGCCGCGCCCGACCCCGCGACGCTCGCCGCGGTGCGCGCGCCGGTCCTCTTCCTCGCCTCCTACGCCGACCTCGAGGAGGCGCTTGCCCACCGCGACGCGATGCCCCGTTCCTGGTCGGCGCTCCTCGGCGGCGACGCCGCCGAACGCTCCCGCTTCCTCGCCGCCCTCGGCTCCGACCGCGGCTTCGTTGCCCTCGGCACCTGTCCCACCGAAGCTGAGGTCGCCGCCGCCACGGCCCCCGATTGGCGCGTCTTCACGCAGCCGGTGGCCGGCAGGGTCGACTAGGCCGACCCCACGTCCCCACCTGGCGTTCGCAGTTCCCCGTAGCCGGTACGGGTAACTGCGAACGCCAGGTGGGGACGGCGTGCTTCGGTGCGCCTGCGGCCGGGGACGGTCGCGTCCCGGGCGTCTCGCGGCGGCCCGGGCAGGCTGCGGCCGCCGCGAGACGCCCAGGACGCGAGCCTTCCGGGGGGAAGTGCGCGGGTCCGGGCGCAGGTCGGGACGCGCGGTCGACCTTTTCCAGGCCGGGGGGTGGGAAAAAGTCGAGGGCATCGCGCTCTCGACTTTCACCTTGCCAGGGCAGGGTGAAAGTCGAGAGCGCGTCCGGACCTCCTCAAGGGACGCGGAGTTCCGCACCGGACCCGCGCACTTCGTCACGTCCCTCCGCCGTGACCCGCACAGGACCCGCACCCTCGGCAGTCCCCCCGAGACCCGGCCCTCTCGTAGGCGGTCCGGGCAGGCTGTGACCGCCTACGAGAGGGCCGGGTCCCTTGTCCGTCCTTTTCCGGCCCGGCCCGTGCCTCAGCCGAATCCGGGGGCGGTGGTGCGGCGGAGCTGGAGACGGGTGGACAGCAGGACCGACTCGGGCTCCGTCCGGTCGATCGCGGCGAGGAGCATGCGCATCGCCTGGCTTCCCTTCTCGACCAGCGACTGGTCCACGGTCGAGAGGCCGACGCGGGCCGCCTCGGCGGTGCCGTCGAAGCCGAGGACGGCGATCTGGCCGGGGACGTCGATGCCGCGGGCGTCGAGCTCGGCCAGGGCAGCGAGGGCGACGGCGTCGGTGGCGGCGAAGATCGCGTCGAGGCCGTCGAGGGCCAGGGCCGCCGCGGTGACGGCGCGGAAGGCGGGCGGGGAGAACGCTCCCGCCTCGATCACGGTCGCCTCGGCACCGACCGCCTCGCAGGCGGCAAGGTAGCCGGCGACGCGCTCGCGGGCCGCCTGGTCACGGGCCTCGCGCAGGCGCGCCGCGTCGGCGACTCCCGCGCGGCCGTCCGGGCTCAGCCGGTCGACCAGGACCGCGACCCGCCGCCGGCCGCCGTCGAGCACCGCGGTGGCCGCCTCGCGCGCCGCCCCCGCGTCGTCGATGCCGACCAGCGGCACCCCGTCGAGGCGCGGGCCGTCGATCAGCACCAGCGGCTCGCGGCGGGCGAGCGCCGCTTCCACCGCCGGGTGGCGGTCGGGCATCGAGAAGACGAGGAAGCCGTCGACCACCCCGCGCCGGGTGCTCGCCGCCGCGGCGGCCGCCTCGTCGGCGCCGACCGGGAAGGGGAGCAGGGTGAGGGCGACCTCGCGGGCCTCGCCGACGGCGGCGATCCCGCGCAGCAGTTCGACCGCGGCGGCATCCTCGAGCGCGAAGGTGAGCGCGTCGGTGACCATCACCCCGACCGCGCCGGTGCTGCCGGTCCGCAGCGAGCGCCCGGCGCCGCTCGGCCCCGGGTAGCCGAGCTCGCGGGCGACGGCGAGGACGTGTTCGCGCCGGTCGGGGGAGAGCCGGCCGCTGCCGGTGTAGGCGTTGGAGACGGTGGCCTGGGAGACGCCCGCGGCGAGGGCGACGTCGCGCATCGTCACGGCGCGGTCGGGTCTGGGCGTGGCCATGTCTACGGAGTGAGCAGGGGGGCGGGCGATCTCTTCACGGATTGACCCCGAGGGGCCTCTTGAAATCGCATTCTAGTGCCAGATAATTCGATTTACCATGACGACCTCCCAGAGCACTGTCCCGACCGACCTGCAGATCCTCTTCGACCCGATCGAGGTCGGCGGGGTGACCCTCCCGAACCGGATCGTGATGACCGGCCACGGCACCGGGATGGCCGACCACCACCTGCCCTCCGAGCAGCACGCCGCCTACTACCGCGAACGCGCCCGCGGGGGCGTCGGCCTGATCGGCATGGCCTTCCCGCAGATCCACCCGAGCTCCCAGAACGTCCCTGGCGAGGTCCAGGCCTACGACCCGGCGGTGATCCCCGGCCTGCGCAAGATCGCCGACGCCGTCCACCGGTACGAGACGAAGATCGTCATGCAGCTCGGCCACACCGGCCGCCAGTCCTCCTCGACCTGGTCGGAGCGGGCGCTCTTCGCCCCCTCCAGCATCCCCTGCCCGATGAACCGGGAGATGCCGAAGGCGATGGAGATCGAGGACATCGACGAGCTCGTCGCCGCCCACGCGCTCGCCGCCGTGCACGCTCGCGAGGGCGGCTTCGACGGGGTCGAGATCCACTCCGGCTACGGCGGCTACCTGCTCGCGTCCTTCCTCTCGCCGTTCTCGAACTTCCGCGAGGACGAGTACGGCGGCTCGGTCGAGAACCGCGTCCGCTTCGCCCGCCGGGCGCTGGAGGCGGTCCGCGACGCGGTTGGCCGCGACTACCTGGTCGGGATGAACATGCAGGGCCACGACTTCAGCCCCGGCGGCCTCGAGGTCGAGGACGCGCAGGAGATCGCCGCCCTCCTCACCGGCACCGGCCCGCTCGACTACGTCGTGGTCAAGGGCGCCACCTACTACTCGGCGAGCCAGAACGTCCCCGACATGCAGCACCCGAAGGGCGTCTGGCTCGACCTCGCCGCCAAACTCCGCGAGGTGGTCGACGTGCCCGTGATCGCGGTCGGCCGCGTCACCGATCCCTACGCCGCGGCCCAGGTGCTGCGCGACGGCGGCGCCGACCTGATCGCGATGACCCGCCAGCACATCGCCGACCCGGAGACCGTCACGAAGATCCGCGAGAACCGGCTCGAGGACGTGCGCGGCTGCATCGCCTGCAACCAGGGCTGCATCGACCGCCTGTTCAAGATCACCCACACCACCTGCGTCCACAACCCGGCTGCCGGCTACGAGCTGGAGCTGGGCGAGGGGACGCTGACGCCCGCCCCGGCCGACGGCGGTCGCGTGGTGGTCGTCGGCGGCGGCCCGGCGGGGATGAAGGCGGCCGAGGTCTGCGCCCGGCGCGGCTTCGACACCGTGCTGCTGGAGCGGCGCGAGCGGCTCGGCGGGCAGCTGCGCCTGGCCTCGAGCATCGAAGGTCGAGAGGAGATCGCCGAGGTCATCCGCCACCTCGAGGTCCAGCTCGACAAGCTCGGCGTCGAGGTGCGGACCGGCGCCGGCGCCGACCCGGAGGCGGTCCGCGCGCTCGCCCCCGACCACGTCATCGTCGCCACCGGCTCGGCGCCGGGACGGCGGATCGTCGGCAACATCTCCAACGGCGTCTAGGTCACCGGGCTCGACCACCCGCGCGTCCTCGACACCTTCGACGTGCTCGAGCGCGGCGCCGCGGTCGGCGACGAGGTGCTGATCGTCGACGACGGCGAGGGCGGCTGGAAGGGGATCGCGCTCGCCCTGCAGTTGGCCGCCGACGGCAAGCGCGTCCACCTCTCGACCCCGCTTCCGTACGTCGGCGCGGCGCTCGGCCCGTTCACCCAGAACAAGCTGGTGCCGCGGGTCGCCGAGGCGGGGATCGTCCGCCACCCGTTCAGCCTCCTCACCGCGGTCGACGACGACGGCGTCACCCTGCGCACCGACGGCAAGCCGAACCGCCTCACCGGCATCGACACCGTGATCCTCGCCGGCTGGCACGAGCCGGTCACCGACCTCTACTTCGACCTCAAGCCCCGCCACGCCTCGGTGCGCCGGGTCGGCGACGCCGTAGCCTCCCGCACGATGCTCGAGTCGATCCACGAAGCCGAGCGGGTGGCGCGCCGTGTCTGAGGCGATCTTCGGACCCGGCACCCCGGGCGTCGTCGGCGAGACGGCGGAGACGGTCGAGTGCGACATCGCCGTCGTCGGCTCCGGCATGGGCGGCGCCACCGTCGCCTGGGCGCTGCGCGAGAAGGGCGCCAAGGTGCTGGTGATCGAGCGCGGTGACTTCGCCCCGCGCGAGTACGAGAACTGGTCCCCGCGGGCCGTCTTCGGCGAGAACCGCTACAAAAACGCCGATCCCTGGGTGGGCGGCGACGGCCGCAAGTTCACCCCCGGCTACTACCACTACGTCGGCGGCTCGACCAAGCTCTACGGGGCGACCCTGCCGCGGCTCCGCGAGGCCGACTTCGGCGAGATCGCCTACGAGGACGGGCTCTCGCCCGCCTGGCCGATCTCCTACGACGACCTCGAGCCCTTCTACGGCGAGGCCGAGTCCCTCTTCCTCGTCCACGGCGACGGCGCCGACCCGACCGAACCGCGCCGCTCCACCGCCTTCCCCTACGAGCCGATCCCGCACGAGGCGCCGATCGAGAAGCTCGCCGAGCGCCTCCGCGGCCAGGGCATCCGGCCCTACCACCTGCCCCAGGCCCTCGACCGGCGGGCGGGCGGCGACTGCGTCCTCTGCCGCACCTGCGACGCCTACATCTGCATGCTCGACGCGAAGGGCGATGCCGACGTCTGCGCGATGCGCCCGGCGATCGAGTCCCCCGACGTGCGCCTGATGACCCGCACCGCGGTCGACCGCGTGCTCACCGAGGGCGGCGCGGTCAGCAGCCTGGCGGCGAACCGCGACGGCCGCCGGATCAAGGTGAAGGCGGGCCGCTACGTCCTCGCCGCCGGGGCAATGAACACCGCCGCGCTCCTCCTCGCCTCCGACCCCGGCGGACCCGGCGTCGCCAACTCCTCCGACCAGCTGGGCCGCAACTACATGGCCCACACCTGCACCTTCGTCGCCGGCGTCCGGCCGGGCCGCGACCCGCACTTCGTCTACCACAAGACGATGGGCATCAGCGACTGGTACGAAGCCGGCCCCGGCACCCCGTTCCCGCTCGGCAACATCCAGTCCCTGGGCAAGCTCACCGGCACCACGATCAAGGCCGCCCGCCCCTGGGCCCCGACCGCGATCCTCGACTGGTTCACCCGCCGCAGCGTCGACTTCTTCGCCCAGACCGAGGACGTGCCGCTGCCCGAGAACCGCGTCGCGATCGAGCCCGACGGCACCCGCCGCCTCCACTGGCGCCCGACCAACCTCGGCCCGCACGCCGAGCTGGTGAAGCGCGCGAGCACCGCCCTGCGCAAAGCCGGCTACCCGCTCGTCTTCACCGAGCAGCTGGGAATCGAGGCGACCTCCCACCAGTCCGGCACCGCCCGCATGGGCACCGACCCGTCGACCAGCGTCGTCGACCCCGGCTGCCGCGCCCACGACCTCGACAACCTCTGGATCCTCGACTCCTCCGTCTTCTGCTCCTCCGGCGCGATGAACCCGGCCCTGACCGTCGCCGCCAACGCGATGCGCGTGGTCGACTCCGGCGCCCTCACCGCCTAATTCCGGATCGGCACTGGTAAAGCGCGGCTTAACCGTCTGGTTAAGTTGATCTTAACCGGCTGCTATCGAAGACCAGCGTGCTGTTGAAGCTGAGCGAGGAGGCGGACCGGGCCGGATTCCGGGTCGTGCACGTCGACTTCCTTGTCGCGACCACGCCCGCAGAGATCGCCCGCCGGATCGAGGAGGCCTACGTCGCCGCGCTGAAGGGGCCGGTGGCGAAGGTCTTCGAACGCCTTCGGCGCAGCTGGCGCGGCCGCGCCAAGGCGGCGCCTGGCGGCATCGGCGGCGAACTCGAATACCTGGGGGAGAGCGACGCGATGCAGCGCCTCGCCGATCTACTCGACCTGCCGAAGAAAGTCCTCGAGGCGAGCGGCGAGCGGACGCTGGTGCTCTTCGACGAGTTCCAGGACTTCCTCCGCGCCGAGGGCGATCTGGACGGCCTCCTGAGATCGAAGATCCAGATGCACGGCGAAGCGGCCAGCTACGTCTACGCCGGCTCCGAGCAGTCGTTGCTGAACGAGTACTTCGACTCCCGCGAGCGGCCGCTCTTCGACCAGGCGCGGCCGATCGCCCTCGGCCCTCTGCCCGGGGTAGACCTCGGTGACTACATCGCCGACCGTTTCGACTGCACCGGCAAAGATCCCGGCGAAGCGCTCGACCACCTGCTCGACCTCGCCCGCGGTCACCCGCAACGGGCGATGCTGATCGCCCACCACCTCTGGCAGAGCACGGTCGCCGGCGAGCCCGCCACCACCGACACCTTCGACGCGGCGCTCGAACAGGTAGACCGGGAGACCAAGGAGCGCTTCGAGGCGACCTGGCAGGCGCTCGCCGGGAGCGCCAACAAGCGGCGGGTGATCAAGGCCCTCGCGCTCAGCGGCGAGAGCCTCTACAACCAGCGGACCTTCAGCGCCTTCGAGTTGCAGAAAGGACAGGCCGCCTCCGGCGAGGCCGGGCTGATCAAGGACGGCGAGGTGGTCAAACTCGACGGGCGCCCGGTCATCGTCGACCCACTGCTCGAGCGCTGGATCCGGATGCGCGAGCTGGGCTGAGCCCACGGGCGGGCCACGCGGTCGCCGGCCGGCTTGCACGCCCCGTGTACCGGGCGGAACCTCCCATCACAATCTGGGTCTGGGACCGTCGCGCGGGTCCCAGGAAAATCAAGGGTCACTATGAGCGAGCAGAAGACGTACGACTACGTGATCGTCGGGGCCGGGTCGGCGGGTTGTGCCGTCGCCGGTCGCCTCGGTGAAGACCCCGACGTGTCGGTGGCGCTGGTCGAGGCCGGGCCGCCCGCGACCGGGGACCTCTTCGACCTGCCGGGGCGGTTCGGGCGGCAGCTGAAGTCCTTCTACGACTGGGACTTCCACAGCGAACCGGAGCCGCAATTGAACAACCGGCGCGCGTACCTGCCGCGGGGGCGGGTCGTCGGCGGGACCAGCTCGATGAACACGATGCTCTACGTGCGCGGCAACCGGGTCGACTACGACCGCTGGGTCGGGCTCGGCGCGACCGGCTGGGGCTACGAGGAAGTGCTCGCGGACTTCAAGCGCTCCGAGGACAACCAGACCTTCGACGACGAGTTCCACGGGGTCGGCGGGCCGCTGACGGTGAGCGACTGCCGCAACGTCGACCCGCTGCTCGAGGCCTGGGTCGAGGCCGCGGTCGAAGCCGGCCACCAGCTCAACGAGGACTTCAACGGCGCCGAGCAGGAAGGCGTCGGCG
>MKSH01000275.1:24803-25352 GCA_001898095.1 Solirubrobacterales bacterium 70-9 | reverse complement strand
GCTGCCCGCCAACGTCGACCTGATCCACTCGGCGCTGGCGCTGGGGCTGGTCTTCGAGGGCGAGCGCTGCGTCGGCGTCGAGGTCGACCGGCTCGGCGAGCGGCAGACGATCCGCTGCGAGCGCGAGCTGGTCCTCAGCGCGGGCGCCTACCAGTCGCCGCACCTGCTGCTGCTCTCCGGCATCGGCCCGGCCGACCAGTTGCGCGCCGCCGGGATCGAGGTCCGCCTCGACCTCCCCGGCGTCGGCGAGAACCTGATGGACCACGCCGGCTCCTTCCTCGCCCTGCCCGCCGCCGACGGCTACGAGCACGCTGCCGACGCCCCCGACTGGACCGAGGTCGGCGGCTTCCTCCCCTCGGGCCCCGGCCTCGAGGCTCCCGACCTCCAGTTCCACGCCGCGATCGGCCTGAACTTCGACGAAGGCCTCGGCCCCTCGGCCCGCACCGGCGTCTCCTTCGGCCCCTACGTCGGCCGCCCCGACAGCCGCGGCTGGGTCCGCCTGCGCACCTCCGAGCCCTACGCCAAGCCGCGCATCTTCCACAACTTCCT
>MKSH01000275.1:21227-24774 GCA_001898095.1 Solirubrobacterales bacterium 70-9 | reverse complement strand
GCTCCGGCCTGCGGCTGGCGCTGGAGATCGCCCGCCAGAGCGCCCTCACCGAGCGGTTGGCCGACACCGCCGAGGCGGTCCGCCTGGGCTTCGTCCCCGCCGACGAAGACGACGAGACCCTGGACGAGTTCATCGCCCGCACCGCCTTCGCCTTCTACCACCCGTCCGGCACCTGCGCGATCGGCTCGGTGGTCGATCCCGACCTGAAGCTGCGCGGGGTGGAGAACGTGCGGGTCGCCGACGCCTCGGTGATCCCCGAGCTGATGACCGGAAACACGAACGCGCCCGCGATCATGATCGGCGAGCGGGCGGCACTGGAGATGCGATGAACCCACCCACCAGTACCTCCGACGGCGCCGCCCCCGCGCCGCTGCCCACCCGGGTGCGCCGGGTCGACCACCTCTCCTTCACGGTCGGCGACATCGATCGCTCCGCCGCCTTCTACGGCCGCTTCGGCTTCGAGCCGTACAAGCGCTACACCTCGGCCGGCCCGGAAGTCGACGAAGGCGCCGACATCGAGAACGCCGACATGGACATCCAGTGGCTGCAGCACCCGCTCGGCGGCCCGATGCTGGAGCTGATCCGCTACGTCCACCACGACGCCGGCCGCTCCGCCCACAACTCGAAGGTCGGCGCCGCCCACCTCTGCTTCTGCGTCGAGGACGTGAACGCCGCCTTCGGCGCCCTGGTCAGCGATGGGGTCGAGCCGCTCTCCGACCCGCACGAAGACGAATTCGGCGTGCGCTGGGTCTACCTCCGCGATCCTGACGGCAACTCGGTCGAGCTGATCCAGGACCCGCCCGAGTAGCCCGCCCGGCGCGACTCCCGCGCCGCGCCCGCCCGCTTGCACGCGCGGTGCAAACGGGGCTCTTCTTTTTGCGCACCGTGGTTCTTGTGCAGGCGTCGGGGGCCGGAAAGACTGCCCCTCGATGGCGACCTACCTGAAGAGCGCTCCGCGCGAGCCCGAAGCCGTCGACCCCGAGGTCGTCAAGATCGTCAGCGACATCCTGCTCGACGTCGAGCGGGGCGGCGAGGCCGCCGTCCGCAAGTACTCGGAGCGCTTCGACAACTGGGCGCCGGAGCGCTTCACCGTCCCCGCCGCCGACCTCGAGCGGGCGGGGGAGAAGATCGACCCGCAGTTGCGCGAGCACATCGAGCTCGCCGCCGAGCAGATCCGCAGCTTCGCCCGCACCCAGCGCCAGACGATGACCGAGGTCGAGGTGGAAACCCTCCCCGGGATCAGGATCGGCCAGCGCCACGTCCCGGTCAACTCGGTCGGCGCCTACGCGCCGGGTGGCCGCTACCCCCTGGTCGCCTCCTCGCTGATGACGACGGTCGTCCCCAAGGCCGCCGGGGTGAAGCGGATCGTCGCCTGCGCGCCGCCGCTCGACGGCGACGGGATCGCCCCGGCGATGCTCTACGCGATGCACGTCGGCGGCGCCGACCAGGCGCTCTGCATCGGCGGCGCCCACGGCCTCGCCGCCCTCGCCTTCGGGATCGAGGACATCGCGCCGGTCGACATGATCGTCGGCGCCGGCAACGTCTTCGTCGCCGAGGCCAAGCGCCAGCTCTTCGGCAAGGTCGGCATCGACCTGCTCGCCGGCCCGACCGAGATCCTGGTGATCGCCGACGAGACCGCCGACCCCGCCCTGGTCGCCTCCGACATCGTCGGCCAGCTCGAGCACGGCGTCACTTCGGTCGGCTGGGTGATCTGCACCTCGCGCCGCGTCGCCGAGGAGGCGCTCGGCCTGATCGACGAGCGGATACATTCGCTGCCGACCGGCAAGGTCGCCCGCGAGGCCTGGGAGAGCCACGGCGAGATGATCCTCTGCGAGAGCGACGAGGAGGCCGCCGAGGTCGCCGACCGGCTCGCCGCCGAGCACGTCGAGGTCCACACCGCCGAGCCGCGCTGGTACCTCGAGCGGCTCACCAACTACGGCTCGCTCTTCCTCGGCGACGAGTCCCCGGTCCCCTACGGCGACAAGGGCATCGGCACCAACCACGTGCTGCCCACCGCCGGCGCCGCCCGCTACACCGGCGGCCTCTGGGTCGGCAAGTTCTTGAAGACGCTCACCTACCAGGAGGTCACCGGATCGGGCACCGAGCAGATCGCCCCGACGATCGTCGCGATCGCCGAAGCGGAGCGGCTCCCCGGCCACGCCCGCAGCGCCCAGGATCGGCTCGACCGCGTCCGGGACGCGGTATGAGTGCCGGCGTCAGGGTCGAGCGCGATCTGATCGGCGAGCGTCGCCTCGCCGACTCGGCCCTCCACGGCCTGCAGACCGAGCGGGCGCTGGAAAACTTCCCCCGGCTCGGCGACCGGGTCGGCGACGTGCCCGAGTTCGGCCGCGCGCTCGGCGCGGTGAAGCTGGCGGCCGCCCGCGCCAACGCGGCGCTCGGGGTGATCGAACCGCCGCTGTCCGAGGCGCTGGAGCGGGCCTGCGCGGAGCTCGCGGCGGGTGAGCCGGAGCTGCTGGCGGCGCTGACCGTGCCGATCATCCAGGGCGGCGCCGGCACCTCGACCAACATGAACGTGAACGAGGTGATCGCCAACCGCACGCTGGAGCTGCTCGGGCGCGAGCCGGGCGAGTACGCCTACTGCCATCCCAACGACCACGTGAACCGCTCGCAGTCGACCAACGACGTCTACCCGACGGCGCTGCGGCTGGCCCTGATCGAGCGCCAGGCGGCGGTCGACGCAGCGCTCCGCAGCCTCGCCGCGAAGCTGGCCGAGCGCGCCGACGCCCACGTCGGCATCGTCAAGCTCGGCCGCACCCAGCTGCAGGACGCCGTCGTGGTCAGCGCCGAGGCCGAGCTGCGCGCCTGGGCCGACCAGTGCGTCGCCGCCGCCGAAGGCCTGCGCCGCGCGACCGAGCCGCTGCTCGAGGTGAACCTTGGCGGCACTGCGGTCGGCACCGGCGTCGGCGCCCATCCCGAATTCCCCCAGCGCGCCGTCGCCGCGCTCGCCGAGGCGACCGGCCACCGCTTCCGCCATCCCGCCCGGCTGGTCTCGGCGACCAGCGACCCGACCCCGCTGCACGGCTACTCGGCCGCCCTGCGCGGCGCCGCGGTCGACCTCTCGAAGCTGGCCGACGACCTCCGCCTGCTCTCCTCCGGCCCGGCCGCCGGCCTCGCCGAGGTGGAGCTGCCGCCGGTCCAGGCGGGCTCCTCGATCATGCCCGGCAAGGTGAACCCGGTGATCCCCGAGTTCGTCAACCAGCTGGCCTTCCGGGTGTACGGCGCCGACACCGCGGCGGCCTTCGCCCTCTCGGCGGGACAGCTGCAGCTCAACGCTATGCTGCCGCTGGTCAGTAACGAACTGTTCGAAGCGCAGCACGCGCTTCAGATCGCTGCCGTGACCTTGCGCGATCGTTGCATCGAAGGCCTCTCCTACCGGCGCGAGCGCGCCGCCGAGTACGCGGCGCGCGGCCTCGACGAGCTGGTCCAGGCGGCGCTGGTCGGCGGTTACGCCGCGGCGGGCGAACTCGCCGCCCTTGGCGCCGAAGCCGCCGCCGCAGACACGAAGTCCCCGAACGAAGGAGCATCA
>MKSH01000275.1:20495-20915 GCA_001898095.1 Solirubrobacterales bacterium 70-9 | reverse complement strand
CCGCTACCGCTCCAACGACTTCCCCCGCGTGGTCGAGCCGGTGACCAAGCGCCACTGGGAGGTGGGGACGGTCGAGGAGCTGCCCTTCGTCCTCCACCGCGCCTTCAACACGATGCTGACCGGCCGCCCCGGCCCGGTCCACATCGAGGTGCCGATGGACATCCAGGCGATGCGCGCCGAGGTCGAGCTGCACGACCTCGAGCGGCGGCTGCCGGTCGGCGAGGTGCACCCGGATCCGGACGCGATCGAAGCGGCGGCGCGCCTCCTGCACGGGGCCAAGCGCCCGGTCCTGGCAGTCGGCGGCGGCGTCATCACCGCCGAGGCGGCGGCCGAGCTGCGCGCCCTCGCCGAGGCGCTGAACGCGCCGGTCGTCAACACCTGGCACGGCAAGGGGGCGTTCCCCGAGGACCATCCGCTCTA
>MKSH01000275.1:13743-20440 GCA_001898095.1 Solirubrobacterales bacterium 70-9 | reverse complement strand
GCCGATGTCGTCGTCGCGATCGGCTGCAAGTTCACCGACTGGTCGGCCTCCAGCTACCGCAAGGGCATCTCCTTCTCGATGCCTCCGGGCAAGCTGATCCAGATCGACATCGACCCGGGGGAGATCGGCAAGAACTACCCGGCCGAGGTCGGCATCGTCTCCCACGCCCGCCCGGCGCTGGCGGCGCTGGTCGCCGCGGTCGGCGGCGACGTCCCCGGCCGCGAGGACTACATGGCGGAGCTGGCGGGGCTGAAAAAGGAATGGGACGAGCAGAACGCCTCCCGCGCCGACAGCGAGGAGACCCCGTTCACCTCGCAGCGGCCGCTGCGCGACCTGCGCCGGGTGCTGCCCCGCGACGGCATCGTCGTCGCCGGCTCCGGCAACACCCAGGGCGCCGTGAAGCAGTCCTTCCCGGTGTACGAGCCGCGCACCCACCACACCTCCGGCACCTACTCCTCGATGGGGTGGGCGGTCCCGGCGGCGATCGGGGCAAAGCTCGGGCAGCCGGACAAACAGGTCGTCTGCATCGTCGGCGACGGCGACTTCCTGCAGACCTCGCAGGAGCTCGGCGTCGTCGCCCAGCACGGCATCCCGGTCGTCTTCCTGGTCCAGAACAACTCCGGCTACATGTCGATCCGCGGCGGCCAGCGCAAGATCACCGACCGTCACCTGATCAGCGAGTTCACCCGCGACGGCGAGCCGTACACGATCGACATCGCCAACCTGGCGAAGTCATACGGCGTCGACTCGGAGAAGGTGACCGAGTCGGACAAGCTGCAGCCGGCGCTGGAGAAGGCGCTGGCCGCCGAAGGACCGGCGGTGGTCGAGGTGATGACCAGCCGCGACGCGGCGGGCCCGTGGGTCCCCGGCTGGTGGGACTTCCCGGTGCCCGAGTACATCCAGGGCGAGCGGCAGAGCGAGTACTGGGAAGAGCGCGCCGAGGAGCAGCACCAGTAGGAAATCAGTACCGAATCAGTAGGGAATTACTGCGCCGGGAAAGCGCAGGGAGGGGCCGCGCGTGACGAACTCGTTTCGTGCAACGCGGGGCCGGATTTTCGACCGCATTGTGCATTGCCCCCGGCTATTTGGCCGGCTTAGCTTCCCATTAACAACCGTCGCCACCCCAATTCCGAGCCCAGAGGAGTCACCGACGTGTCAGAGGACAAATCGTTCAATCTCAACCTTGACCAGGGCGGTCTGACCCGCCGGAAAATTCTCCAGGGCGCCGGTGCCGGGGCGCTGATGATCGGCGGCGGCAGCATCCTCGCCGCCTGCGGCGGCGGCAGCTCCAGCGGCGGTGGCGCGACCACCGGCGGCGGCGGTGGGGGCGAATCGGAAGGCAAGCCGGTCGCCGGCGGCGTCCTCAGGGTCGGCGCCCAGGGCGGTTCCAACACCGACTCGCTGGACGCCCACAACGTGCTCACCAACGCCGACTACGCTCGCGCCGCGCAGCTCTACGACGCGCTGGTCCGGATCGACAACAAAGGTCAGCCGCAGCTGGTCCTGGCGGAATCGCTGGAACCGAACAAAGACGCCACCGAATGGACCGTCAAGCTCAAAAAGGGCCTCAAATTCCACGACGGTTCGCCGGTCGAAGCGAAGGACGTCCTGTACAGCTTCAACCGGATCGTGAAGGGCAAGTACCCGGGCCTCTACGCGCTCGGCTCGATCAACATGAAGAAGAGCAAGGCGGTCGATCCGCTGACCGTGACGTTCGTCTTCGACAAGCCCTACTCGCTGCTCGAAGAAGCCCTGACCCTGCACTGGTACCTCTACATCGTGCCGACCGGCTACAACCCGAAGAAACCGATCGGCTGCGGTCCGTTCAAACTCAAAAGCTTCACCCCCGGGCGCGAATCGGTCACTGTCAAGTTCGACGAATACTGGGACGCGCCGAAGCCCTACCTGGACGAAGTCAAGACGATCAACATCGCCGAAGAAACCGCCCAGGTCAACGCTCTGCAGGCGGGCCAGGTGGACGTCGTCGACTACGTCACCGCGGCCTCGATCGCGACCCTGGAATCGAGCGGCCAGAAGGTGGTCATCTCGAAGTCTGGCGGCTGGGTTCCGTTCACGATGCGGGTCGACAAAGCCCCGTACAGCGACAACAACCTGCGCGAGGGCCTGCGCTGGCTGGTCGACCGTGAACAGATGAACCAGTCGGTGTTCTCCGGCAACGGGACGATCGGCAACGACGTCTTCGGGATCTACGACAAGTTCTACGACAAATCGCTCTTCCCGCAGCGCGAACAGGACCTCGAAAAAGCCGAAGCGCTGATCAAGAAAGGCAACGCCGAAGGCCAGACCCTGCAGCTGATCTCGACGCCGAACGCGCCGGGGATGACGCAGATGCCGCAGGTGCTGAAGACGCAGGCGGAAGCGATCAACCTCAGCATCAACGTGACCATTCAGCCGACCACCGAATACTTTGCGCGGTCTTACCTGAAGGTCCCGTTCTCGATGGACTACTGGCCCTACGCGCCGTACCTTGTCGATGTCTCGCAGGCGACGCTGCCCGGTGCCCCGTTCAGCGCCACCTTCTTCAACAACCCGACCTACACGAAGCTGTTCGAAGAAGCCAGCGCCACCCTGGACGAAGGCAAAAAGGGCGAAATCGTCCACGAAATGATGAAAATGGACTACGACGAAGGCGGGTACATCATCCCCATCTTCTTCCCCGTGATCGATGGAGTCGCTCCCTACGTCTACGGCGTCGAACCGTCCGTGACCGGCCAGGCCCTGAGCACCTTCCAGTTCCAGAATTTCTGGATCAAGAAATAGGCAGGCCGTTTCGTCCCCATGGCAACGACCCCAGCCACCGCCGAAGTTCAGCGACCGCCCGAGGAGGACGAGGGCGGTCGCTGGTGGCAGAGCCCGATCGCCCAGATGGTCTGGAGGCGGGCGCTGCTGGGGATCCTCACGCTGGTCCTGATCGCGGTCATCGTCTACTTCGCGACCACCGTCCTCCCGGGCGACGCCGCGACCGCGATCCTCGGCCAGTCGGCGACCCCGGCGCGGATCGCCAAGGTGGAAGCCGAACTCGGACTCGACGAACCGCTGCTGACGCGGTTCGTCGATTGGTTCGGCAACGCGATCCACGGTGACTTCGGCAATTCGCTGAGCGCCGCCGCCCCGGTCGGCTCGCACGGCGGCGCCTCGAAAGAGGCGGTCACCACGCTGGTCAACGAAAAGCTGCTCAACTCGGTGGTGCTGATCGGCGTCACCGCGATCGTCTCGACCCTGCTCGGCATCCTCGCCGGCATGTACGCGGCCTTCCGCCGCGACGGCATCTTCGACACCGGCGGCTCGGTCGTCGCCCTGGTCGCCAGCGCGCTGCCCGAATTCGTCGTCGCGATCTTCGTCGTGATGCTCTTCGCGGTGAACGTCTTCGACTGGTTCCCGGCGCTCTCGCTCCTGCCTCCGGGCGAGTCGATCCTCAGCCACCTGAACATGCTGGTGCTGCCGGTGCTGGCGCTGGTGATCGTCACCACCCCGTACGTCTTCCGGATGACCCGCGGCGCGATGATCGAGGTGCTGGACACCGACTACGTCGAGTTCGCCCGGATGAAGGGCGTCTCGCCGCGCAAGATCGCCTTCCGCCACGCGCTGCCTAACGCGCTCGCGCCGGTGATCCAGGTGGTCGGCCTGAACCTGCTCTACCTGGCGGGCGGCATCGTCCTGGTCGAAGCGATCTTCTCCTACCCGGGCGTCGGCCTGGCGCTGGTCGAAGCGATCAACGGCCGCGACGTGCCGACGATCCAGTACATCGTCCTGATGCTGGCCGTCTTCTACGTGATCCTCAACATCGTCACCGACGTCGGCGTCCTGCTCGTCACCCCGCGCCGGCGGTACCCCCGCTCATGAGCGCCGACGCCACCACCCCCGACGTCGTCCCGACGAAGGCCCCGCGGGCCTCGCTCGGCGGCCGCGCCGGTCGGCTGCTGCGCGGGGCGCTGCGCACCCGGCGCGGCCAGATCGGCCTGCTGCTCACCCTGATCGTGGTCGGCATCGCCTTCCTCGGGCCGCTCTTCGCGGGCAGCCCGACGGCGCTCCACGGCGGGCCCTTCGAAGCCCCCGGCGGCGTGGCCGGCCCGCTCGGCGGCGACTCGCTCGGCCGCAGCGTCCTCGACCGGGTGCTCGACGGCGGCTGGCGCATCCTCCTGATCTCCGCCGCCGCGACCGCGATGGCGATCGTCCTCGGCTCGATCGCGGGCGTCGTCGCCGCCTACCGCGGCGGCTTCGCCGACACGCTGATCATGCGCACCGTCGACGTGCTGCTCGGCATCCCCAGCCTCGTCTTCGTGTTGATGCTGCTGAGCGTGATCGGCTCGCACGCCTGGCTGGTGATCGTCGGCGTCGGCCTGACCCAGGCGCCGCAGGTGGCCCGCGTGCTGCGCGCCGCCGCCCAGGACGTCTCCGAGCGCGACTACGTGAAGGCGGTCGCTGCCTGGGGCGTGCCGCCGCGGACCGTGATCCGCCGCCACGTCATCCCCAGCCTGCTGACGCCGCTGATGGTGGAGAGCGCGCTGCGGCTCAGCTTCTCGATCATCCTCGTCGCCAGCCTCAGCTTCCTCGGCCTCGGCACCCAGCCGCCGACCGCGGACTGGGGCGTGATGATCAACGAAAACCGGGTCGGCCTGGCGCAGAACGTCTGGGGCGTGCTCGCCCCGGCGATCCTGCTCGCCACCCTGGCGGTCGGCACCAACATGTTCTCCGACGCGATCGCCCGCGCCAACCTCTCCGCCGGCTCCGCCGGCGACCCGACCCTGCAGATGGCGCTGACCTCCTCCAACGTCGCCGAGGGCGACGAGCCGGTCGGCCTCGACGCGATCGACGAGGGCCCCGGATGAGTGCCGAGAACGGCACCGCCCCCGCGGCCGGCGGCGCGCGTCGCCCGGAAGTCGAGGTCACCGACCTCGCCGTCCGCATCGCCCGCACCGGCGTGCCGATCGTCGAAGGCGTCTCCTTCTCGATCGAGGCGGGGAGGACGCTGGGCCTGGTCGGCGAGTCCGGCTCCGGCAAGAGCACGGTCGCGGTCGGCCTGCTCGGCTACGCCCGCCGCGGTCTCGAGATCGCCGCCGGCACGGTGCGGATCGGCGACACCGACATCCTCGCGCTCGACCCGAAGGGCCTGCGCTCGGCCCGCGGGCGGATCGTCTCCTACGTGCCGCAGGACCCGGCCGCCGGCCTCAACCCGGCGCACCGGCTCGGCCCGCAGCTGCGCGAGGCGATCACCGCCCATGGGGACGTGCCGAAGGGCGAGCTCGACGGGCGCGTGAACGACCTGCTGGAGAGCGTGAACCTGCCGGCGACGAAGAAGATCCTGCGCAGCTACCCGCACCAGATCTCCGGCGGCCAGCAGCAGCGGATCGCGATCGCGATCGCCTTCGCCTGCCGGCCGCGGCTGATCGTCCTCGACGAGCCGACCACCGGCCTCGACGTGACCACCCAGCGCCACATCCTGGCGACCATCGACGAGCTCGCCAGCGTCCACGACGCGGCCGCCGTCTACGTCAGCCACGACCTCGCCGCCGTCGCCGAGGTGGCCACCGACACCGCCGTGATGTACGCGGGGCGGATCGTCGAGCGGGCCCCGACCGCGCGCCTCTTCGCCGCCCCCCGCCATCCCTACACCGTCGGTCTCATCGCCTCGGCGCCGTCGGCCGAGAAAGCGCACCGTCTGCTCGGCATCGAGGGGCACCCGCCGCGCCCGGGTAGCTGGCCGGACGGCTGTGCCTACGCCGACCGCTGTCCGCGGGCGCTCCCCGATTGCCGGGCGGGCGTCCCGAAGCTGCTGGAGGAGTCTCCTGGCCAGCTGGTCCGCTGCATCAACCCGGTGCCGATCGATGCGACGACCGAGATCGTCCTCGACGTCCCGACCCTGCCGACCTCCCAGGAGATGGCGCTGTCGGTCCGAGGCCTGGTCGCGGACTACTCCGGGACCCCGGTCCTGCACGACATCCAGCTGGACGTCCCGCGCGGCAAGGTGACGGCCGTGGTCGGGGAGTCGGGGTCGGGCAAGACCACGCTCGCCCGATGCCTGGTCGGCCTGCATTCGTCCTGGCAGGGCGAGGTTCTCCTCGGCACCGACTCGACGTCCCTCGCGCCGGGAGCGAGTGAACGGTCGTCGGACCAGCTTCGCGAGATGCAGTACATCTTCCAGAACCCCTTCGGCTCGCTGAACCCGACGATGACGGTGGTCGAAAACGTCGAAGAGCCGCTCCGCCACTTCGAGCGTATCTCGCGCGCCGAGCGCCGCGCCCGCGCGATCGCCGCCCTGGAGACGGTCAGCCTCGGCGCCCAGTTCGCCGACACGATGCCGGGCCGGATGTCGGGCGGCGAGCGCCAGCGCGCCGCCGTCGCCCGCGGCCTGGTGGTCGAGCCGAGCGTCCTCGTCTGCGACGAGATCACCTCCGCCCTCGACGTCTCCGTCCAGGCCCTCCTGGTCGAGCAGCTCCGCGACCTGCAGATAGAGCGCAACCTCTCGATGGTCTTCATCACCCACAACCTCGCCGTGGTCCGCTCGATCGCCCAGAACATGATCGTCCTCCAGCAGGGCCGGATCGTCGAGCAGGGCACCGTCGACGCGGTCCTCGGCAACCCCCAGCACCCCTACACCCGCCAGCTCCTCGAGGACCTCCCGCGCCTCGAGGCCCGCGCCGGCTCCAGCCAGGCCGCCTGAGACACGTTCGCGGCG
>MKSH01000275.1:12687-13520 GCA_001898095.1 Solirubrobacterales bacterium 70-9 | reverse complement strand
TCATGCAGCGCGACCGGACCTCCTTAGGGAACGTGGAGTTCCGCGCCGGACCCGCGCAGATCGTCGCGGGCCTCCGCCCGCGACCCGCACCCTTCGCCCTCCCCCCGAGACCCGGCCCTCTCGTAGGCGGTCACAGCCTGCCCGGACCGCCTACGAGAGGGCCGGGTCCCTTGCTCGTCCCTTCCCCGCCGTCCCGTCCCGTCCCCGCCTACCCCGCCGAGGCCAGCCGGGTGACGCCGGCGGCGAGCATCTCGTGGCTGCGGAGGGCGAGGTAGAGGCGGACGCGGAGGTCGGGGTCGTCGAGGGAGGTCTCGAGGAGCTCTTCGATGCGGGTCAGGCGGTAGTAGACGGAGCGGCGCTGGAGGTGGAGCATTTCGCCGGTCGTGACTTTGTTGCCGTTGCAGCGGAGGTAGGCGTCGAGGGTGCGGAGGAGTTCGGATTTGTGTTTGTCGTCGTAGCGGATCAGCGGCGCCAGCTCGGCCTCGGCGAAGTTCGCCAGGGTCGGGCCGTTGCTGAGCGGGGCGAGGAGGCGGAGGAGGACGAGGTCCTCGAAGTAGTGGATCGTCTCGCTCTTCAGTCGCGGGCCGAGGAGGTAGGCGGCCTCGGCCTCGGGCAGCGCCTGGGGCAGCTGCGAGGGCCGGTACTTGCGGCTGACGCCGAGGTGGCAGTCGGCGAGCGGGCCGCCGGCGAATTGGGCGGCGAGTTCGCCGAAGCGGGCCAGGGCGTCGCCGTTCGGGGCGGTCAGCGCGGCGGCCGGGAAGCCGCTGGTGATGCCGACCAGCGAGGGCCACTTCAGCTTGCGCAGGGCTTTGCGCATCGCCGCCACCTGGCTC
>MKSH01000275.1:12126-12672 GCA_001898095.1 Solirubrobacterales bacterium 70-9 | reverse complement strand
CGGCCAGCTCGACCCCGAGGCCGGCGGCGCGGCTGACGAGCTCCTGCGGGGAGAAATCGGCGGCGGCGGTGAGGCCGCCGAGCAGCGAGGTTTCGGCGGCGCTGCTCAGCTCCTGGTCGCGCTCCGCCATCAGGAAGAGGGCGATGCTGCTGGAGGCGCGGGTGAGGGCGAGCCGGCCGACGTCGTCGAGCTCGCTGTCGATTTCGAGGATGTGGAGGCGGCCGCGGCTCTCGCCGCGCACGTGGATCTCGCTCCAGATGCAGCAGGCCTCGCCGGAGGACCGCATCACCACCGAGTTCGGATCCGGCCGGTGGTCGTGGCGGGAGTGCTCGCGCCAGGAGCGCAGGATCGGGGCGATGCGGCCGGCGCCGCGGCCGAAGCTGACCACGCGGTGGGCACCGTCCTCGAGCACCACCGGGTTGTTCAGCTTCTCCGCCAGCAGCTCCAGCACCGCGGTCAGCGAGCCGCCCTCGAGGATCAGCGCGCCGAGCACTTCGTCGATCGAGATCGCCCGCTGGAGTGCCGCGTGGGCGTAGTTGACCAGCT
>MKSH01000275.1:4736-12115 GCA_001898095.1 Solirubrobacterales bacterium 70-9 | reverse complement strand
CCAGGCCCTGCTTGCGGGCCTCCTCGACCATCTCCTCGGGGACGCGGCGGAAGTTGCGCCCGAGCTCGACGATCACGCAGGACGCGTCCGCCTCGGCCAGCTCGCGCGCGTAGGAGGTCATCTCCTCGGGCGAGTGGCCGATGCCGGTGGCGGCGGTGAGCAGGGCCTCGCCGCCGGAGAGGAACTGGCCGATGTCGGCGATCTCGCCGGTGTGCACCCACTCGACTTTGCGGTCGAGGTGATCCTCGCCGACGAGGATAGTCAGGCCGGCGTCGCGGAGGACGTCGAGGCCGAGGAGGTCACTGACGTTCATTGCTCATCCCGTAATCTTCCCGGCTCATAGTTTTGCACGTTTTGAGCAAGGCGCAATCGACGGCTCGGAGGCCGCCGCGGGCGCCGTCCGCCGAGCTGGGCGGACTGGCCGGCTCAGCCGTTGCCGTCTACTACGGGGGGGTGCGACGGCTTCGAGGCCGTGTCGACGCTGGGGGCAGCGACGACTTCGGCGGAGGAGCCGGCCTCGACGGCCGGCCGGCCGGTCCGGTCGTTGCCGTCTCCGGTGACCCCGTCTTTGAACTCCCGCATTCCCTTGCCGAGACCGTGGCCGAGCTCGGGGAGCTTTTTCGGGCCGAAGACGAGCAGCGCGATGACCAGGACGATCCCGATCTCAAGTGGTCCGATGTTTCCCAACACGGCTCCCACCGTAGCCCGCCGTAGAGTCGGGTCCGAGATCCAGACTGTGCAGACGCGGCGCGCCCCGTGCCACGCATCGTGCAACGCACGCGGCGAGCAAGGACGGCCCCGGTTCGGCGCAGCCTGTGTATTGAACCGTGCCCGCCGCTGCTCGATATTCGCTCCGGCAATGACCGCCGCGCGACCCTCCCTCGGCATCGTCTTCCCGGCCCTGGCGCCGGTCGAGTCGCTGCCCGGCTTCGCCGGCGATGCCGAGGCGAAGGGTTTTGCCGAGCTGTGGCTGGTCGAGGACTGCTTCCTCTCCGGCGGCCTGACGATGGCGGCGACGGCGCTCGCCGCGACCGAGCGGATCGCGGTCGGCATCGGGCTGCTGCCGGCGCTGATGCGCAACCCGGCGCTGGCGGCGATGGAGATCGCCACCCTGGCCCGCCTGCACCCGGGCCGGATCCGCATCGCCTTCGGCCACGGCGTCCCCGCCTGGATGGCGCAGATCGGGATCACGCCGCGGCGGCGACTGACCGCCCTGGGGGAGGTGGTGGCTTCCGTGCGGGCGCTGCTCCGCGGCGAGACGGTGACCGTCGACGGCGACGCGGTCCACCTCGACGCCGTCGCCCTCGACAACCCTCCCGACCAGGTGCCGCCGATCGTGATCGGCACGATCGGCCCGCGCGGGCTGCGCCTCGCCGGCGGCGTCGGCGACGGCTTCCTCCTCAACGAGGGCTGCGGCCCCGAGTACGTCCGCTGGGCGATCGGGGAGGCGAGCGCCGGCCGCGCCGACGGGTCGCCGCCGCCGCACCGGGTGGCCTACGCCTGGGCGCGGATCGACGACGACGCCGATGCCGCCCGGGCGGCACTCGAGCCGAGCCTCCGCGGCTGGATCGAGGGTGGCCTCTACCCGGCCGCCTACGCCCGGGCCGGGGTCGAGGATCCGGCCGGGCCGGTCGACTTCGCCGCGGTGGCCGACGCGGTCGCCGTCCACGGCGACGAGGCCGCCTGCGTCGCCGCGATCGAGCGCTTCGCCGACGCGGGCGCGACCAGCCTCGTCCTGGTCCCGGCGGGGGAGGACCTCGGGGCGCAGATCGAGCGCCTCGCCGCCGGCGTCCTGCCCGTCTTCGCCGAGGCGTAGGTTCGGGCGATGGAGGCGGCGCGCCGAGACTCAGCCGAGGGCCAGGTGATCGGCTGGGGTTTCATCGGCGCCAGCACCTGGGCCGGGCGCCATCTGATCCCGGCGGTCAGATCCGTCCCCGGCTGCTGCGCGGTCGGCGTCTTCTCCTCCTCGCCCGAGCGCGGCGCGCGCTTCGCCGCCGACGCCGAGCTGCCGCGCTCCTACGCCACGCTGGACGACCTCCTCGCCGACCCCGAGATCGAGGCCGTCTACGTCAGCACCACCAACGAGCTCCACGCCGAGCAGACGATCGCCGCCGCCCGCGCCGGCAAGCACGTGCTCTGCGAGAAGCCGATCGCGACCGGCCTCGCCGACGCCCGCCGGATGCTCGAGGAGTGCGAGGTGGCCGGCGTCGTCCTCGCCGTCAACCACGCCTTCCGCGGCGCCCCGGCAAACGTCGCGATGCGCGAGGCGATCGCCTCGGGGGCGATCGGCGAGGTGGTCGCCGCCCGTGTCTTCCACGCCACCAGCCTGCCCGAGGAGCTCCGCACCTGGCGACTCCAGCGCCCTGACGCCGGTGCCGGCGTCGTCCTCGACCTCACCGTCCACGACGTCGACACGATCCGCTTCCTCCTCGATGACGAGGTCGAGGAGACGGTGGCGATCGAGGCCAACCAAGGCCTCGCCGCCCCCGGCGTCGCCGACTCGGCGATGACCGCGGTGCGCATGCGCGGCGGCCAGCTGGTCTCCTTCCACGATGCCTTCACGGTCCCCTTCGCCGGCACCGGCATCGAGGTCCACGGCACCCAGGGCTCCCTTTTCTGCCGGGAAGCGCTGAACGTCGAGTCGATCGCGACCGTCACCCTCCGCGACGCCGACGGCGAGCGCCGGCTGGAGGTCGACCAGATCCTCTCGCTCTACGCCCGCGCGGTCGAGCGCTTCGTCGGCGCCGTCCGCAACGGCTCCCGCCCTCTCGCCACCGGCGCCGACGGCCTCGCCTCCTTGGAGGTGGCCCTGGCAGTCGCGGCGGGCACCCGGAAGGGGCTCAGTTGAAGGTCCCATGTGCCGTCGCCGGGGGCGACGGCGAGTCGCACTGGGAGGAGCGGGAGCTGGCCCTCGAGGCGGCCGACCCGGCCGAACACGGGATCGGTGGGTTCGCCGCCCGGGCGCTCGGCAGCTGGGACGCTGCGATCGTCGAGTTCCCCCCCGACTTCGCCGGCGACTTCCACGCCGACGGGCGCAGCATCGCGGTGATGATCGCGGGACGGATCCGCTTCGAGCTGAGCGACGGGACCTCGGTCACACTGGGGCCGGGGGAGGTTGCGATGTTCGAGGACGCCGCGGGCGGCGGCCATCGCCCCGTCGTCCTCGACGGGAAGGGCGCGACGCTCCTCAGCCTGAACGCCTAGGGCGCGACGTCGCGCCGCCGGTCACCCGACGACGCGATCGAACTTCAGCCGCAGGGTGGCGGGGCCGCGGTTGAAGGCGCTGTTGATGTAGCCGCCGTCGTCCTCGGGATCGGCGAGCCGGATGTTGTCGATGCGGTTGAACAGGCTTTCGTAGGCAACCTTGCCCTCCAGCCGGGCCAGCGGGGCGCCGAGGCAGAAGTGCGTGCCGAGGCCGAAGCCGAAGTGGCGACGGACGCCGTCGCGCCGGATGTCGAAGCGATCGGCCTGCGGGAACTGCTTCTCGTCGCGGTTGGCCGCGGCGTAGACGAGGATCAGCTCCGACTTGGCCGGGATCGAGACGCCCTCCAGCTCGGTGTCCTCGAGCGTGACCCGGGGCATGAACTGGAGCGGCGACTCGAAGCGCATCGCCTCCTCCAGCATGTTCGGGATCAGGCTGTAGTCCGCCCGCACCGCCGCCATCTGGTCGGGGTGGGCGAGGAGCAGGCGCATCGCGGTGCCGGTCAGGTGGGCGGTGGTGAGGACACCGCCGAGGAGGAAGACCGAGGCCTCGACCGCGAGGTAGTCGATGTCGTCTTCGCCGGTCCGTTCGCGGTGGCCGCGGATCAGTTCGCTGATCGTGTCGTCGCCGAGGTTCTCCATCCGCCGGCGGACGACGTCGAGCATGAACTCGTTCAGGCGGGCGCCATCGGCTTCCTGCTGCAGCTGCATCGAGTGGGGGAGGAAGCGGGCGCCGATGCCCTCGAAGGTGACGCCGGCGACCCACCCGGCTTCCTCGCGGCTGATGTCGAGGAGGCGAAACATCACCTCGCTGGACATCAGGTTGGCGAACTGGCCGACGAACTCGACTTCGCCGTCGTCGATGAAGTCGTCGATCAGGCCTTCGATGATCTCCTCGATCATCGGCCCGTACGCTTTCAGCCGACCCGGTTTCAAGGTGCGGTGGGCGATCTCCCGCTTCACCGTGTGATCGGGCGGGTCGGAGGAGAAGACGCTTGCCTCCCAGCCGGGCTGGGCCTCGGCGTTCAGGTCGGTGGTGCTGGAGAAGATCTCGGGGTGTTTGAGCACGTGGGTGATCGTCTCGTGGCGGCTGACCAGGTACGGCCCGTCGCCCTCCGGCTCCTGCAGGCCCTGCTCGAGCTGTTCGGCGAAGATCGGATACGGGCAGGCGACGCTCTCGAGCGACGGATAGGCGATCGGGCAGCCGCCGGTCTCGGCGGCGCTGTCGACGGAAACCTCGGTCATCGTTTCTCTCCTTCGTGATCCCATGAGATGGCCGCGAGCGGCGGGCCATCGTCCCCGTCGAAGAGTAAACCAAACGCTTGGTTTTGCAACCGGGCTAGACTGCCGCCCCGTGGACGCCGCCGAGATCCCTTCGCCCGCGATGGCGGAGGCCGTGCGCCACCTGATCGGCCGCTACGTCGAGGCCGCCGACCGTGGCCGCGCCGAGGACCTGGCGGCGCTCTTCCTCCCCGACGGCGTGCTCGAGATCAAGGGCCACACGTTCGACGCGGGGCGCTACGAGGGGCGCGCGGAGATCGCCGCGCGAATCGCCGCAAACGTCGGCGCGGCGACCGGCCCGGGCATCATCCGCCACCACGTCAGCTCGCTGCGGATCGCCCCGCTCGGCCTCTCCGAGGCGCGCGCCGACTGCTACTTCCTCGCCGTCACCGCGGTCGGCCCCGACCACTGGGGTCGCTACCGGGACAGCGTCGACCTCGCCTCGGGGAGCGCGCTCTTCGCCCGTCGCGAGGTCGTCCACGAGGGTTTCGCGCCCGGCTCCTGGCTCGAAAACCAAACAAGCGTATGATTGGCTCCAGTTGACCAGAGCGGGGCGGCGTCCCCGGATCGGAGGAGGACTGGGTGACTCATCGCTGGGATTCTTTGGCGGCGCTGCTGGACGCCCGCGCGGCGGAGCGACCCGACGCCGCCGCGATCTCCTTCGGCGGCGAGGAATCGAGCTACGCCGAGCTCGGCCGCTCCTCCGAGCTGAGCGCCCGGCGCCTGCGGGGGATGGGGGTCGGGCCCGGCGACCGGGTCGGAGTCCTGCTGCGCGAGGGTTGCGAGCAGTACGTCTCGCTCGCCCTCGGGGCGATGCGCCTCGGCGCCATGTGCCTGGCGGTCAACGCCCGCAACAAGGCCGGCGAGCTGCGCTACGTGCTCGACCACGCCGAGCCCGCCGTGCTCCTCTACGGCGCCGAGTTCGAGCAGCTGGTGCGGACCTGCGGGGCGAGCCACAGCCCGCGCCTGGTGCGGATCGGCGACGAGGGCGAGTTCGTCGCCGCGGGGGCCGAGGTCGATCCGGCCGAGGTCGCCGCGCTGAGCGCGAAGGTGACCCCCGACGCGCCCGCGATCCTGCTCTACACCTCCGGCACCACCGCCGACCCGAAGGGCTGCCTGCTCGACCACGGTGCGCTGATGGCGGTCGGCCGCAACACGACGGAACGGCTCGAGTTCGTCACCGGCGACCGCATGTGGACGCCGATGACGATGTTCCACTCCGGCGGCTGGCAGGTCTTCATGACCGCCCTCGTCGGCGGCGGCACGCTCAGCCATCCGGGAATCTTCGAGCCGGGCCTCGCCCTTCGCCAGCTGGTCGACGAGCACGTCTCGCTCGCCTTCCCCGCCTTCGAGCTGATCTGGCTCGCGGTGCTCGAACACCCCGACTTTCCCACCGCCGACCTCAGCGCCCTGCGGATCGTGATCAACGTCGGCGTGCGCGAGCGCCTGCTGCGGATGCAGGAGATGCTGCCGGCGACGAAGCAGGTCTCGAGCTTCGGGCTGACCGAGTCCTGCGGCTCGATCTGCATCGGCAGCCACACCGACCCGCTGGAGCGGCGCCTGACCACCTCGGGCAAGCCGATGCGCGACGTCGAGCTGCGGATCGTCGACCCCGAGAGCGGCGCCGAGCTACCGGCCGAAAGCGCCGGCGAACTCCTCTTCAAGAGTCCCAGCGCCTTCGCCGGCTACTACCGCGACCCGGAGGCGACCGCGGCGGCGCGCACCCCGGACGGCTGGATTCGGACCGGCGACCTCGCCTGCCTGCTGCCCGACGGCACCCTGCAGTTCCGCGGCCGGCTGAAGGAAACGTTGAAGGTCGGCGGCGAGAACGCCGCGGCGCCGGAGATCGAGGGCTTCCTCCTCACCCACCCGGCGGTCAGCGTGGCGGCGGTGATCGGCGTCGACGACGACCGCTACGGCGAAGTCCCGGCCGCCTTCGTCAGCTGCGTCGCCGGCGCCGCAGTGGATGAGCAGGAGCTGATCGAATTCTGCCTCGGGCAGATCGCCAGCTTCAAGGTGCCCCGCTACGTGCGCTTCGTCGACAGCTTCCCCACCACCGCCAGCGAAAAGATCAAGAAGTTCGCCCTCCGCGAAACGATCGAGGCGGAGCTGCGCGAGCAGGGGATCAGCGAGGCTCCGCGGCTGCCGCGATAGCGCCGTCCTCTTGGAGCACCACCCGGCGACCCTCGAGGTCGGACTCCTCGAGCTCGGCGCTGAGGATGCAGGGGAGGTTGAACTCGCGGGCGACGATCGCCAGGTGGGAGGTCATGCCGCCGGACTCGCTGACGACGCCCCGCACCTTGGCGAGCAGCGGCACCACGGCGGTCGCCGAGGCGGAGCTGGTGAGCAGGATCACCTGGTCGAGGTCCGGCCGTTTCATCAGGCTGAAGACCTGTTGCACGTCGTCGGCGCGGTGCAGCACGCCTTCGACGGTTCCTCCGGACACGGTGGTACCTCTCCCGATCGTTCCCATCGGCGGAGAATACCGCAGAGCGACCGTTTCCCTGCCAACCGTTTGATCGAGAGTTAGACTGGGCCGATGAGCGTGAGAGTAGGCATCGGCTGGAGCCCCTTCGACGGCGACGGGCTCGCCGACGGTCGTTTCTGGGGCGCGGTCGAGACGATCGAGGAGCTCGGCTACGACTCGCTCTGGCTGAGCGACTCGGCGTCGCTCGCCGGGGGCGCGCCGCTGCCGACGCTCGCCGCGGTCGCCGCCCGCACCACGCGGCTGAAGCTGGGTACCGGCGTGCTCGTGCTGCCGCCGCGCAATCCGGTCCTGCTGGCGCGGGAGATGGCCACCGTCGACGTGCTCTCGGGCGGCCGGCTGCTGCCCGCCGGCGGGCTCGGCATCGCCGCGCCGGAGGAGCTGGCGGCGCTCGGGGTCGCGCGCGAGGAGC
>MKSH01000275.1:1525-4710 GCA_001898095.1 Solirubrobacterales bacterium 70-9 | reverse complement strand
GGTGACCTACGAGGGACGCTTCTGCACGCTCACCGACGTCACCCTGCAGCCGCGGCCGACGCGGGAGAGGCTCGAGTTCTGGCTCGGCGGGCGGGTCCGCGCGGCCCTGCTGCGGGTCGGCCGGATCGCCGACGGCTGGCTCGGCTCGTTCGTCGGCCCGGACGAGTTCGGTGCGATGGTGGCGACGATCGAAGAGGGGGCCGCCGCGGCGGGCCGCCGGATCGACGACGACCACTACGGCACGACGGTCTTCGCGGCGCCGAGCGCGGGGGAGATGCCGGCGGCCGCCGAGCGGCTGCTGGGGCTGCGCCCGGACCTGGCGCCGGGGGACCACATCGCCTTCGGCGCACCGGCGCTGCGCGACCTGCTCGCCCGCTTCGTCGCCGCCGGCGGCTCGAAGTTCGTCGTCATCCCGATCGCCCGCGACCTCGACGGCTGGCTGCGCGAGCTCTGGCGGGAGGCCGTGGTACCGATCGAGCGGCAGGCAGCCGCGAAAGGAGGGGGGAAATGAGCGGAGAGCTCGGAGTCGACATCTCGGTGGAGCGGGTGAACGAGCTGATCCACCTCTTCTCGGCGAGCCACAAGCGCGACATGCGGGCGGAGAAGCGGACCTCGATGTCCTCGGTCCTCTTCGACCTGCCGCGCCGCTCGAGCCTCGGCTGGCAGTGCCTCCACGACAACCTCGGCCCGTACCTGCGCGAGCTGGCCGCGGCGATGCCGCCGGAGGAGATCGGCCGGCGGATGGGCACGGTCGGTTGCCGCCCCTACGCCTTGCAGCCGTTCATCCTCGTCTGCAGCCACCTCGCCCACCGCCAGCAGCGGATGCTCGACCTCGGCCTGCGACCGGGCGATCCGTTCCCCGAGGAGCGGCCCGAGGAGCTCGCCTTCCTGATGGATTTCTGGGCCCGCCTCCAGGGTGGGTACCGCACCGACGAGGTGCTGCTGCCGGCGCAGGCCGATGACTCGTTGCCGATCCTCGAGCCGGCGGACATCGACGCACTCACCGCGATGGCAACGGCCCCCGACCCGGACTTCTACGGCGCCGTCCGCCGGCTCGCCGCGACGCTCGAGCTCTACGGGTTCATGCTCCACGGCGAGCAGCGCGACGGCATCTTCGGCCACGGGCCCTACGACCTCGGCGACGGCACCGTGCTCTTCTGCCGCGAGTTCAACGACCTCCGCAACGACTTCCTGCCCTGGGCCGCGACCGAGGTCCGCGTCCCGATCGGCAACGTGGTCCTCGCCTACGTCGCCCGCGACGTCGAGGTGATCTGCGACATGTTCGGTTCCTCCCGCTTCGAGCCGCACGAGCTCGGCGATCGCCTCCTCGGGCTGGCGCTGCTGACCAACGACAGCGGCAAGCTGCGGGCGATCGACGCAGGGGAGATCGAGGCGATCCAGAAGGCCGCCGCCGATGCCCAGGAGGAGCTCTTCATGCGGGCGGTCGAGTGGGACGACGCCTACAAAATCGCCTACGGCGCGCCGCTCTTCGCCAACCACGTGAAGCCGTTCTTCGAGCTCGCCGGGATGGCGAATGCGGACGAGCTCGGCAACCGCCTGCTGGAGGCCTGCGAGGAGACCGCGCGGGCGAACACCGAGCGGTTGCTGGGGGCCGAGGTGCCGAGCGTCTGGCAGCACTTCGCCGCCGGCGACGACGACTTCTACTGGCCGCTGGTGGTCTGAGAGGCTGCTAGTCGCGGCTGCCGACGATGCCGTTGAGGGCGAAGTCGGCGCAGAGGTTGGCGATCCGCTCGCGGCTGATCTTGCCGTTCGGGCGGTACCAGCGGTAGGTCCAGATCACGGTGCCGAAGAGGCAGTTGGTCAGCACCCGGGCGTCCAGCGCGGGATCGGCGAGGCCCTGGTCCTGCGCCTCGCGGATCAGTTTGTTGACGAACCGCTCGTGGGCGTGGCGCTGGTCGAGGATCTGCTGCAGGCGATCGTCGCTGAGCCGATCCATGTCGTGGTAGTAGATCGAGATCCGCTGCAGGTTGCCGAGGTTGTACTCGACCTGCTCGCGCACGTAGGCCTGCAGGCGCTGCAACGGGTCGAGACCCTCCTCGGCGGCGACCCGGCCGAGGATCTCCTCCACATCGCGGTGGACCTCCTCCAGCAACCAGAAGAGAAGGTCTTCCTTGGTTTCGATGTAGTGGTAGAGGCTGCCCTTGAGGATCCCGAGGGCGTCGGCGACATCCTGGACCGAAGCCTCCGAGTAGCCGCGTTCGGCGAATACCTTGCCCGCGGCCTCCAGCACCTCGGCGTCACGGCGATGCGGACCGCGCCCAGAACGACCGTTTGATCCCGCCGCGGACTTGGCTTTCGTCCGACCTTTTGGTTTTGCTTTGGTACTCCGTTTCGGAGGCACGGGACGGAAGAGTAACCGCTACTCAGGATGGGGAGCGAGCCGATCCCATTTTCAACCGACCGATTGCTTGGTTAGCGGTATCATCGCGGCAACGGGAAACGAGCTTGGGAGGTCCGCAATGTCGAGTCGCGAGGAGATCACCGAACTGCTGTCGGATTACGCCTGGGCGATGGACGCCGCCGAGTTCGGGCGGTTGAACGACGTGTTCACCAGCGACGCCAGCTTCTCGATCGAGATCCCCGGCATGGACACGGTCGGGCCCTTCAGCCCGCGCAAGGAGATCGTCGACTTCGTCACCGGCTCGGTCTCCGGGATGGAAGACCAGCGCCGCCACGTAGCGACCAACTTCCGCTTCGTGAACCTGGGCGAGGACGCTGGCGAGGTCACCTCGACCCTGACCCTGATCTCGGTCGCCGACGGCAAGGCGACGATCGTCTCGACCGGTGTCTACGAGGTGACGGTCGCCAAGGAGGACGGCGCCTGGCGCATGTCCTCGATGGTGATCAAGCTCGACCTGCCGTTCGGCTAGGGCGGGCGGACCTCGGTCAGGCCGGGCGGACGGTCAGCAGGGCCTCGCCCTCGTTCACCGACTGGCCCTTATCGCAGAGGATCTGCTCGACCGTCCCGCCGATCTCGGCCTCGACCGGCATCTCCATCTTCATCGACTCGAGGATCACCACGGTGTCGCCGACGGTGACGGTGTCGCCGACCTCGACCTCGACCGTCCAGACGGTGCCCGTGATGTGAGCGGGGATCTCCGCCATCAGCCGGCCAGCCGCGCTTTCTCGGCCTCGCAGTAGTCGGTCCACTGGCGGACGATGCG
>MKSH01000275.1:0-1361 GCA_001898095.1 Solirubrobacterales bacterium 70-9 | reverse complement strand
CGCAGCTCCGCGTGGCCGGTGTAGACGAGCGACGGCTCCTCCTCGCCCGGCTCGACCACCGAAAGCGTGGCGTCCGCGGCGAACAGCGCGGCGAAGCGCTCCGCGTCGCGGGTGTCGACGCCGATCGCGTACTCGTCGACCAGGCGGCGGATCTCGATCCGGTCGCCGATCTCCTCGATGCTGATCCCCATCCCTTCTCCTTCCCGATTGGTGGGCCCGAGACTAGCAACTCCTCTAACCAATCGATTGGTAGGCTTTTGATCACGGGCAGCCGGCTTCGGCGCCCTTTGGGAAGGAGAGGGATGCTTGGCTGCCGCTGGTCCCGATAGGACGACCCGTACCCGGAAAGGCGACGCGCCGGGGGGACGGAAAACGCCTTCAAGGCGCCACCGCGAGGTACTCGACGCGGCGGCCAAGGTGTTTTACGAGCGCGGCTACGTCGACGCCCGGGTCCAGGACATCGCCGCCGAGGTCGGGTTGCTGAAGGGCAGTCTCTACCACTACATCGACGGCAAGGAAGACGTCTTGTTCCGGCTGCTCGACGAGACCCACGACGAGGTGAACCAGATCCTCGACGAGATGGCCGCCCTGCCGGACACCGAGCCGCCGCTCGATCGCCTGCACGAGTACGTCCGTCGGCAGATCGCCTACAACATGGAGAACCTGGTCCGGGTCTCGGTCTACTACCGCGACCTGCGCTGCCTCTCGGAGCCGCTGCTGGCGCAGATCCTCGAGCGCCGGCGCGAGCACGAGGGATTCGTCAGGGGCCTGATCGTGGCCGCCCAGGAGCGCGGCGAGGTCGACCCCGACCGGGAGGCCCTGCCGCTGTCGAAATTCATCTTCGCGACGATCATCTGGACCTATCGCTGGTACTCCCCCGCGCGCGATTCGGACCGTGAGGTGGATCGGCGCTGCGCCGACTTCGCCATCCACGGACTCGTCGGATCAGGGTCGCCCGCAGCCGTCGTCGGCGGCTATACTCTTCCCAACCGTTTGGTTGATTAGCGCTGGTTGCGCAGATCCGAGGGAGCCGATGTCGTCGATGCTTCGCTACAAGAAGGAAGATTCAGTCGCCTGGTTGACGCTCGATCGTCCCGAGCAGCTGAACGCGATGACGCGGGACTTTTGGCCCGAGCTGGTGGCCGGTCTGCAGAAGGCCGACGCCGACGACGAGGTGCGGGCCGTGATCCTGAACGGCAACGGCCGCGCCTTCTGCACCGGCGGCGACATCGTCGGCTTCGGCGAACTCGGCGACGCCGGCGACCGCCGTGCCTACCTGCGCGAGGCGTTCGGGGCGATGCGCATGCTCGAGTCGTTCCGCAAGCCGACGATCGCGGCGGTGCACGGCTACTGCGTCGCCG
>MKSH01000274.1:5399-8137 GCA_001898095.1 Solirubrobacterales bacterium 70-9 | reverse complement strand
CGCCAGAAGACCGAATCGCCCGATTACCAGGACCTGAACCGTAATTTCCACCGGCTGATCTACGAGGCCGCCCGGCGCCCCCGCCTGGTCGAGATCATCGAATCGCTGCGCGACGCCTTCGAAGCGTATATCCAGCTCGAGGCGGCGACCGAGCCCGACCTCGTCTACACCGCGGGCGCTCACGAACAGCACGAAGAGATCGCCGTCGCGCTGCGCAAGCACGACTTCCGCGGCGCGCGCAAACTGATGACGCGCCATCTCAAAGACAACGCGGCGCACTACGAGGCGGCGGCGAAAGCCGGCGCTCCGAAGAGCTCCCGCTAGGCCCCCGCGCCCTCGCTGCCGCAAGGGCGTCATCGCCGCGCTTGGTCCCGCCCGTCCGGGTGGCTCTTGCATCTTTCTGTGGATTATCGATAATGTCGAATTGATATTGACGCGGTTGGGTGCCGCGCCGCGACAGGAGGGAGCGAGGATGGAGGGAAGTCAGACCGTGGACGCGCCGGTGGCGATCGTCGGGGGCGGCCCGGTGGGGATCACCCTGGCGCTGGAGATCGCGCTGCACGGGATCCGCTCGATCATCGTCGAGCGCCGCGCTCCCGGCGAAAGCTGGCAGGCGCGGACCAACCTGACCAACACGCGCTCGATGGAGCTCTTCCGCCGCTGGGGGATCGCCGACGCCCTGCGTGAGAACGACCCGGTGAGCGACGACGTGCCGCGCAGCTGCACCTGGGTCACCGCGCTGAACGGCCACGTCGTCCACGACTTCAAGCGGATCTTCGACTTCGACCGCATGCCGATCGCCTCGGAGACGCCGGAGTGGGCGCCCAACGCCGGGATCGAACGGACCGTCGCCGCGGCGGCCGCGGCGAACCCGCTGGTCGACCTGCGCTACGAGTCCGTCTACACCGGCTTCGAGCAGGACGACGACGGGGTCACCGTCGCCTACACCGACGCGGCGGGTGAGCCGCGGCGGCTGCGCTGCTCCTACCTGGTCGGGGCCGACGGCAGCCGCAGCGCTGTGCGCGGCGACCTCGGGGTGCGGATGGAGGGCGAGGCCGACATCGTCACCGCCAGCATCTGGCTGATCGAGGCGCCAGGGCTGATGGAGCGGGCCGAGGTCGGTCCTTCCTCGTTCTACTTCTTCATCAACGAGCACCGCGACTCGCTGCTGCTGGCGCCGCAGGACGACGAGGACCGCTACACGCTCGGCATCGTCCCCGCCTCTGCCGACATGGACCCCGATTCGTGGGAGGACGCCAAGGAGATCCTCTTCCGCAACATCGGCTTCGAGCTGCCGGTCCGCAAGCTCAGCGGCGGCCGGGTGCGGATCCACTCGCTGATCGCTCCCCGCTTCGACCACGGCCGCGTGCTTCTGGCCGGTGACGCCGCCCACCTGATCTCGCCGATGGGCGGCTTCGGGATGAACATCGGGATCAGCGACTCGGCCGACCTCGGCTGGAAGCTGGCCGCGGTCCTGAACGGCTGGGGCGGCCCGCGCCTGCTCGCCTCCTACGGCGAAGAGCGGGCCCAGGCCGACCTCTGGATCCAGGCCGAGTGCATCGACAACACCGGCCTGCTCGCCCCGCAGCTGGTCGAGGACGGGATCTCCGCCCCCGGCCCGGCCGGCGACGCGGTGCGCAAGCGGGTCGGCGCCCGCGTCCACGAGGCGAAGAGCAGGGAGTTCAACAGCATCGGCGCCCAGCTCGGCTACCGCTACGACGGCTCGCCGATCGTGGTCGACGACGGCAGCCCGCGGCCGCCGGTCTCGATGGGCGAGTACGTGCCCTGCGCGCGGCCCGGCGCCCGCGCCCCGCACGTCTGGCTCGACGACGGCAGCTCGCTCTACGACCACCTCGGCACCGAGTTCGCGCTGCTGCGGCTCGACCCGGAGGCCGACACCGCCCCGCTCGAGGCGGCCGCCGCAGCGGCGGGCATGCCGCTGGAGGTCTTCGAGCCGGAGCCCGACGGGCTCACCGACCTCTACGAGGCGAAGCTGGCGCTGATCCGTCCCGACCACCACGTCGCCTGGCGTGGCGGCGCGGCCCCGGCCGACGCGGCGGTGGTGATCGACGTGGTGCGCGGCGCCTGAGGCGCCGCTACCAGTCGCCGATCGCCAGCTCGACGCGGCGCTCGGCGATCGCCGCCAGCGTCGTCAGCGGCGCCCCGATACGGACCCCGAGGGCGGCGATGGCGGCCGGCTCGGCGAGGGCGCCGGTCTCGTCGAGCACCTCGCAGATCGCCGCCGCCGGCGATCCGGCGAGGCGAGCGAGGTCGACTGCGGCCTCGACCCGCCCGCGGTGGGAGAGCAGCCCGCCGGCAGCGGCGACGAGCGGGATCACGTGACCGGGGGAGATCAGCGCTCCCGGGCCCGCTGCGGGATCGGCGGCGGTGCGGATGGTGAGCGCCCGGTCGGCGGCGGAGATGCCGGTGGTGACCCCGCTGCTCGCCTCGATCGATGCCGGGGTCGAGGTCCCCGGCATCGTCGCCAGCTCGAGCCTGTCGCGCCGGTCGGCGGTCATCGCCACCGCGACCAGGCCGCGGCCGTGAGCGAGCATCGCGTTGACGCCGGTGGGCGAGGCGGACCGTGCGAGGGCGACCAGGTCACCGCGGCGCCGCCCCTCGTCGACGACGAGGGCGAGGCCGCCTTCGACGATCCGGGCCACGGCGGCGTCGAGCCCGGCGTCGGCCGAGGTGACGATGCCCTCGCGGCGGCGGGTCACGCCGGTGCCGTTCACGGC
>MKSH01000274.1:2984-5377 GCA_001898095.1 Solirubrobacterales bacterium 70-9 | reverse complement strand
CCCGATCACGATCGCGTGATCTCCCGCCTCGACCGTGCGCTCGACCGTGGCGGCGAGCCAGCCGTGGCAGCCGTCGATCGCGGGCAGACCGCGCCGCTCGCTCCACGCGACGGCGGCGAAGTCGTCCTCGCCGCTGCGGGCGAAACGCCGCGCCAATGCGTCCTGGTCGTGGGCGAGGACGTTGATCAGGAAGCGGCCCGACTCGGCGATCCGGGCGAGCAGCCGCGACTCGAGGTCGAGGCAGACCTGGACCAGCGGCGGTTCCAGCGAGAGCGGCCCGAAGGCGCTCACGGTGGTGCCATGCGGCCCCGCCTCGGTGCTGGTGGTGACCACGGCGACGGCGCTCGGGACCACGCCGAAAAGCTCGCGATACCGCTCGGCTGACAGCTGCTCCCTGGACACGTCGAACATCATAGATAATATGCATTTTATCTGAGGCTAAACCTGTGGGAAGGAGAAGTCGATGACCGTGGAGGAGGGAGCGAGGACGCTCGCCGAGGTGGTCGAGGCGATCGAGGCAGCCCGGCCGACGCTCGAGCGGAACGCCGAGCGGACCGAGGCCGAGCGCCGTGTGGCCGAGGAGAACATCGAGGCGCTGCGGGCGGCGGGCGCCTTCAAGGCCACCGTCCCGCGCCGCTTCGGCGGCCATGAGATGACCGCCCGCGAGCAGATCGAGGTCTCCGCCGCGGTGGCCGAATCGTGCGGCTCGACCGCTTGGGTGGTCGCCCTGATCAACGTCTGCAACTGGCTCGCCGGGCTGCTCGGCGACGAGGCCCAGGAGGAGATCTTCGGTGCCGGCGCCGAGGCGATGGTGGCCGGCGTGCTGAACCCCTCCGACGAGGTGCACAAGGTCGACGGCGGCTACGCGGTCAGCGGCCGTTGGCCCTGGGCATCGGGTAGCTGGCACGCCAACTGGGCGATCGTCGGCATCGTCGTACCCGATGCCTCGGGGGAGCCGGTCGACCAGGCGGTGGCGTTCGTCCCGGCCGCCGAGCTGACGATCGAGGAGACCTGGTTCGTCGCCGGGATGCGCGGCACCGGCAGCAACACGCTGGTCGCCGAGGAGGTTTTCGTGCCCGCCCATCGGTTGCTCTCGGTGCCGCAGGCGATCGAGAACCACTACCCGACCGAGCACACCGACGAGCCGCTCTATCGGGCCTCGTTCGTTCCCCTCCTCGCCCTGATCCTGGTCGGCCCGCAGCTCGGCCTCGGCCGCGCGGCGCTCCGCTTCGTGCTGGAAAAAGCGCCCCGGCGCGGCATCACCTACACCAGGTACGAGCGCCAGACCGAATCCACCGCGTTCCAGCTCCAGGTAGCGCAGGCGGCGACCACCGTCGACTCGGCTGCCCTCCATGCCTACCGGGCGGCCGACGACATCGACCGTGCCGCCGCGGCGGGGGAGCCGCTGGCCTATCTCGACCGGGCCCGGGTCCGCGCCGACGTCGCCCACGGGATCGAGCAGATCGTCGCCGCGATCGACCTGCTGATCTCCGCCCATGGCGCCTCGAGCTTCGCCGAGGTGAGTCCGCTGCAGCGGATCTGGAGGGACTCCAACGTCGCCGCCCGTCACGCGGTGGCCGACCCCCTGGTCAACCGCGAGGTCTACGGCAAGGCGCTGCTCGGCGTCCCCTACGAGGAGAACATCACGCCGCTGATCTAGCCGCGGCGTCGCCGCCGGACGCGGGCGGCCCGGCGGGGAGGCGGACGTGCGGGCCGAGCCAGCGGACGGCGGCGCCGGCGACGACAAGGATGCCGACCGCGGCGGTGCCGAAGAGGGCGCCGTAGCCGAGGCCGTCGACGACGGCGCCGGCGGCGAAGGTGCCGAGCGCCGCGCCGACGTTGCCGATCCCGGCGAAGAGCGAGACGGCGGCGCCACGGGTGTCGGGGCTGACCTCGGTGGCCCGCGTCTGCAGGGTCGAGTGGGCGAAGGTGAGGCCGAGGCCGAGGACGAAAACGGCGACGCCGAAGAGCATCGGCCCCGGCGTGGTCGCGAGAAGGGCAAAGCCCGCGGCGACGACGCAGCCGCCGCTCGCCACCCGCAGCGCGTCGGGAGCCCGCGCGCCGACCCGCGCGAGCCCTTTCGAGGTGACCAGCGAGCCGACCGCGAAGAGCGCCAGCAGCGAGCCCACCAGGGGATAGGAGGCGCCGCGGGTCTCGACCAGCTCGGAGCCGGCGAAGGCGAAGGAGCCGAGGAAGAAGAAGGTCTCGGTGACGGTGAGGAGGAAGAGCGGCCGGTCGCTCATGAAGATCGCCCGGAAGTGGCCGCGCCGGGCGGGGCGCACGCCGCTGCCCCCGGGGGCGTGGTAGCGCCACATCGCCAGCGTGATGAGGGCGGCGACGGTGCCGAGGACGATGAAGATCGCCCGCCAGCTGAGCAGGCCGGCGAGGATCCC
>MKSH01000274.1:2336-2862 GCA_001898095.1 Solirubrobacterales bacterium 70-9 | reverse complement strand
ATACCGCGCAGAGCCCGGTCCCGAGCGCGAACAGCAGCAGCACCGCGCGGATCACCCGAACCTTGCCCACTCGGTCGCCGAGCCGCCCGTAGAGCATCTGGCCCGCCGCGTAGGAGAGCCCGTAGACGGCGACGGTGAGCCCGGCGACGCCGACGCTGGTGCCGAAGTCGTCGGCGATCGCCGGTAGCAGCGGCGCCGCGACGCGGATGTCGGCGGCGACGACGAACCCGGCCCCGAGCAGTAACCACGGCGGTAGTGCCCGGCGCTTCGTATCCACAGCGATTATGTATATTACACTTTCAACCGGGAGTAGCACCGACGGAGGAGAGACGTATGCGCTTTGCGAATCACGATGGCCGCCTGACCCTGCTCACCAGTGACGGACGTGGGGTGGACGTCGAACGCGCCAGCGACGGCTCCCTCCCAGCCGACCCCGACCAGGCGCTGGCCCGCTGGGCGGAGGTGCTGGAGTGGGCGGGCTCGAACCAGGAGCAGGGCGACGTCGTGATCGACGCGGCGCTCCTCG
>MKSH01000274.1:0-2320 GCA_001898095.1 Solirubrobacterales bacterium 70-9 | reverse complement strand
CGAGGAGACCGGCGCCGAAATGCCCGAGTTCCCAACCATCTTCGCCAAGCTCCACGCCTCGCTGGCCGGGCCCTACGAGCAGGTGCCGATCTCGACCGCGACCGTCGACTGGGAGGTCGAGCTGGCCGTGGTGATCGGCAAGCGCGCCCGCCGCGTCGCCGCCGGCGATGCCTGGGACCACGTCGCCTGGCTGACGGTCTCCCAGGACATCTCCGACCGCGGCATCCAGCTGCGCCCCAAAGAGCAGCCGCAGTTCACGCTTGGCAAGTCGCTTCCCGGTTTCTGCCCTACCGGCCCCTACCTGGTCACCGTCGACGAGTTCGAGAACCCCGACGACCTCGAGCTGCGCTGCACGGTGAACGGCGAGGAGGTCCAGCACGGACGGACCTCGGAATTCATCTTCTCGGTCGCCCAGCTGATCGAGTACCTCTCCGAGGCGACCGAGCTGCTGCCGGGCGACCTGATCCTCACCGGCACCCCGGCCGGGATCGGGGCGACGATGGACCCGCCCCGCTTCCTCGCCCCCGGCGACGTGCTGGAGAGCGAGATAGTCGGCATCGGGACGATGCGACAGGAGTTCGTCGAGGACCGCGTCCCCAGCGTCGCGGCCGGCAACTAGGCCGGTGACCGAATCGGCGCTCGTCCTCGACGGCAGGCGCTGGACCTACCTGGAAGAGGGCGACGGCCCGCTGCTCGTCCTCTTCCATGGGACGCTCTCCTACAAGGAGGTCTTTCGCCCCCAGCTGACGGCGCTGGCGAGGACGCGCCGGGTGGTCGCCTTCGACTGGCCCGGCCACGGCGGCACCGAGTTCGATCCCGCCGGCTGGGCCGTCGCCGACCTGGTCGCCGCGGCCCCGCGGCTGATCGAGGCGCTGGGCGCCGAGCGGGCGGCGATCGGCGGCGTCTCCCAGGGCGGGGCGATCTCGATGCGGGTCGCGCTCGCCCATCCGGAGCGGGTCGAGGCGCTGGTGACGATGAGCGCCGGCCTCGATCCGGTGGGTCCGGAGGCCCTCGCGGGCCTGGCCGGGCTGGGCGAGGTGCTGGCCTCCGGCACCGAGGCGGAGCGCCGCGCCGCCCTCGTCGGCCACCAGGGCCTCTTCCACACCCCCGGCTGGGTCGAGGCACACCCCGGGGAGGCGGCGGCGGAGCTGGAGCGGATGCTCGCCCACCCGCGCGACGCGTCGATCGCGGTCACCCGACTGCCGGCGGGCTATGAGTCGATCGAGGAGCGGGCGGCCGAGATCGCCTGCCCGACGCTGGTGATCTGGGGAGAGGACGACGCCCGCGCGGCGCGCGGACCACGCATGGCCGAGCTGATCCCCGACGCCGAACTTTGCCTGGTCCCCGAAGCGGGGCACCACATCACGCTCGATGCCCCCGACCAGGTGAACGGGGCGATCGGCGCATTCCTGGACAACCTGAACGAGGGAGAGAGAAGATGAGCGACGAGCAGGCGACGACGATCCCGGCCGGAACCGGGATGCGTCTCGTCACCTTCGAGACCGACGGGCCGGACGGCCCCGAGCAGCGGACCGGCGCCCTGGTCGAGGGCGGCGTCCTCGACCTCGCGGCGGCAGCCGAGGTCCCCGCCGACATGCTCGCCCTGCTGGAGGCGGGTGCCCCGGCACTTGCGGCGGCCCGCGAGGCGGTCGCCGCGGGCACCGGCCCGATCGTCCCGGCGGGCGAGTACCGGCTGGCGCCGCCGCTGCCGCGGCCGAACAGCCTGCGTGACTTCATGGTGGTCGAAGAGCACGTGATGAACTCGTTCAAGAAAGTCCCGGACGAGTGGTTCAACCTGCCGGTCTACTACGCCGGCAACGTCGACGAGATCTACGGCCCCGACGACGTCGTGCCCTGGCCCGGCTACTCCGACAAGCTCGACTACGAGCTGGAGCTCTGCGCGGTGGTCGGCATGGCCGGCCGGCGGATCCCGGTCGAGCGGGCCGCCGAGCACATCGCCGGTTACACGCTCTACAACGACTGGAGCGCCCGCGACATCCAGGAGCGCGAGATGTCGGTGGGCATCGGCCCGGCGATGGGCAAGCACTTCGCCAGCTCGATCGGCCCCTGCATCGCCACCGACATCGACCACGACCAGATCGTGCTGGCGGCGACCATCGACGGTGAGGAGTGGTCGCGCGGGGCGATCGGCGACATGCACTTCTCCTTCGAGCAGATCATCTCCTGGGTCTCCCAGGAGCAGACGCTCTACCCGGGCGACCTGCTCGGCAGCGGCACGATGGGGAGGGGCTGCGGCTACGAGCTCGACCGCTGGATCGCGCCCGGCAGCGTGGTCGAGCTGAGCGCCGACGGGATCGGC
>MKSH01000273.1:9417-9812 GCA_001898095.1 Solirubrobacterales bacterium 70-9 | reverse complement strand
GTTGCGGTTAGCAACGCCTGACTTCGGCGCCCTTCGCCTCGCTCCCTGGCAGCCCGGCTGACAACCGGGGTCAATTAGGAATCAATCATCTAGTCGGCCACCAACCCTCTGTCCTTTGTAACCCACAGGGTGACAAAGGACAGAGGGTTGCCTAGGGCCAGAGTTCGCGGAGGGCGAGGACGGCGAAGGCGCTGGACCAGAGCAGGGGGGTGGTGGAGGTCGGGATGCCGGTGTGGACCCCGACCCGCTCGGGGAGATCCCCGGCGGCGGTGGAGGCGCGGCGGAGGTCGGTCAGGAGTTCGAGGGCGGCCTGCCGGGAGCGGTTTGGGGGACCTCCTCTCTCACGAAGGGCGGGGAGGTTCGTTCGGGGGTCCCCCGAACCGCTCCTACGGGCG
>MKSH01000273.1:8650-9248 GCA_001898095.1 Solirubrobacterales bacterium 70-9 | reverse complement strand
CGCACGAGCCCCCCCGCCGTCCCAAATTCCCGCAGCACACGATGTTGATGGGCCGAAAAGCGCTCTATATCAGCGCTTTTCGGCCCATCAACGTGGGTTGCCGCGGAGGCGAGGGCGTTGCCGAGGTAGGTGCCGGGGGTGGACTCTTGGTAGTCGGCGCGGTCGCGCCACGGGAGGGACTCTTTTGGCGGCGGGACGCCGGTGGCGCTTGCGGCGGCGTCGACCCAGCCGAGGGCATCGCCCTGAGCCGCGCGGCCGGGGATCGGTTCGCCGTCTTCGTCGAAGCGCGCGGCGGCCGAGAGATCCAGGCCCTTGAGGAATCGCGCCACGCGCCGGGCTTCGGCGTGGTGCCCCGAAGCCTCCAACGCGAGCGCCGCGGTCGCCGCATCCCTGGGCCACACGTAGGCCCACCCGTCCCGAGGCCCCGCCGCCACCGCCCCGGTCCGCTTCGAGGTCAGCGCCTGCACGGTCAGCAGCGACCGCAGGTACATCGCCCGCGCCCACCTCGGCGCCCCGGCCCCGAGTTCCCTCGAGCGACCAAGCCACCGCCTTCCGTCCTTCACCGCGTTCCGCAGGACAACCGCTGCGGCGTCGGAGA
>MKSH01000273.1:6601-8602 GCA_001898095.1 Solirubrobacterales bacterium 70-9 | reverse complement strand
CCCCCACCGTCATCCCCACGCGCGCCCCATCCGCGAACCGCGCCACCGTCCGCACGACGTTCGTCCCGGCGACGTACCCCTGCGTCACTTCATCCGCTTCCCACATCGCCATCGGCTTGCCGTCGCCCACCGCCACCCGCGGCACGATCCCGGTCGCTTCCGGCACCGTCCCCGCTGCCTGCCGGTCGGCCGGGTTGTCGATCAGCGCCGCGCCCGCCGGGCCCGGGCGGAGGTCGACCACGTCGCCGTAGGCGTCCACAGCCGCGGTCAGCCCGCCGTCCCCGGCGACGGCGGTGCCGAGGAACGGGGGCGGCAGGCCGGGGAGGGCCGGGGGCGTTCGCGGCCCGCCGTCCTCGCCGCCGGAGACGAGCACGATGCCGACCGCGACGGCGGCGGCGCAGAGGAGGGCGAGCCGGGCGATGCGCACGCCCGAATGCAATCAGGGCTCCGGTTCAGGCGGGTCGGGCTTTACCGGCGGACCGGCTCGATACTTGGCAGCACTGTGATATTGTGCTACAATGTCTCCAAGTCCGAAATGGACGAATGCCGATCTGGGGAAGGAGAGGAAGTGGCCGATAGAGGAGGTCCGTTTGAGCCGGGCAGCAGCGAGGCGCTCGAGATCCATCGCGCCCAGCTTCGCCGGCTGCTCGAGAAGGACATGGAGGCGTGGGCCGGCGCCTTTGCTGAGGACGCAGTGTTCGAGTTGCCTTTTGCCCCAGCCGACTACCCACAGTGTCTGAACGGCAGGGCTGCCATCTACGAGTACGTAAAGGACTACCCGAACCACATAGATCTGCGCGATTTTCCCGAAGTGGTGGAGCACGAGACGCTCGACCCGGCGGTTGTCGTAGTAGAGGCACAGGCCGACGGTCGGGTGGTCGCAACCGGCAAGCCGTACCGGATGCGTTACGTCTGGATCATCACGACCGGTAACGGCGAGATCGTGAGACAACGCGACTACTGGAACCCCTTGGTCGGACTTGAAGCGCTCGGGGGCGAGCAGGGATTGCGCGACGCGTTCGACACGGAGCGAGGCTGAGGTGCTCGTTCTGGTCACCGGCGGCACCGGCACCACCGGCAGCCGGGTCAGCGCGGGCGTCGAAGAGCTCGGGCACCAGGCTCGGCGCGCCGGTCGCAGGGCGCCTTCGGCAGACGCCGGCGGCGAGCACGTGCTCTTCGATTGGGCCAAGGCCGAAACGCATGGGCCGGCGCTCGAAGGCGTCGAGGCCGTTTACCTTCTTCCGCCGGTGGGTGTCGCAGATCCGGCGCCGATGATGCTGCCGTTCATCGATCGCGCGCTGACGGCCGGTGTCAGTCGCTTCGTGCTGCTCAGCGCGTCGGTCATCCCCGAAGGCTCCCCCGGGGTCGGAACGGTCCACGAAGCTTTACGCCAACGGGTTGGCGAGTGGGCGGTGCTGCAGCCATCGTGGTTCATGCAGAACTTCACCGGCTCGCACCCCTACGCAGAGAGCATCCGAAGCGAAAGCTCGATCGCGACTTCGACTGGTGACGCAAGGGTGTCATTCGTCGATGCCGACGACATCGCGGCCGTTGCGGTGCGCTCCCTGCTCGATTCGCAGTCCCACAATCGGGCCCATGTGATCACGGGACCAGAGGCTCTCAGCTATGGGGAGGTGGCGGCAATCGTCTCCGACGCTGCGGGTCGTCCGGTTCGCCACCTGGACGTCGATCCAGCTGACGTACAGAGGAGCCTGATCGCGGCCGGCCTGCCGGAGGCCTTCGCGGAGATACTCGTCAACTTGGAGGGCGTGGTGCGGTCTGGTGCGGAGGATCGGGTCACCGACACAGTTGAGTCGATAACCGGCCGACCTCCGATCTCATTTCGCGCACACGCCGAGGCGAATGCCCAGGCCTTCGCTGAACGCGGTTAGGCGCACTCGGTCAGGTCGATGCAGTTCGCAGTTGCGGCACGCCGCCAGCCATAGGGGCCCATGGGAAGTGGGCACAAGGTAACTACTGAGGAGATATGCATGGATGTCA
>MKSH01000273.1:6178-6579 GCA_001898095.1 Solirubrobacterales bacterium 70-9 | reverse complement strand
CACCTTGCTGTCCGCCGTCGCAGTTGCGGCCTGTGGGGGAAGCTCGGCGGGCGATAGCACGGCTGGGAGCACGGAAGCTGTCGAAGGAACGGAAGCTGTTGCGGCAACGGAAGCGGAAGGAACGGAAGCCTCGAGCGACAAGAGGCTCCATCTTGCATTCCTGCCCGGCGTAACCGCCAACGCCTATTTCCAGACGGAGATCAAGAGCGCAAAGGAAACCGCGGCGAAGGAAAATGCCGAACTGACTGTGATCGACTCGCAGCTCGACGAACAGAAACAGGTTCAGCAGCTGGAAGATCTGGTGGCAACGAAGCAGTACGACGGAATACTGCTGGTACCTCTCAACGGAGCAGCGGTTGTGCCGGCCGTCGAATCCGCCCTGAAGAGCGGGATTGCGGTCG
>MKSH01000273.1:3514-6126 GCA_001898095.1 Solirubrobacterales bacterium 70-9 | reverse complement strand
CCAAGCGCGCATGTGAAGGCATCGATCCCTGCAACGTCGCGTTCATGTTTGGGGTCAAGGCCTCGACCTACGACCAAGCACTCTTCAAGGCCTTCAAGGAAGGCATCGAATCATCGCCGAACATTCACGTCGTCGCCGAAGCGGAAGGGCTGTACACGCGGGAAGGTGGACTGGCCGCCATGCAGGACGTCCTCTCGGCGCACGACGACATCAACGTGCTCGTGGCGGCCGACCAAGAGGCGGCCGGTGCAGAAGGTGCGATCAAGGCGGCCGGCGAGGCCGACCAGGTGAAGATCATCGGCTTCGGCGGCACCAAGCAAGCCGTGGAAGCGGTGAAAGCGGGCCGGTGGTTTGGCGATTCCGTTCAGGTGCCGATCAACGAGGCGGAACTCGGGATAAAAGGTGTGATCGACGCGATCCGGTCCGGCAAGACCACCGGCTATGTGGATCCCGTAGTAGCCGCCAAAGCGCCCGACAACGGGATCATCACCAAAGAAAACGCCGCCGAATTCACGCCTCAGTTCGAAGGATGATCACCGCCGTGCCACTCAGTTCGTCTGCCGCGGACGAGGGCTCGCCGCAGGCAGAGGTCAACTCCACGCATGTGGAGTTGACCTCTGTGTCCAAACGGTTCGCGGGCGTCCAGGCGCTGCGCGAAATCGACCTGCGGATCGAGCGTGGAGCCGTGCACGCGATCGTCGGCGAGAACGGCGCCGGGAAGTCGACGCTCGGACGGGTGCTTGTCGGCGCCGTGCGACCGGATGCGGGCCAGATCCGCGTCGCGGGGCAGGCGGTGAGCTTCCGCTCACCGCACGACGCCTTGGTCGCTGGAATCACGGGCATCGCGCAGGAGCTTGCCCTGCTGCCGGCGCGATCCGTCCTCGACAATGTGTTCCTGGGAGTCGAGAGCCGTCGGCGATTTGGCCGCGTCGACAAGGCAGGCATGTCCCGTCGCTTCGCCGACCTGGCCGACCAGGTCGGCCTGCAGATTCCGTCCCGCGCGTTGGTGCGGGACCTCTCGCTCGCCGATCGGCAAAAGGTCGAGATCATGCGGGCGTTGGCCCGCAAGGCCGATCTGGTGGTCTTCGACGAGCCGACGGCCGCGCTGTCGGTCGACGAGACCGCGCTGCTGCTCGACACCGTGCGCCGCCTCGCGGCCACCGGCACCACGGTGGTCTTCATCTCGCACTTCCTCAAGGAG
Source organism: Solirubrobacterales bacterium 70-9 (assembly GCA_001898095.1). GTDB lineage: Bacteria > Actinomycetota > Thermoleophilia > Solirubrobacterales > 70-9 > VAYN01. The sequence continues at coordinate 4,925 of MKSH01000273.1, read as the reverse complement.
GTGCTGGCCGTCGGGGACAGGGTGACGATCCTCAAAGACGGCGCCCACGTTCGTACGGTGCGGACGAGTGAGGAGTCGGAGGCGTCACTGGTCGAGGGGATGTTGGGACGCTCCTTGGAGCGGATGTTCCCCGCCCGGCCGCCGCGCCCCAGGGAGCAGCGCGCAGCACTCGAGGTCGATCGGATCAGCACGAGAACCGGAATCGACGGTGTCTCGCTCCGAATCGCCTCGGGGGAAATCGTCGGCCTCGCGGGGCTGGTCGGAAGTGGCCGCAGCGAGCTGCTGCATGCCATCCACTCCGGTGCCGGAGTCACATCCGGCGCGGTCGCCGTCGACGGCTCTCCCCGACGGATCCGTTCACCGCGCGACGGGAAGCGGTCGGGAATCGCCCTGCTGCCTGAGAGTCGCAAGGACCAAGGCCTGCTGATGGAGCGCTCCGCATCGGAGAACGTCGTTCTCGGGCAACTGGCAGGCATTGCCCGATGGGGTGTGGTGAGAAAGAGGTCCGAGCGAGCGGTGGCGCGAGGGCTGGTCGAGAGGTTGGGCCTGGCGGGCGGCCGCATCTCGAGCCCGGTGGGGACCCTGTCGGGCGGCAACCAGCAGAAGGTCCTCCTCGCGCGTTGCCTGTTGGACCGCCCCGCCGTGCTGCTCGCCGACGAGCCTACGCGCGGCGTCGATGTCGGTGCGAAGCATTCGATCTACGAACTGCTGATCTCACTCGCGGCCGAAGGCGCGGCGGTCCTCTTCGCCTCCTCGGAGATCGAGGAGATCTTGGAGTTGCCGCACCGTGCGCTCGTTCTGCGTGAAGGTCGAATCGAGGCGGAGTTGGAGGAGGGCGCGATCAGCGAAGACGCCGTGATGCGGGTCGCGTTAGGTGCGTCACCGCGCGGAGGAGACGTCGGATGAGCGCCGCGGTCAAATCTTCGCGATCCAGGCGACCGTGGCCGCAGGGCGCCCGGCGTGTCCCCGTCGGAGTCCTGAGAGAGTACGGAATCGTCGCCAGCTTCATCGTTCTCTTCGTTACGCTTTCGGTGGCCAGCGACAACTTCCTGACGCGGTCGAACCTGGAAAACATCCTCAGCCAACAGTCCCCGACGCTGATCGTCGCCGCGGCCGGCACCCTCGTGATAGTCGCCGGCGGCTTCGACCTCTCGGTCGGAGCGATCGTCGCGCTGGCGGGTATCGTCACTGCCAAGGTGGTCGGTGCCGCCGACCCTTGGCTCGGCGTCGCCGCCGGGCTCGCGACGGGGGCGGCGCTCGGCCTGGGAAACGGGATCATCACCACCGCCGGGCGAGTCAGTCCGTTGATCGGGACTTTGTCGACGACGTTCCTCATCCGCGGTGGTGCCGTCCTGGTCACGGCCGGCGGGCTGGTGACCATCGTCGACCCCTCCTTTGCCACGCTTGGCCA
>MKSH01000273.1:2458-3174 GCA_001898095.1 Solirubrobacterales bacterium 70-9 | reverse complement strand
TTCACTCTTCTGGGCTTGGATCCGATCTACCAGCAGATCGTGCAGGGAGCGATCATCCTTGCCGCGGTCGCGGTCGACGCCTGGTCGCGCCCCGCTGCGGCATGAGTGCGCCGCTCAGCACTCCTGGGTCTTGGACCGGCCCTCGATCGCGCCTCCGACGGGCGAGCGTGCGACCGAGACGAGCACCGCCTGCTTCACCGTGCTCTCCCTTCGCCGAGCCCGAGGTCGCGGCCAATTATCTCCTTCATCACCTCGTCGGCGCTCCACCACTTTGAACCTGAAGTCGGAGGTGTCGCCGCCTCCGTACTCGACCGGGATCGACAAACCGAGGAAGTCGTGGTCGAAGACTTCGCGCTTCATGAGTTCGATCGGGTAAACGGCGGCTCGCCGGACCCTGCCGTGGTCAGGCGGCTGCGAATCGCTCGCTTGTCGAGCTTGCCGACGCTCGTTCTTGGCAGTGCGTCGACGAAATGCACGTCGCGCTCGTCGGGTAACCACCAGCGTGGCACGAGCCCGCGCAGGTGGTCGAGGAGCGTCGGGGAGCCGATCTCGGCATCCGCCTCGGGAACGATGAGCGCGACCGGCCGCTCGCCCCAGCGGACGTCGTCGCGCGCGACCACGGCCGCCTCCGCGACTTTGGGATGGCTCATCAGGTGGTCCTCGAGCTCGACCGAGGAAATCCACTCCCCGCCCGACTTCACGAGATCCTTCGCGCG
>MKSH01000273.1:170-2441 GCA_001898095.1 Solirubrobacterales bacterium 70-9 | reverse complement strand
CCGTAGTAGCCGACGGCGATCCATGGTCCGCGTACCTCGAGTTCGCCGTGGTGCATGTCATCCCAAGGCAGCGCGGTTCCATCGTCGCCGACGATGCGCATGTCGAGCAGCGGCAGCAGGCGCCCGGCACGGCAGCGAAGGTCACGCTCGGTCTGGCCGCTCGCGCCGGCGGGCGGAAGGGCGACAGCGCCGACCGGTGCCGTCTCGGTCATCCCCCACGTCTGTACGAGCTCCACGCCATGGCGCTGCTCGAACGCCTCCATCAGGCGGCGGGGCATCGGCGCACCCCCGCTGAATATCCGCTTGAGGCTGGAGAGGTCGGAACCCTGTTTGTCGGCATGACGGAGAAGCCCGTGCCAAACGGTCGGCACGCCGGCCGCCAGCGTCGGCCGCTCGCTCTCGATCAGCCGTGCGAGCTCGTCGGGGGCGAGGAAGCGATTCGGCAGCACCAGCTCGGCACCGAGCATGCCGGCCGCGTAGGGGATGCCCCACGCGTTCGCGTGAAACATCGGCACGACCGGCAGTGCCCGCTCGCGCGTCCCGATCGCAAAAGTGTCGACGTTGCCGAGGGCGAGCGAGTGCAACACCAGCGCGCGATGGGAATAGAGGACGCCCTTCGGCATGCCCGTGGTCCCGCTGGTGTAGCAGAGCCCTGCCGCCCAGCGATCATCGAGGTGCGGGTATGCGGGGGCGCCGTCGGCGGCGGCGATGAGCATCTCGCCGCCCAGCGCACCGGACATACCCGCGTCATCGTCGGCGCCCAGCACGATGACGTGCTCGACGCTGGAAACTCGCGATAGAAGTTCGCCTGCGAGGTCGAGCAGGGAGCGATCGACGACCAGCACGCGGTCCTCCGCGTCCGCGACGATCTGCGCGAGCTGCTCGGCGGACAGCCGTGCATTGAGGGTGTGCAGCACGGCGCCGATGCACGGCACGGCGAGGTAGGCCTCGAAATGCTCGACCGTGTTCCAGGCAAGCGTCGCGACGCGGTCGCCGGGGCAGATGCCGAGCTGCCGCAGGGCGCTCGCCATCCGGTCTACGCGGGCGGCGATAGCGCCGAACGTCGTGCGGACCGGCTCGACCTCCGTCACCGACACGCACGCGACTTCCGGATGGAAGTCGCGCATCCGCCCGAGCACGTGCTGCAGAGTCAGCGGATGTGCGTCCTGCGTCAATCCCTGCATCCCTTGAAGCTCCTCGATCCGATCGCAACCTCTCTGTAAGAGTGTGATATAGTATCACAATCTTTCAATATACGGCCGGAGGAGGCCTCCCGCCGGCCTACCGGGCGAGCGGGAGGCCTTCGACAGCGAAGACGGCAGTTGCTAACGCTCGAGGATCTCGAGCAGCGTGCCGTCGGGGTCGGCGATGACCGCCAGGCGCCAGGCGACGCCCGCCGGCGGTCGCAGCGCGCGACGCAGCTTCTCCGTCTCCGCTGGACCCTCGTCCTCGATCTCCGGCACGTACTCGAACGGCGGTACGACCAGCTCGCCGCCGTGCTCCTGGATCGAGGCGAGGGTCGAGTCGAAGTCGTCGACGCGGAAGCCCAGGTGCGTGATGCCGAGGCGGTGCGTGACGAGCCGCCACCAGCCGTCTTTGTCGACCGGGCGCTCGAAGCCGGCCTCGCCCTCGCGCTCGAGCAGCTCGAGCAGCTCGTCGCCGTGATGGAGGTAGGCCGTGTGCCCGCCGCGGCGCAGCAGCTCAAAGCCGAACGCCTCGATGTAGAAGCGCAGCGAGCGGTCCAGGTCGGTAACCGTCACCGAGGCGTGCTCCATGATCATCGGGCCGCTCATCGGCCGCCTGCCTACGCCCGCGCCCGGGCGGTCTCGGCCTGGTCGACCGTCCCGTCTTCTCGCAGCGCCACGCCGTAGACCTCGCGCGCGCGCCGGGTGCTGATCCACCGCTCGCGCACATCCATGGCGACGCGCTCGGGGTCGCGCTCGAGGGGGTCGCCGTAGCCCCCTCCGGCGCCTGACACGCTGACGATCACCTCGCCGGGCTCGAGCACGACCGGGCCCCATGGCGGCAGCGGCTCGACCGAGCCGTCGCGGCGGCGCAGCCGCTGGTCGGCCGCCGCGCCCGGCAGGCCGCCGCGCGCGCCGAGCGCCCGGTTGATCGTGCCGTCGCTGGAGTAGTGGACCTCGAGCTGCGTGTCGACGGGGCCGTACTCGACGTAGGCGCTGGGGGAGCCGCGGAAGCGGCCGGCGCCCTCGGTATCGGGGAGCAGGCGCTCGGTCTCGATGCGGATCGGGTAGCGCAGCTCGTCCATCT
>MKSH01000273.1:0-144 GCA_001898095.1 Solirubrobacterales bacterium 70-9 | reverse complement strand
CCGTTGCCGTTGTGCCCGATCGTCAGCCAGGCGTCCGCGTTGGCGGCGCCCGCGCCGGCGGTGAAGCCGAGGTAGATCTGGTCGACGAACGGCCTCCCCTCGGCGCGTGGGTCGTGGCCGGAGATGACTCCGACCGATGGCGGG
>MKSH01000272.1:28645-28807 GCA_001898095.1 Solirubrobacterales bacterium 70-9 | reverse complement strand
TCCGGCCGTTATCGCGACCGCGCCCTCGATCGTCATCCAGCCGAGCGAGAGCCAGGACAACAGACGCGCCCGGCGGGCGAGCTGCTCGTAGCGCTCGCGCGAGATTGCCGGGCTGGGGGTCCTCGGCTCGGTGAAGGTCAGGACCGGAAGCTCGACCGCGCT
>MKSH01000272.1:11496-28554 GCA_001898095.1 Solirubrobacterales bacterium 70-9 | reverse complement strand
AGCGCGCCAGGCCGGCCGCCTTGAGCAGCCGCGCGTGGTGGGAGACCAGGCGCTCGTCACGACCGACGATCCAGGCCAGGTCGCAGACGCAGGCCGACTCGCCGGCCACGAGCGCCAGCATGATCGCCAGCCGGGTCGGATCGCCGAGTGCCTTCGCCGCGGCTGCCCGCCCCTCCAGCTCCTCGGCCGCCGGCAACGAGGCGCGGACACGCTCGGCCTTGGGCAGGTCGAGACAGAGGAGATCGCAGGTGTCCGGGGAGTCACTCACCTCCCCCGATCCTACAAACATACGTAGATGTGTGCGGATGACTTCTTCGCCGGCTGGGCTGGCGTGGTCGACGCGACCTTCTCCTACATAATGTAGTCATGGAGGCCATCTATCGGCTGATCGTGCTGGCCATCGTCGCGTTGTTCGTTGTGCGCCCACTGCTGCGACCGCCTGCGCTGCGCGGCGACTCGATCGCGATCCTCTCGGAGTTGGAGCTCTGGCAAAGGTCGGAGGCGCGCCCGACGTGAGCGAGGGGTCAGGCTACGTACCGGCGCTCCGCTACCGCGCCCTCACCGCACTCTACGACCCGGTCGTGCGGCTGACCTCGCGGGAGAGCGCCTTCAAGCGACGCCTCCTCGAGATCGCCGAGCTGAAGGCCGGGGATCGCGTGCTCGACCTCGGCTGCGGGACGGGCACCCTTGCGATCGCGGCCGGACAGGCCCGGCCGGGCGCGGAGATCACCGGGCTCGACGGTGATCCCGAGGTACTCACACGGGCGCGCCGGAAGGCGTCCTCGGCCGGCGCCCATGTCGACTTCGACGAGGGTCTCTCGACCGACCTGCCCTACGGCGACGACCGCTTCGACGTCGTCCTCTCGACCCTCTTCTTCCACCATCTGGAGCCGGCCGCCAAGCGTGCAACGGCGGCGGAGATCGCGCGCGTCCTCTGTCCGGGCGGGCGCCTCCTCGTCGCCGACTGGGGCCCGCCTCAAGATGCGCTGATGCGGATCGCATTCCTCGCGGTCCGCAGCCTCGACGGCTTCGAGTTGACCCGCGAGAACGCGGAGGGCCTCCTGCCATCGATCTTCGCTGACGCCGGGCTGCAGCGGGTGGAACAGGTGGACCAGCTTCGTACGGCCATCGGGACGATGGGCTTCTACGTCGCCACGGCGTGTGGGTCGAAGTAGGCGCTGCTCACGGGCCGTCGGGAGAGGCCGGACCCTGGCTGAGTCTCGCCAGGGTGCAGGCTGGGAGGTTCACGGCTGCTACCACGGGCGGAGGTCGCCGTCGGCTGGTAGTCCCCCTTCCCGGCCTGCCGCGACGGCTCGGCGCACCGCGAGGCACCTCGACGCGAACCTTGAGCTGATCAAAGCCGCACATCCGAGGGCTGATGTCGACCGCACAGACGCGCGCTCGGCGACCTCCCGTACGGGCAGGGTCAGAAGGCCGGTGTCGATCTCGCCGGTCTCGGTCTCGGTCTCGGCGGCTCGAGGATCCGGCCGCGGAGGGCCTCAAATCCGTTAGTCCTGGCGACGAGCTCGGCCTGCGCCGCGCAGCGGTTCCAGTTCTTCTCGGCGAGGACGGCCATCCCGCTGCTCTATCCTACCTACTGTAGGAGCACGGCCGGTGGCGTAGACGTGGAAAGGGAAGACGATGCCCGGCAGGGACCAGAATGCGGAGCGGGTCTCGATCCTCCGGCGATCTGTCCTCGCCTACTTCCATTCACCGAACACCGTCTACCTGACCGGCTCTAGCATCGGGATCCTCGTGGCGATCCTGGTCCTGCTCGCGTTTGGAAGCGTCTGGCTGGGAGGCACCTGATGGACTTCGACTGGCTGCGAAGGCGGCGCCCGAGGAAACCGCAGCCCGCTCGTCGGCCCAGACCCAGCCTCGAAGTCACGCCGCCGTCCTCAGGCCCCTCGGTCGTCGTCGAGCGTCTCGACGAAGGTCCGCACGGCCGCAGGATCCTCGCCGAACTCAGCGATCGATACGAGGTGAGCGATCTCGACGGCACCGCCGAGCGCTTCAGGGTCGTCGTCGACGATGCCTTCGAGAGCGACGAGGCGGTCGTCCGTTTGGCGTCACAGCTCGACGAGATCGACCCTGACTGGCAGCGGTACCTGTCCTGGCCCAGATCGGCAGCCTAGCTGCAGGGAGATGAAGTCCGACACGTTGTCGGAGGATTTCTGTATATTGCCGCGGCAAGCAATGCCGAATCCGCGCTACCGACGTGGAACGGGGGAACCACAGGGCCAGGACGGCCCGGGGGCGAATCGGACATCCCGTCCGTAGCGCGATCTCTTTCAGCGCGAGCCCGTCAGCTAACCCCGTAGGCCGACGAAGGAGAATTGTTTTGCTTTCAACGAAGACTCGGCTGGGAGGAGCACTGGCCCTCATCCTCCTCGCCTTGCTGATCAACGCCGGAGGCGCCTCGGCGGCCTGCAATCAGTTCGGCGGCATCGCGGCGGGCCAAGATCCCTGCGCAGCGGAAACCTCGACCGAAGCGACCCCCGTCGCCACCGTGCCGGGAGCAAAGGCGAAGCTGGTCGAAGGCATGGCGATCGCGCCGGCGAGCGCGCCGCCCGCCGTGAAGAAGGTGATCGAGTGGGCGAACCGGATCCGCACCAAGCCCTACGTCTGGGGCGGCGGGCACGGCAAATGGTGGGACAGGGGCTATGACTGCTCGGGTGCGGTCAGCTACGCCCTGCGCGGCGGCGGCCTGATCACCTCCCCCCTCGACTCGACCGGCCTGATGAGCTGGGGCGAACCGGATGCCGGCAGATGGATCACCGTCTACGCGGATGCCGGCCACACCTACGCGGTGATCGCCGGGCTCCGCTGGGACACCGCCGGCTCGGCCGACGGCACCGGTCCGCGCTGGTACGCCGACACGGCCTCGGTCGTGTCGGGAACGTTGGCGGTGCGCCACCCGCTCGGCTACTGAGTGTCATCGCAGGCCGGCGGAGCGACGGCGTCATTTCGCCTGTTCCTCTCGGCGGCGGTCGCTTGGTGGTGCATACCTCCCCGTCGACCGTCGATCTACGGCAACGTGTAGGAGGCGAGGCTTCCTCAATAGAAGATCGTCCCGACGACGGCCCTGGTGGCGCTCATGACGATGATGGTCAGGCCGCGTCGGCATCCGCGCACGCCGCCTTCCTGGGGGTCGACCCCGCGCCGGGCTGCATGTCGAACCGCCCTACCCCGAGGTTGCGGCGACGATCTGGACCAACCCGATCCGCTGGAAGACCAATTGGGGCTCGATCACCCTCGACGCGATCCGCGGCGTCGGTAGGGAAGCCTGGGGCCGCTACGGCGGCGAGGGCGTTGCGCGGATCAAAGAGGGCGCCGCTCAAGGCGATGGCGTAGGTCACTGATCCGATCGAGGGACGGCGGCCTCGCGTGCCGGCGGCGGTTCCGCGGGAGCCTCGCCCTGCGACTCCGATCGCGCCCGTTGGATGGCGATGAACCAAGCGGCACCGGCGATCGTGAGGATGCAGGCGACGAAGAAGTTGAGGCGCAGGCCGAGTAAGTGCTGGGCGGGATCTACCCGCAGTGACTCCTCGAAGATGCGGAAGGCCGAGGAGCCGGTGACGTAGAGAGCGAACAGGCCGGGCGGGCGGATCTTGCGGTGGTGGCCGAGCCAGACGAGGAAGGCGGCCAGGCAGAGGTTCCAGATCAGCTCATAGAGGAAGGTCGGCTGAAAGGTCGAGTAGGAGGCGTAACCGTCGGGACGGTGCGCCGTTGAGATCTCGAGGCCCCACGGCAGGCTGGTCGGGCCGCCGAACAGCTCCTGGTTGAAGTAGTTGCCGATCCGGCCGATCGCCTGGGCGACCAGCAGCGCCGGCGCCGCCGCGTCCATGAACGCGGGAACCGAGACGCCGGCCCGCCGCAGCCGCCAGATGCCGACCGCCGTGCCGAGGGCGATCCCACCCCAGATTCCCAGGCCGCCGTCCCAGACCGCGAACGGGCCCCACCAGGTGTGGGGCATTTCGTTGAACGACGTGATGTCGAAGTAGAGACGGCCGCCGAGCAGGCCGGCTGGAAAGCCCCAGATGGCGCAGTCGTAGACCGTGTCGCGCGAGCCGCCCTGGGCCTCCCAGCGCCGCACCGTGATCAATACCGCCGCGACCACCGCGACCGCGTACATCAGCCCGTAGACGTGGATTTCGAAGGGGCCGATCCCGAAGCCGCTCGAACTCGGGCTGGGGATCGAGGCGATCATCGGCGGGATCCGCAACCGGCGCTCAACTCGCCGCTCAGCGGCGCAGGCGTGGAAGGCTCAGACGACGATCTCACGCGCGTTGATACTACGGGACGTAGGACACGTTAGGGGACACGGTTGCTCGGTCAGCAATCGCGACCGACAACGCACTGGTCAGTGAGATGCCGATTCATCGACATGACGATCCCCATCACCAGGGGGCGATCCCGGCTGAGCCCATGCGGTGCTGAAGCGCGCGTTGACGGACACTTTTGGAGCACTTTCCGGGCGGTCGCCGGGTGGCGACGTGCACGTGGACTCCGGTCACCGCACGCAGTTCCACGGCCCCGTGGGCCGGGCGACGTGGATCAGCCCTGCTCGGCGCCGAGCTCGCTCGCATACTGGTCGGGGTCGGCGGCGAAGCGCTGGGCGCAAGGAAGCGAGCAGAAGACGTAGGCCGTGCCGCCATGCTCGAGCGAGCCGGCCGCACTGTCCGGATCGACGGCCATGCGGCAGACCGGATCCACCGGCAGATCACCGGTCGCCAACAGACCCCGCCGGAGCGCCGAGAGCAGCAAGGCAGGCTCGGAGAAGTTCCGCAGCTGCACACGGCCGCGCTCGCGGAAGTTGAATCGCTCCGGGCGTACCAGGGCCGACCGCGTGGCCTCGGACACCAGGACCTCGCCGCCCGCCGCCTCGCCGGCCACCCGCGCGGCGAGGTTGACCGTAGAGCCGAACCAATCGCCATCCCGCTCGGTCGCCGGGCCGCTGTGCATGCCGACGCGGATCGTCGGGAAGCGATGCTGCCCGCCGACCTCGTGGACGATTTCCAGGCCGAGGCCGATCGATTCGCCGGCGTCCTCACCGCGGATCATCAGCGCGTCGCCGATGCTCTTCACCTCCTCGGCTCCGCGCCTTTCCAGCCTTGGCCGGACCGCGGCGGAGAAATCGGCGACCAGGTCCGCGGCCGCATCGTCTCCGTGCGCCTCGGTCAGCGCAGTGAAGCCGGACATGTCGGCGAAGATGAAGGTGTGAACGCTCACGATGGCTAGAGATAGCCGAGCGGGTCTTGCGGTTCGCCTTCGACGCGGACCTCGAAATGCAGATGGGGGCCGGTGCTGTAGCCGGTGTTGCCGACGTACCCGATGACTTCGCCCTGACTCACGCTTGCTCCGAGCGACGTCGCGAATTCGGTCTGATGGGCATAGCAGGTCGAGAGCCCGCCGCCATGGTCGATGCACGTGTAGTTCCCGTAGCCGCCGCTTTCGGCCTCTGACTGCAGGAGGACGACGGTGCCCGATGCCGCAGCCTTGATCGGCGTGCCTTCCGGCACGCCGATGTCGATGCCCGGGTGGAAGCTGCCCCAGCGCGGCCCGAATCCGGAGGTGATCACGCCTTCCACCGGCCAGATCAGGCCGCTGGAGCTGACTCCCCCCGCCGTCGGTCCCGCCGACAGCGCCGCCGGGGAGGAGGCCTGGGTGATTTTTTCGGCGATCTTCCGCTGCAGCGCCTGCACGTCGGCGCCGAAGTTGTCGGCCTCGACTTCCACTCGATCGAGCGTGCTTTGACGGTCGGCCCGGGTGGCGACCAGTTCCCCCTGACGGGCCTCGACGGAAGACCGCGCCTGGGCCACTTCGTCCTGCCGCGCCGCGATCTGATCGCGGGCGGCTTCGATCTGGCCGGACGCGTGCTCCAGGCTCAGCGTCGTGCGCTCCGTCTGATCCCGCAGCGTGCGGACGTGGTCGACGACTGCTTCGTCGGCGCTCTGGATCCGCGCGATGTATTCGCTCGTGGCGGCCAGTTCCGACATGTCGCCGGAGGAGACCAGGATGCTGACGATGTCCGGGCTCCCGTTCTCATAGATCGCCACGAGCCGATCCCGCAGCGCGATCAGCGCCCGCTTCAGCCGGCCGCGCACCACCTCGAGCTGGTGCCTTGCCTGTGCGACGGCGGCTTCGGCGCCTTCCAGTTCGGCCTGTCTGGACGCGAGCTCTTCGCCGACGGCCGCCTCGCGTTCGCGCAACGCCGCGGTCCGGCCTTCGAGGCCCGCGATCCGCTCGTCGAAGCGGGAGAGGGTGGTCGTCAGGACCCCCTTGCGGTCTTCGGTCTTTTCGAGCTTGGCGCGTGCGCTTTCGAGCCGGGACCGGGTGGTCGCGCCCGCGACGGGCGAAGAGTCGAGCGCCGAGACGATCAGCATTCCGCCGAACAGGAGGGCGAACGCGATCGCCGCCAGGGTCGACGTTCGTCTGTTGTTTTCGGCCGGCATCGGAGGGAGCGACCAAACCACCGGGTGTGCCGTCGCCCGGACCGACAACGGCACTCCTCGGTGACTCAATCCCTACGCACTGTAGGAACTCACCTCAGGTCAGGGGTTCCGCCGGTGGCAGCTGCAACCTGCGTTGCGGTTCGGCCACGTGGAGGCACGCAGACGGCGTCCCGAAGGCATGTAGGCTTCGGCCGATGGCCCGCGAAACCGCCGTACAGCTACAGGGCGAGTTGCAGATCGAGGTGATGAGGGCGCTTTGGCGGCTCGGGCGGGCGGCCAGCGTCGACGACGTCCGCAACGAGCTCCCCGACCGCCACCGCGGCGCCTACACGACCGCACAGACCGTCCTCAACCGCCTCGCCGAGCGCGGTCTGCTGGTCCGCGAGCGCCAGGGCAAGGCGATCTTCTACGCGACGAAAGTCAGCGAGGGTGACTACTACTCGCGCTCGGTTCGGGAGACCTTGGCCTCGGCCTCCGACGGCGCCCGCCGTGCGGCGCTGGCCCAGCTCGTCGGCGACATGGGGCCCGGCGAGCTCGGCGAGATCGAGGCGCTCGCCCGCGAGGTGGCCGCCAAGCGAGATGGCAAGAAGCGGAGATGATCGTCCTCGCCGGCCTGCTGCTCGCCGCGACGGCCTCTCCCTACCTTCTCCCCCGCGACGCGCTCGCACCGCTGACCGGCGTCGCCCTCTGGTTGTCCGTGCTCGTCCTGCGTGCCCTCCTCGTCGTCGTCGGCGCCCTGGTCCTCATCCTCTACCTGCCGGCGACCCAGGTGTTTCAGCTCACCACCCATTGGTGCATCCATGCCGTCGTTCCCTTCTTCGCGACCCATCTCGGCTTCTCGGGGCATCGACTCGGAGACGCGGCGACGTTGCTCCCTGGTTTCGTCCTCGGCCTGTCGCTGATCTGGGCGGTGTTCGCCGTCTGGCGGACGGCCCGCACGGTGCGCCGTTGGCTGCACGGCAACTGCCTCGGGGAGGGACCGCGCCAGAGCCTGATCGTCGGGGGGTCGGACGTCGTTGTAGTCGCCGCCGGCATCCGTGACGCAAAGGTGGTCATCTCGACCGGCGCGCTGGCGAAGCTCGACGAGCAGGAGCTGGCTGCCGGGCTCGAGCACGAGCGTGGTCATATCGCCCACCGCCATCCTTACCTGGCGCTCGCGGGCAGCGTCGCCTTCGCCCTGGCGCGGGTCCTTCCCGGTAGCAAGGACGCGCTCGGACGGCTCCGGTTCTGCCTCGAGCGCGACGCCGACGAGTACGCGGTGGACCGCGTCGGTGACCCGGTCGCCCTGGCGAGCGCGATCTGCAAAGCCGCCGCCGACCAACCGCCGACCGGCCCGGCGATGGCCGGCCTCGCTGGCGTCGGGACGGCTGCGCGGCTGCGCTTCCTTCTCGACCGGACCAAGGCTCGCCCCCGCGCCGGGGTCGAGCTCGCCGGTCGTTCCCTCGTCGTCGCCCTTGTCGCGCTGGTCCTACTGATGGCGGCCGCGACCCCCGCGCTCGCCCAGGCCGGGGTCGCCTCGGTCGGTAGAGCGGGCGCCGTGCATCCCTGCCAGAGCTGACGGCCCTTCGCGGCCGCGGCTTCCGCCCATTCCTACGGTCTGTAGGATGATGCTTAAGGGCCACTCTGCGCCCGCATCATGGAAGCCTCCCCCATCCCCACGATCCCATTCGACGAGCGGCCCACGCTCCTCTCCCTGCTCGGGCCGCGCTTTGCGATCAGCGCAATCCTCGGCATTGCGTTGATAGCGCTGGCGCTCGGCGTCCCGACCGACATCGTGCCCAATCCGTGGTTCGTGCGCATGATCCCGGCCGAAACCAGCAATTACTTCTTCTGGGTCACCAGCAGCGTCCTGACCGGCATCCTCCTCGCGACCTACGTCCTGCCGCGCGAGACCCGCGACAGGATCGCGGCCGCGAGCGCCGGCAGCAGCTTCCTCGGCCTGCTCGCCGTCGGCTGCCCGGTCTGCAACAAGCTCGTGGTCGCGCTGCTCGGCGTCTCCGGAGCCTTCAACTACTTCGCGCCGATGCAGCCCTATCTCGGCGCAGCGGGGCTGATGATGGCCGGGGCCGCCCTGTTCGTCCGCCTGCGCGGCGCGCGGCGCGCCTGCGCCATCCCGGTTTCTCCCGACCCGCCCGCCTGACGTGAGTTCGCGCAGCGGTAGAAGCCGACTGACGCTGCTCCTGATCCTCGTGTTCCTCGGCGGCGTCACCGTCCTTCACCACGACATGCCCGAAGAGGGGCACGGCATGGGGATGGCCGCGATCTGCCTCGCCGTGCTCGGCGGCGCCGCCGGTTTCGCGGTCCTGGCCGCCAAAGCGAGGCCGCAGCGCCGAATCGCCTGGTACCTGCGTCCGTCCCTCCCCGCGGTCACCCTTCCCGTCGCGTCCGTCCCGGCACGCGCCGGCCCCTTTCCCAGCATGGTCGTCCTCAGGCGTTGATCGCTTCCGCGCGGCTCCAGCCTTGAGCCGCGAGTAGTCATGCCGCCCTCCCCGGGAGGGCATGAACGCCCGTGCCGAGGGGTGCGGGCGTGCCGAACGCGATCGATGGAGGTACCTGATGAAATTCAGAAAAATTGCTCTCGCCGCCGCGGGCGCCACGCTGATTATTGCGGCACTGCTCGTCTCGTCCCTCAGGAGCGAATCGGGTGGACCGTCGATGAGCGGCATGTCGATGTCGCCCGGAGAACAAGCGATGAACGGCGAAGCGATGCAGGGCGAAAAGTCGATGACGGCGATGCAGGGCATGGCACCGCTGGCGCCCGGCGCCGACGGCACCAGGACGAGCGCCGATGGACTGGCCCTGGAACTCGACGCGGCGACGCCGGTAGCAGGACAAGCGGAGACCTGGACACTGCGCGTGCTGGACGCCGAAGGGATGCCGGTCACCCACTTCGAACGCGACCAGACGAAACTGATGCACCTGATCGTCGTCCGCGACGACTTCACCGGCTACCAGCACCTGCATCCGGCGTTGAAGCCGAACGGCGACTTCGTCGTCCCCGTCACGCTCGCGCAGCCGGGCCGCTATCGCGTGATCGCCGACTTCACGACCGGCGGCAAGCGCTATCCCCTGGGGGTCGACATCACCGTGCCGGGCAAGGTGAAGCGGGTGCCGATGCCGTCGCCGAGCTCGACGTCGAGCGTCGACGGCTTCTCGGTGACGTCCGCCCACGGGGCGCTGAAGGCCGGCCGCGAGGAGCAGTTGACGTTCTCGGTGGCCCGTTCGAGCAGGCCGGTGACCGACCTGCAGCCCTACCTCGGTACCTATGGGCATCTCGTAGCCCTGCGGAAGCCGGACCTCGCCTACTCCCACATCCACCCGGTCGCCGACGACAGGCGGGCGGGGACGATCACCTTCGACGCGGAGTTCCCGGCGGCGGGTACCTACCGCCTCTTCCTGCAGTTTCGGGCCGAGGGCGCCGTACACACCGCATCCTTCACCGTCGACGTGGAATAGAGGCTGAGCAGCAAGAAGCACGGAGCGCCAGGGTGGGCGGCGCTCCGTGCTCCTACATAATGTAGTTATGGAGGTCGCGTATGGGCCATGGATCATCGCCACGCACAAGCTCTTCGACGGGAACTTTGGGGACCGCCGGGCGATGCCTCGAGACGGAACGGCTGCGATGCTCGGGGACGTGAGTCGCGCACACCCTGAAGCCCGGACATGAGTCCCCCGATCGACGGTAGGACCGCGACCGCGGTTCTCGAGGCCAGCGGCATGCTGCGGGCCTCGGAGAAGGCGGTGGTCGAGTCGGCGATCGGGCGACGGCCGGGGGTGCTCGAGGTGGAGGCAAACCCGGTCGCGCAGACCGCGACCGTCACCTACGACCCTGAGCAGACCTCGATCCAGGAGCTGCGCGAGTGGATCATCGAGTGCGGCTACCACTGCGCCGGTCAGTCGGTCCCCGAGCACATCTGCGATCCGCTGATGGAGCTCGATCCACCGACGCCGGCGACCGCGATCCAGGCGCCCGAGCACGGCCACGCCCCCGCGCGCGAGCCGGAGGCGGCCGAGGCCGAGGGCGGGATGAAGCGCTCCCCCGACGAAGCGATGGGCCACGGCGGCGGCGGCGAGATGTCGATGGCGTCGATGGTCGCCGATATGCGCAACCGCTTCCTGGTCGCCGCGATCTTCTCGGTCCCGATCCTGCTCTGGTCGAAGATCGGCTCAGACGTCTTCGGCTTCCACGCCGCCGCCCCGTTCGGCCTCCGCGAGGACGTCTTCACGCTGATCCTCAGCCTGCCGGTGATCTTCTACTCCTGTTCGATCTTCTTCACCGGCGCGGTACGGGCGCTGCGGGCGCGGACCCTGGACATGATGGTCCTGGTCGCCGTAGCGGTCGGGGCCGGCTGGGGCTACTCGGTGGCGATCACCCTGACCGGCGGCGGCGAGGTGTTCTACGAGGCGGCGAGCGTCCTCGCCTCCTTCGTCCTGCTCGGCCACTGGTTCGAGATGCGCGCCCGCGGCGGCGCCAACGACGCGATCCGCACCCTGCTCGACCTGGCGCCCTCGAAGGCACTGGTGATCCGCGACGGCGAGCAGATCGAGATCCCGACCGAGGAGGTGGTCGTCGGTGACCTCCTGCTGGTGCGGCCCGGTTCGAAGATCGCGGTCGACGGGATCGTCGAGGAGGGCGAGAGCGAGGTCGACGAGTCGATGGTCACCGGAGAGAGCCTGCCGGTCCACAAGGAGTCGGGCTCGGAGGTGACCGGGGCGACGATCAACGCGAACGGGACGCTGCGGGTTCGGGCGATCAAGATCGGCGCCGACACCGCCCTTGCGCAGATCGTCAAGCTCGTCCAGGAAGCCCAGAACTCGAAGGCACCGGGACAGAAGCTTGCCGACCGCGCCGCCTTCTGGCTCGTCCTCGTCGCCCTGATCGGCGGTGCGGCGACCTTCGCGGCGTGGGCGATCTTCAGCTCCGAACCGACCTCGACCGCGGTCCTCTTCGCGATCACCGTCGTCGTCATCACCTGCCCTGATGCGCTCGGGCTCGCGACGCCGACCGCGATCATGGTCGGCTCCGGCCTCGGTGCCAAACGCGGGGTCCTCTTCAAGAACGCGATCGCACTGGAAACCTCGGCCCGGATCGACGCCGTGGTGATGGACAAGACCGGCACCCTGACCAAGGGCGAGCCCGAGGTCACCGATGTCGTCGCTGAGGGGCTCGACGAAGTCGAGCTGCTGCGCCTCGTCGCCGCGGTCGAGCGCTCCTCCGAGCACCCGCTGGCGGCGGCGATCGTCCGCCGCGCCGAAGCCGCCGGGGCCGACGAGGTCGATGCCCATGACTTCGAGAACGTGCCCGGGCACGGCGCCCTCGCCAGAGTCGACGGGCACGCGGTCGCAGTGGGCAATCGGCGACTGCTTGAGCAGCGCGGGATCGAGCTGGGCGCGCTCGGCGCGCGGCGCGAGGAGCTCGCCGCCGGTGGCCGCACCGCCGTATTGGTGGCGATCGACGGACGCGCCGCGGGCGTCTTCGGGATCGCCGACGCTCCGCGGGAGACCTCGCGGGCGGCCGTCGAGGCGCTGCACGAGGCCGGGGTCGAGGTGGTGATGCTGACCGGCGACAACGAGGCGACCGCGGCGCGGATCGCCGAGGGCCTCGGGATCGACACGGTGATCGCCGAGGTGCTGCCCGGCGACAAGTCGGCCAAGATCGCCGAGCTTCAGTCCGCCGGGCGCAAGGTGGCGATGGTCGGCGACGGCGTCAACGACGCTCCCGCCCTCGCCCAGGCAGACCTCGGGATCGCGATCGGCGCCGGCACCGATGTCGCGATCGAGACCGCCGACGTGGTCCTGATGCGCTCCGATCCGCTCGACGTGGCGGCGGCGCTGGCGATCGGCCGGGCGACGCTGCGGAAAATGCACCAGAACCTCGGCTGGGCGGTGGGGTACAACGCGATCGCGCTGCCGATCGCCGCCGGCGTCTTCCAGCCCTCGCTGGGACTCGAGCTGCGGCCGGAGATCGCCGCCCTCTCGATGTCGGGGTCGAGCTTCATCGTCGCCGTCAACGCGCTGCTCCTGCGGCGGGCACGGCTACCGGAGGTCCAGGAGACCTTGCCGCCGGCGAGCGCTGGCGAGCCCGGTCAGGGGCGCTTCGCCACCCCCAGGATGTGAGGGATCGGCGGCACCGGCGGGCCCGGCGTGAACGGGAAGCGTTTCTGGCTCTCGATCCGAAAGCCGCCGCGCTCGATCGCCGCGCCGGTGTCGCGGCTGAGATGACAGCCGCCGCCGACGTGGGGCCAGAACGTCGCATCGGCGGCGCGCTGCATGCGTCGAACCCAGGGCTTGTGAGCGACGACGTGCTCGTAGAAGCGCAACTCGCCACCGGGGCGGATCACCCGTCGCAGCTCAGCCAGCGCCTGCGATTGATCGGAGACCGAACAGAGGACGAGCGAGGCGACGCCGGCGTCGAAGGATTCGTCCGCGGGCGGGAGGTCTCCGGCGACCCCGGCGACCACCTCGACCGGAACCGGGGCGTCCGCCGCCGCCGCGATCGCCGCCTGCCGCAGGCGCGGCTCGGGCTCGACTGCGATCACTCGCGTGACGGTCTCGGGATAGAGCGGGAAATTGAGACCGTTCCCGGCGCCGACCTCGATCACCTCGCCGCTCAGGCCGGCGAGCAACCTCAGCCGATGCTCATCCTCCCCGTGGGCCTTGCGGCCCGAGGTCATCCGCATGTAGAGGCGGGCGAAGAGCGGGTGGTGGACTTTCTCAGGCATCGGCGGATCCCACCGCACGGCGCAGCACGAAATAGACGGCGGCGCCAACCAGCGCCAACCAGCCGATGCTGAGCGCCAGCTCGGCCCCGGCACCGAAGCTCGGTGAGAAGGCACCGTCGTACATGACCCGCGATGGACCATACCCCGGCAGGAGGAATGCGCCCGTCCCAGGCGCATCGCGGAACATCGGGCTCTGCACGACGCCGAGGTCGGTGAAGACGAGGAAGAGCATCAGGTAGGTGGCGGCGAGGCTGTCGAGGAGGGCGCCGGCGAGGGCGCCGATCCCGGCATAGATCAGACCGAGCAGGACGAGCCCGGCGAGCAGGGGACCCCACGAGGCCGGGGTGAAGTTGAGGGCGGTGACGAGTGCCGAGACGGCGACGACGATGGCGGTCGCGGTCGCGAGGACGCCGAGCCGTGCGATCACCGTCTCCCCCGGTCGGTAGCCGGCGACGACCAGCCGCCGGTCGCCCTGGAGCGCCGATTGCATGACGAAGACGCCGAGCAGGGCGGCGGCGAAGGCGATGACCACGCCGCCCATTCCCGCTCCGTGGAGTTCCTTCATCGTCGTCGTCACCACCACTCCCCCGGGCAGGCTGAGCTGTTTCGGGGTGGAGAGCGTCTCGGCGATGCTTTTCGTGATCACGTAGGCCGGCAGCAGCACCAGGACGATCAGGACCAGGGGTCGTCGTCGCTGATCGCGGAAGGCCATCACCGCCGCGCTGCGGGTGCGCGCAACCATCGTCAGGCCCTCGTCCGCGCCGCGAACCAGAAGGCGCCGAGGGCCACGGCGATCGATCCGGCCGCGACCGCCGCCATGCCGAGCCAGTCGGCGCCCGGCGAGCCCTGGCCGCCGCCGGCGGCGATCAGCAGGTTGGCCGCCGACCGCGTCGGGGTCCAGGCAAACGACCCGTTGGAGGTCATCTCGGGGCTTGAGAAGGCGTCGACCGAGAACAGGAAGACGATCAACAGCGATCCCTCCAGCGCGCCCTTGACGAAGGCGCCGATCAAGGCACCGAGGCCGATGTAGATGACCGCGAAGCTGGCGATCGCGACCGCGGCGTGCAGCGGGTGTCCGATGCCGCTGCGGAGCAGCAGGGTGAGGAAGGCGACGGCGCTGACCGTCAGGCCGATCGCGAGGGCGGCGGAGATACGGGCGCCGGAGACGCGCCAGGGGCCGAGCCCGGCTGCCGAGAGGCGGCGGTCGGCGCCGCGCGAGGAGGAGACCTGGAAGAAGGCGAGGGTTCCGGAGAGGAAGGCCGCCGCCCAGCCAGCGCTGATCGCGGTCGCCGATTGGGCGGCGAGGGTGCCGCCGAGCGCTTTCGCGAAGTCGCCGAGGATGCTGGCGAAGATGAGGACGAAGAAGACGGGGATCGCGATCAGCAGGACGAGCGTCAGCGGCGCCCGCAGGTGCTCGCGCGTGAAAGCGAGGCTGGTGGGGAGGACGGCGGTCAGCAATTGCAGATCCGCCCTTCGCACAGTTCGTACATCCGATCCAGCCGCTCGCGCTCGGCGAGCAGGTGGGAGACGATCAGGATGCCCATGCCGGCGTCGCGGCGGCGCTCGGACATCTCCCAGAAGCGCAGGTAAGTCTCCCAGTCGAAGCCGGAGTATGGCTCATCGAGCAGCAGCAGTTCGGGTTCGTGCATCAGCGAGATCGCCAGGTTGAGCTTCTGACGCGTGCCGCCGGAGAGCTCCTCGATCCGGTAGGAGCGGTACTTGGCGAACTGCAGCTCCTCGAGCAGGCTTCCCACCGAGCGTTCCCGCTGCTCCTCGTCGAGACCGTAGGCCCGGGCGAAGAGCTCGAAGTGCTCGTCGACCGTCAACTTCTCCCAGACCATCGGCAGCTGCGGGCAGTAGCCGAGCCGGTTTGGTCGACTGACCTCGCCGGCGTCGCGCTTCAGCAGACCGACGACGATCTGCATCAGCGTGCTCTTGCCCGAGCCGTTCTCGCCGACCAGTCCGACCAGCTCGCCGGCGCGCACCTCCAAGCTCGCGCCCCGCAGGACCGAGATCGTGCGGCGCCGGGGCCAGATGCCGCGATGAAAGCTCTTCTCCACGCCGCTGGCGCTGAGGATGACCGGTGCAGGCGCCGCGAGGCTAGTGCCGGGCTGGCCGTCCGCCAGCCCGGCACTGACGCCGTCCGAGGTCAGTGGCTGCCCCGCCATCACATCGCCTTCATCATCATCGCCATCATCGCCGTGCACACAACCGCGACCACGACGAATCCAGCCCCGACGACGCCGGTGGCGACGAGGGCGATCGCGATCACCAGCATCGGGATGCAGCAGGCGATCATCAGCCAACGGGCGTGGCCCCCCGACTTTTTCTCTCCCTGAGGAGCGGAGTCGCCGGCACTCATCGGTGGGCCCCTTTCAAAGACGCCGGCGTATAGCCGAGCTTGCGGTAAAGCGGGCAGTGACCGAGTGCGCCGGTGGCGACAAGGTCAAGTCCGGCCAAGACCAGCAGCACCTCGAGTACCACGACGACGGGGCCGCCGCCGGAGGCGAGGAGGATCAGGCCGCCGATCGCGCCGACCAGCCCGACAAAGACACGGCCTGCCCGCTCGATTGGCGTGATGTTGATCGTCGGACGTTTCATCTCCAACCTCCTCTTCTGCTTCGCTGAAATCTCATCCGACACAACGTAGGAGCCGGTCCGCGGACGGACATCCGTGAAAAACACCCCCTCCGCCTGCGGGGTTCCCCCGACTCCGCGACCTATCTCGCAGGTGAAGGGGTTCTGAAGCGGAGGACCGAAGCCCGCCTCGGTAGCGATGGCCGGTTCGCCAGGCGTCTCCCTCTCGGCCATCCGTAGTTGCCCGCAGTCGATTTCGGGGCATTTCCCCGACGGCGCGTAGGAGGCGGCGGTCTAACGTCGTCGCGTAATGAAAGACATGCACGACTTGCCCCCACACGACAACGCCCACGCGCGCCTTCGATCTGGCGCTCGAATCTTCTGGCTGGCCGCCGTAGCGACAGCCGGCATCCTGGCCCTAACCGCCACGATGGCGAGCGCGTCGATCGTTCAGGAGGAACAGCAGGGCTCGCAGGTCCTGCGCGAACTCGAACGCGGAAAGCTCCAGTGCAAAGACGCCGGCGCCGCCGAGTTTGAGACCGTCGGCGAGTACGTGATGGGCCGCATGCTCGGCTCGGCCAGCGCGCATGAAGCGATGAATCAGGTGATGTCGCGCATGATGGGGCCCCGCAACGAGCCACTCATGCACGAAGTGATGGGCCGTCGTTTCGCCGGCTGTGCCGGCGGGCACCTGCCTTCGGGGTTCGGGCGAATGATGGGCGCCTTCAACGCGATGGGGATGATGGGCGGCGGCGTTCGCCAAGGTGAAGGCGAAGGGCCCTACGGCACGTCCGGCTCGATGATGGACGGCCGCTCGCTCCAATCCAGCGCGGGCGACGACGACTTCAACGGCCCGTCGGCCGTCGCGATGATCGGAATGATGGCGGTTCTGATCGGCGCAGTCGCACTCGCGATCTTCTGGTTCACCCGGCGTCAGCCGCGCAGCCCGATGGATGTGCTCGAGCAGCGCTACGCGCGCGGCGAGCTGAGCGCAGAGGAATACCAACAGCGCCAACACCTACTTGGAGGGAGTTCAAGATGATTGAGGCAATTCTGCACTTCGGCGATATGGGCTGGGGCAATCACATGGCCAACTGGGGGGCTGGCTGGTGGATCCTGATGGCTCTTCTCATGGTGTTGTTCTGGGGTCTTGTGATCGGCGGCGTCCTGTCGCTTCTGCGACCGTCGGCTGGCGGTCACCCCGTAAGACACAACCCGATCGAGGTGCTCGACCACCGTCTGGCGGGCGGCGAGATCTCACCTGAGGAGTACCGACAGCGTCGGGCGACGCTGAGCGGCGACGC
>MKSH01000272.1:8324-11446 GCA_001898095.1 Solirubrobacterales bacterium 70-9 | reverse complement strand
GATGGACGAGAAGAGCCCCTCTGATCGGGGACGCTACGCCGGTACTGTCGGACCGGCCTTGGTCGCACTGCTGGCAATGCAGATCATCATCGGCTACGAGTGGCTGAGCTCCGGGATTACGAAGGTGGCCAGCGGCGACTTCGCATCGGGACTCGGTGCCGACCTCGCTGAAGGGTCACGCGACTCCGCGCACTGGTATCGCAGTTTCCTGACGGGACGATCATCCCGAATGCGCCCACGTTCGGCGTGTTGATCGAGGTCGGCGAGATCGTCACGGGGGCCGTGTTGATGGTCGGGGCGGTGGTGTGGATGCTTCGTTGGTCGCGCCTCTCAGAACGCGGGCGGATCACGCTGCTTGTCGTGACCATGCTGGCCGCCCTCGGCGCATCATTCATGGCGCTGAACTTCCACCTCGCCAGCGGTGCCAACCACCCGTGGCTAATTCCCAAGGACGGCTTCGACGAGACGATAGATGTCGACACCGTGCTCATCATGTTCGAGCTCGTCCTCGTCGCCTTTTGCGGTCACGTCCTGGTGAAGGTAAGAAGTCAGCACGAGGCCGCTGCCACTGACGGTTCGCCGAACCTGCGAGGCGTTGCCACGTAGGAGCATCGAGCCCTGGCGGGCCCCGGGAGGCGTCCACCGGCGAGGTGGTGCCAAAGGAGCGGGCGGGCGCGGTGGGCCCCCCGGAATGGCGACCTCTTCGGATTTCATGATCGTTTCGTTCCCCACCCGTTCCCCCCGCGCCATTTCAAAATGCATTTTGCTTCCTAGAGCAACACTTCTCCTTTAAGGACCGGCCTCCAGAACTGGTGAATTCCAGGTTCGAGTCTTGGCCGTCCCGTCTCGGGCATCTCGATCGCAACAAAGATCGTGATCGAGACCGTGTAGGCGGCTAAGGCGGTCGAGAGGACGGCGCTGGCCCCCAACCCGCCCGAACCAGCGGCAGCACGGTGGGGCCGAAGCCGAAGAGATGGGCGAGGATGATGGCGAGCGCCATCTGCGGCGCGCTCGCCTAGCCCAGGGGCGGACGCGATCACCATATCGCCCAGGGAGCTCGCCGATCGCGCAGCCGGTCAGAGGGTGGATCGTGGCACTGACCGATACCCGGTTGAGAGAGGGCGCCCCCCATGTGCCTGCGCCTCAGTCATGGCCGTCCCCGGCGCGACTACGCACCGCGATCCTGAAGCCACCGGGGGCCTCGAGGCCAAAGCTCCAGGCTCCGTGGCGCCGCTTTGGTTCGCCGACCTCGAAGCCGTCGGCCTCGAGCCGGCGATGGAGGTCGTCGACCTCGTCGTCGCTCGCCAAGACGAAGCCGAGGTGGAACGTCCTCGGGTACGACACCGGCTCGGCGCCGGCGTCCATCAGGGCCAGGGTCATGCCATCGTCGTCGTGGAGCAGCGCGAAGTTCTTGTGGCCCTCGCCGGCGGGACGGAGGCCGAAGTGGCGCTGCAGGACGTCGCCGGCGGCGGGAACGTCGTCGACCGCGAGGCTGAGCTGGTTCAGCTTCATCGCGCTCAACCCTTCACGAGCCGGCCGACCGCGCCCATCAGCTCCTCGGCTTTCGCCTCGCGCTCGGCGGCGGAGCCGTCCATGCAGTGGTGGACGTGGTCGTCGAGGAGACCGAGAGCGACTCCCTGCAGAGCGGCCTCAGTCGCCCCGATCTGGGTCAGGACGTCGATGCAGTATCGGTCTTCCTCGACCATACGCGAGAGGCCGCGGACCTGGCCCTCGATGCGGGCGAGACGTTTGAGCAGCTGGTCCTTCGATGCGGCGTAGCCCGGTTTCTGATTCATGCGGTTAGGATACCCCTGTAGGGTATAGAGGGTCAAGCGACCCGGTCCTCGAGGAGACGAATGAGCGATGTGATCAGCAAGATCGGCCAGGGCCTCGAACAGTCCTTCCTGATGGCCTATGAGGTCTGGTGGGCGCTGGTCCTGGGCTTCGCGATCTCGGCGATCGTCCAGGCCTGGGTGCCGAGGGAGAGGATCGAGAGTGCGCTCTCCGGCAGCGGGCCCGGACCCGTCGCCAAGGCGACCGGCCTCGGCGCCGCATCTTCCTCGTGCTCCTACGCGGCGATCGCGATAGGCAAGTCGCTGTTCCAGAAGGGCGCCTCGGCGACGACGATGTTGGCCTTCCAGTTCGCCTCGACCAACCTCGTCTGGGAGCTCGGCCTCGTCCTCTGGGTGCTGATCGGTTGGCAGTTCGCCCTCGCCGAGTACGTCGGCGGGATCGTGATGATCGTGCTGATGGCGGTAATGGTGCGGGTCTTCGTCTCGCCGAAGCTCGAGGAGGCCGCGCGTCGCCACGCCCAGGAGGCAGACACCGGCCATCAACATCACATGGCGGGCGAAGAGTTGAGCTGGCGCCGGCGGCTGACCTCGTCCGCCGCCTGGTCGGACGTCGCCCACAACTTTCGCGGCGACTGGCAGATGCTCTACAAGGAGATCGCCCCCGGCTTCCTGCTCGCCGGCTTCATCGGCCTGCTCGGCAACGGCTTCTTCAACAGCCTCTTCATCAAGAACGCGCCGCCGCTCGTCGTCGCGGTCGAGAACGTGATCGTCGGACCGATCATCGCGATCCTCAGCTTCGTCTGCTCGGTCGGCAACGTTCCCCTGGCGGCGGTGCTGTGGTCGGGCGGAATCAGCTTCGCCGGGGTGATGGCCTTCATCTTCGCCGACCTGATCGTGCTGCCGATCATCCTCGCCTACCGCAAGTACTACGGCTGGGCATTCACGCTGCGGATCGTCGCGCTGATGTTCGTGACGATGGTGATCGCAGCGCTGATCATCGACGGACTCTTCAGCGCCGTCAACCTGATCCCCACGGGTCCGCGCCCGAGCCGCGGTGACATCTTCGGCTCGGTCCAGCTCGACTACAAGCTCTTCCTGAACATCCTCGGCCTGGTGATCTTCGCGGCGCTCTTCTACCTGACCGCGCGCCGCGGGGTGACCGATCCGGTCTGCGGGATGAAGGTCGACCGCGCCAAGGCGGTGCGGCTCGACTTCGGCGATCAGATCTTCTACTTCTGCTCCGACCACTGCCTGCACGCCTTCGAGGCCGAGCCCGATCGCTACCGAGGTCAGCGGAGCGAGGGCGGAGACGATGCCATGGCCCACGCC
>MKSH01000272.1:7207-8306 GCA_001898095.1 Solirubrobacterales bacterium 70-9 | reverse complement strand
CGACCGAGGTCCTGCAGATGAGTGCCATATCGCTACGACGTCGACTCATCCGCTCTAGGGGCTACCTCGCCCTCGCGCTGGTCGTCGCCCTCGGCTTTATGGTGGCCCTGCACCACGGCGACCCGATGCTGATGGACCACGGCCACGATGGCGGCGCGTCGGTCGAAATGGCCGGCGCGATGATCTGCCTCGGCGTCCTCGCCGTCGGCTTCGCCCTTTGTCCCAAGATCGGTGCTGCCCAGCCCCAACTTCGCCCAGAGCGATCGGCGAAGGCTTCCTTCCGCAAGCTGGCCCTGCCGACGGCGCCTAGCGCGTCGGCCCGCGCCGGACCGGCGCACTCACAGGTCTTCCGGCTCTGAGTTTCGGACCCGGGCAGCGCTCGCTGTCCGGTGGCGCCCGTACGGGCGCCCGCTGGTCCGAGACTCAAGAAAGGAGATTCACATGAAGATTCTTCGCAAGCCGAAGACGCTGCTGGCGCTCTTGGCGCTGGTAGCCCTCACCGCCCTGGTCAGTGCCTGCGGCGGGGGAGGAAGCAGCAGCGAATCGTCAACCAGCTCCTCGGGGAGGACGGTCGATCAGGCCTTCGTCGCCGAGATGATCCCGCATCACGAACTGGCGGTGGAAATGGCGGAAGTGGCCCAGAAAGAAGGCCAGCACCCGCAGATCACCCAGCTCGCCAACAACATCGTCGAATCGCAGAGTGCCGAGATCGAAGAAATGAAGGCGATCGCCGAAGAAATCGGTGCCACCGCAGGCGCTGGAGGCAGCGGCATGGAAGGCATGTCCGAAGAAGGCATGGAAGGCATGTCCGAAGAAGGATCTGGCCACGAAGAAAACACGAGCCAGAGCGAAGACGCGAAGGTGCTCGGGATGTCGATGGACTCGATGGGGATGTCGATGCAGATGTCGAGCCTCGAAGGCGCGAAGCCGTTCGACCGCACCTTCATCGACATGATGGTCCCCCACCACCAGGGAGCGATCCGCATGGCCGACGCGGAGGTCGAAATGGGCGAAAACAGCGAACTGAAGGATCTCGCCAAGCGCATCGTCGCCGCCCAGACGAAAGAGATCGAAGAGATGAACGAATGGCGGGAAGACT
>MKSH01000272.1:0-7129 GCA_001898095.1 Solirubrobacterales bacterium 70-9 | reverse complement strand
GTCGCCGGCCTCGACACTTGTGGTCGGCGTGATCGCCTACGCGGGCCCGGTCCTCGGTCCGCGAGGCGACGGATCGAACGTGACGGACTCGATCACCTCACCCGAACCTACCCGTGATCCTCCGGGTCTTAGCACGGTTTCGGGCGCGCAGGATCACTGAGGCCCGGCATCTTGAGCCCTCTCATGTGAGGTTAATTGCTCGCTTCTAGCTTGCCTCGCGGGTGCTCCCCACCTCGCCGATGAACTTCCCCTCGTCCCAGGCGCAAAACCGCCACGCCTTCTCCAAGGTGCCGCAGGTCACTGCCTTCTTCTGGATCGTCAAGGCGCTGACCACGGCGATGGGCGAGTCGACCTCCGACTTCCTCGTCCACGCCCTGGTGCCGGAGATCGCCGTCGTCCTCGGCGGCATCGCCTTCTGCATCGCCCTGTACGTCCAGTTCACCAAGGACCGCTACGTGCCCTGGGCCTACTGGCTGGCGGTGGCGATGGTCGGCGTCTTCGGGACGATGTGTGCCGACGTCCTCCACGTCGGCCTCGGTGTCCCTTACGTGGTCTCCACGGTCTTCTTCGCGCTCGCCCTGGCGGTCGTGTTCCGTACCTGGCACCGCAGTGAGGGGACGCTCTCGATCCACAGCATCTACACGCAGCGGCGCGAGGTGTTCTACTGGGCGGCCGTGCTCGCCACCTTCGCCCTCGGCACGGCGGCCGGGGACTTCACGGCCTACACGGTCGGGATCGGTTATTTCGGCTCCATCCTCCTTTTCGCCGCGGTGATCGCGATCCCGGCGATCGGCTACTTCCGATTCGGGATGAACTCGATCCTGGCCTTCTGGTTCGCCTACGTCGTGACCCGCCCACTCGGCGCCTCGGTCGCCGACTGGCTCGCCGTCTCCAAGGCCCGAGGTGGACTGGCGCTCGGCACCGGTCCGGTCAGCCTCGTCCTCGCCGCCGCGATCGCCGGCCTGGTCTGGCACCTGACCCGGACCGGAAGAGACACTCCCGCCGATCAGCGGCTCCCCCGAGGCGAACACTCCATCCCGAAGCCCGGCGGGGGAGATGAATCCCGACACGAATCCCAAGGAGTTCGAGTACTACCGGAGGGAGCTCGCGATGCTCGTGTCCCGAGTGATGGAGCAACGTCGTGACCCTGGAGGTGGCGATCCACGACGGCGACGAGGCAGCCGTTCGTCTGTGGGTCTGATCGGTCGGCACCTGGTCGAGGCGACTGCCCCAACGATGACGAGGTCGGCGCCCCCGATCTCGCATCCGAGACCATGTTCCGCCAACCCTAGGCAGTCTGAGTCTCGAGCGAGAGCCGCCAGACTACGAGCATCTCCACAGGTTGGCCACTCCGCATGCCAGTTGCCATGGGATCAAGCCCATGCCGGAGCGGCGTGCGATGCCGACAAGGCACAGAGTTGGAGGGAGGCGCTCATCTACCCACCGTTCGAGCCCCTCGCCACCGTCGCGCAGACAAGATAGTCGACGGGTGTATTTCTCCGAGGCTTGTCGGGAGCGAATCGGCCGGCGTGATCCGCATTGCCTCAAGCGTCCAATCGGCGACAATCCAGGAGATGGCCGACAGTCTTGACCGTGAGCTACTGGAAGCGGCCTGGAAGGCGATGAAGGTCGGTGACCTCTCGGTGGTCGCCGAGACCCTCGACCCCGATGCCGCTTGGCGGGCGGTGCACGATGGCCCGTGGAACTGCGAAGGCCGCGAGGAGATCCTCGAGGTTTTCTCCCGCAACCTGGACACCGGCCTGCGTGGGACGATCGAGGAGCTGATCCCTGAGGGGGACCGTGCACTCGTTGCCTTCCGCCCCGAGTTGCTCCGCGACGACGATCGCCGACTCGACGAGGGGATCGCCTACGTCGTCGTCACGTTCCGGGATCACCTGATCATCGAGATGAAAGGGTGCGCCGATCGGTCGTCCGCGCTCTCCTTCATGCGGGGCGTCGGATCGGGATCGCCGATAACGCCCGGCCCATGGCGCGCGGTGGATGATGCCGATCTGTCGGCGCCCCGAGTGAGCCGGCTCGTCCCGTTCGTCCACGTCGATGACGTCGCCCGCTCCGTCGACTTCTACCGACACCTCGGGTTTGCCGTCGCGAGCGCCCACGAGTTCAAGGGCCGCCCGGTCTGGGTGGCCGTCTCGAGCGAGGGAGCCGAGCTGATGCTGACGCTTGATGGCGATCCGATAGAGCCGGCGAGCCAAGGCGTCCTCTTCTACCTCTACTCCCACGACCTCGTCGCGCTACGCAAACGCCTGCTTGCCGCGGGCATCGAGACCAGCGAGATCGAGGACGGCACGCCGGGGCCGAGCGAGGAGATGCGGGTGATCGACCCCGACGGCTACGTCCTGATGATCGCCCAGATCGAGCCGAGAGACCCGGAAGCTCGCGTGCGAACTTAGAGCGGCTTGCGAGCCCGGACGATCGCCGAGCCGGCCTTCTCGTGGACGCGGTGCGTCTCCTTGATCTCGATCTCGACGAGGCCTGCCGCCGACAGGGCCTCCTCGAACTCGCGCCGGTTCAGGGCGCCCGCGATGCAGCCGGTGAACTGCCGCATGTCTCGTTTGGTCGCGTCATCCATGTCCTCGTCGGCGATCACGTCGGAGACGGCGAAGCGGCCGCCGGGGCGCAGGACGCGCGCCGCCTCGGCCAACACCTTCGGCTTGTCGCCGGAGAGGTTGATCACGCAGTTGGAGATCACCACGTCGACCGTGTCGGCGGGGAGCGGGATCGCCTCGATCTCACCGCGCAGCCACTCGACGTTCTCGACTCCGGCCTTCTCCTGGTTCTCGCGGGCGAGCGCCAGCATCTCGTCGGTCATGTCGAGGCCGTACACCTTGCCGGTCGGGCCGACCCGTCTGGCGGAGAGCAGCACGTCGATGCCGCCGCCGGACCCCAGGTCGAGGACCGTTTCGCCCTCCTCAAGCGCGGCGACCACGGCCGGGTTGCCGCAACCGAGCGACACCATCGTCGCGGTGTCGGGGAGCTCGTCGCCATCGGTGCCGTAAAGGCCCGCGCCGAAGACCGCGGCTTCCTCATCGGTGAGCACGGCGTTTGAGTCGCAGCACGATCCTCCCTCGGCGACGGAGGTCGCCGCCGCGGCGTAGCGGGCGCGGACGGCCTCACGTACATCGCCGGCATCGGCCGTGGTCGCGTCGCCCGCCGCACAGCCGCAGCTATCGCCGGCGGCCGCCTCGCCGCAACAGGCCGCCTTGTCGCTCGGCTCGCAGCAGGTGGCCTGCGCCTCGGTCGAACAGCACGACGCCTCGGCGCCGTCGGTCGTCTCCAACTGGGTCAGCTCAGCCATGCGGAAAACTCCTTCAGGGCGTCGGGGATCACGTAGTAGTAGGCCCATAGCCCCTGCCGCTCGGAGCCGACGATCCCGGCATCCCGCAGCTTTTTGAGGTGATGGGAGACGGTCGGTTGGGAGAGGTCGAAGAGCGGCACCAGCTCGCAGACGCAGACTTTCCCTGCGTGCTTCTTCAGCACGTCGACCAGCTGCAGGCGTACGGGGTCGCCGAGTGCTTTGGCGATCGCCGCCATCCGCTCGGCCTGCTCGCGCTCGACGTCGGGATAGACCACCGGCTCGCAGCACGGTTCGCCGGGCGGTCTCTTGGTCTTGGGTGCCAACTCCATATCGATGCTCATCTATCTACGTATATCTATTGAAATCACGTTTGTCAATGCGTAGGATCGCGGCCGTTAGATAGAGAGGTACTAATCGAAAGGAAATCGTCCGTGATCCGCAAGCGGTCAGCAAGGCTTTTCATCGTCTCGGTCGTCTCGCTCGCAGCTCTCCATGTCGGCGGCCGCCCTCGCCTCCGCCGCCGTCACCGGCGCCGGCTCGAGCGTCGCCGCCGGGGTGATGCCCAACTGGACCAACGGCTTCCTGATCAGGGAAGGGATCGCGACCACCTACAGCCCGACGGGCGTCGAAGCGGGCCTGCAGAAACTGGACGCCCGCGCCATCGACTTCGCCGCCGTGGACGCGCCGCTCTCGGCCGAACAGGCGGCCGCCTGTAACGACTGCGCGCAGATCCCCTGGTACCTGACCGGTGTGGATGTCGCCTACCGGCTCAAGGGCATTAACAAGTTGAACCTCTCCGGGCCGGTCCTCGCCGCCATATTCAACGGCAAGATCAGCAAGTGGAACGACCCCAAGATCGAGGACCTGAACCCGAAGGCCAAGCTGCCGGCCACGAAGATCAGCGTCGTCTACCCCGGCGAAGCGAGCGGGCAGAGCTGGGCCTTCACCAGCTACCTGGCGAAGGTCGCCGGCAAGAAGTCGGGTGGCGTCTCGGTCGCCCACTTCAAGGCGGGCACGACGGCCGCCGGTGACAGAGGCGTGGGTTCCGCGATCACCTCCGCCGAGGGCTCGATCGGCTACGTCAGCGCCACCTATGCCGGGGCCGCAGGCCTGAAGGTCGCGGCGATCGAAAATGCCTCCGGGGCATCCGTGTCGCCCAGCGTCGAATCGTTCAGCGCCGCCGGCGCGAGCGTGGAGTCGGTACCGCCGAGCGGTCTGCTCGACATCACGGACCCGTCGGCGAGCGCCGCCAAGGCCTATCCCCTGGCGACCTTCGGTTACGCGGTCGTCCCACATGCCGCGCCGCAGAAGGGCTTCGTCGAGCAGTTCCTGAACTACGCGGTCGGACCCGGTGGTGACCTCGGCGCAGCGGCCGAGATCGCGCCGCTGCCGAAGGCCGTGAAGAGCGCCGCGCGCGCCGCGATCGGGGCGCTCTAGGACCATGACCGGGCCGGCGATCAGCGACGAGCGGGAGTCGGCGGCCCTCGGCGCGCCGGCGGGCACTGTCCCGCCGGCCGTCGTGCGGCAGCTCTCGACCCTCGATCGCTGGCTGCCCCTCTGGATCGGGGTGGCGATGGGCGTCGGGCTCGGGCTCGGCGCCCTGATCCCCGGCCTCGAGAGCGCGCTGTCGGCGGTGGCGATCGGCGGCACCTCGCTGCCGATCGCGATCGGGCTGCTGCTGATGATGTATCCGGTCCTCGCCAGGGTGCGCTACGAGGAGCTCGGGCGCCTCCGGGCCGAGCGGGGCCTCTTCGTGTCCTCGCTCGTCCTCAACTGGGTGATCGGGCCGCTGCTGATGTTCGCCCTCGCCTGGCTGCTCCTCCCACACGACCCCGAATACCGGACCGGCCTGATCGTCGTCGGCCTCGCCCGCTGCATCGCGATGGTCCTCATCTGGAGTGAGCTCGCCTGCGCCGACCGCGAGGCGACGGCAGTCTTGGTGGCGATCAACTCGATCTTCCAGATCGTCGCCTACTCGCTGCTCGGCTGGTTCTACCTGACCGTCCTGCCGGGCTGGCTCGGCCTCGACACCGAAGGCTTCTCGGTCGGTATCTGGGAGGTCGCGCGCACCGTCCTGATCTTCCTCGGCATCCCGCTCGCCGCCGGCTACCTGACCCGGGTGATCGGCCTGCGGCGCAAAGGGCGCGACTGGTACGAGGGCACCTTCCTGCCGCGGATCGGGCCGATCACGCTCTACGGCCTCCTCTTCACGATCGTCCTGCTCTTCGCCCTCCAGGGCCACCAGATCACCGGCCATCCGCTGGACGTGGTGCGGATCGCCGTCCCGCTCCTCATCTACTTCGCCCTGATGTTCGCCATCGCCTTCGGCTGGGGACGGGCCTCGGGCTACGGCTACCCGCGCACCGCGACCCTCGCCCTGACCGCTGCCTCGAACAACTTCGAGCTGGCGATCGCGGTGGCGATCGGGGTCTTCGGCGCGACCTCCGGTGAGGCGCTGGCGGGAGTCGTCGGCCCGCTGATCGAGGTCCCGGTCCTGGTCGGCCTCGTCTATGTGTCGCTTTGGCTGCGGGGCCGATGGTTCGGACCCTCGCCCGAGCCGGTGGGAGCCAGCTGATGGCCAACGCACTCTTCGTCTGCCTCCACAACGCGGGTCGATCGCAGATGAGCCGTGCCCTCTTCGAACGCGCCGCCGACGGTCGTCACGAAGCCGAGGCGGCGGGGACCCAGCCGGCGGAGCGGCTCCACCCCACCGTGGTCGAGGCGATGGCCGAGATCGGGATCGACCTTGCCGGCCGTCGCCCGCAACTACTGACCCGTGAGATGGCCGAGCGTGCCGACGTGGTCGTGACGATGGGCTGCGGCGACGAATGCCCCTACATCCCCGGCAAGCGCTACGTCGACTGGGACCTCCAAGATCCCGCCGAGATGTCGATCGAGGAGGTCCGAGGGCTGCGCGACGACATCGCCCGCCGGGTCGACGGCCTTCTCGTCGAACTGGACGGACCGGAGGGCGTCGGATGAATTGCCTGGAGTGCGCTGAGGCCGCCAAGACCACTGCGGCGATCGCCGTCTGCGGACGCTGTGGTGCCGGGCTCTGCGGCACCCATCTCAACGAAGGCGGGGAGACTCTGACGGTGATGGCGCCGATCGCGCGGCAGGTGCCGGTGGAACCGCTCGCACGGCGTGTGCGATGTGGAAAATGCGAGTCCGCCGAGAAGGCGCAGGCCGCCGGACGGGCGAGAGGAGGAAGGGTATGAGCATGCGCGTCGCCATCAACGGATTCGGTCGGATGGGGCGTCTCGCCCTGCGCGCCGCCTGGGATCGGACGGACCTCGAGTTCGTCCATGTGAACGAGATCGCCGGGGACGCCGAGACCGCCGCCCACCTGCTGAAGTTCGACTCCGTACACGGCCGCTGGTCGGGCGAAACCGAGGGGGCCGGCGACTCGCTCCAGGTCGACGGGCAGGAGATCGCCTTCACCTCGGGCGCCTCCCCCGCCGAGGTCGACTGGACGGGCATCGACCTGGTCCTCGAGTGCTCCGGCAGGTTCCGCACCATCGACTCCCTCGCCCCCTACCTCGAGCAGGGTGTTCGCAAGGTCGTGGTGGCGGCACCGGTGAAAGAGGCAGGCGCGCTGAACGTGGTGGTCGGCGTCAACGACGATCCGGCGGAGCTGGCCCGGCACGACATCCTCACCGCAGCCTCCTGCACCACCAACTGCCTGGCACCGGTGGTGAAGGTGATCCACGAGGGGACTCGCCGCGTACTTCGCCATCACGCCGATGTGGTCGACAGGCTCGGGCGGCTCGTATCCGGCCATCCGCCGCTCGATCTCCTCGTCGGGCAGAA
>MKSH01000271.1:2887-4422 GCA_001898095.1 Solirubrobacterales bacterium 70-9 | reverse complement strand
GACGAGGTAAGGGACCCGGCCCTCTCGTAGGCGGTCCGGGCAGGCTGTGACCGCCTACGAGAGGGCCGGGTCCCGTGGGGAGAGGCGAGGGTGCGCGTCCCGCGCGGGTCCCGGCGGAGATCCGTGACGAGGGCGAGGAGACGTGAGCCTTCCGTGACAGGCCCCTGCCCGAGCGTGCACTTGAGCACACCAGGGTGTGTTCAAGTGCACGCTCGGCGAACGCACCCGGGTCGGCGTCGCGGAGGGGTGACGTCTTCCCCCGCGGGCGCACCGACCCCGCGCACTTCCCCCCGGAAGCCTCGCGTCCCAGGACGGGACCGTCCCCAATCGACCGGTCCCGCAGCCCGCCGTCCCCGCCGCAGGGCCCCCGAACCCCGCCGGCCCGCAGCAGGCCTCGCGAACCCACCCGTCTCGGGGGTTTGCTCCCGTCCCGCCCGTGTGAGGTGAGGCATCGCACGCTGCCGACCTGCGGCACTGCGTAGTTTCTCCACGTGCCGTCCGATGCGAAGCCGGTCGACCGCAGGCTGATCGCGCTGCTCGCGGTCGGGTGCGGCGCGACCGTCGCCAATCTCTACTACGCGCAGCCGCTGCTCGAGGTGATCGCGCAGCAGTTCGGGGTCTCTGACGGGACCGCGGGGCTGCTGGTCACCGTGTCGCAGGTCGCCTATGGCCTCGGGCTCGTCTTCATCGCCCCGCTCAGCGACCTGGTCGACCGGCGCATGCTCGTCGCCACGCTGCTGGCGATCACCTGTGTGGCCTTGGCGGGCGCCGCCGCGGCGCCGCAGTTCGCGGTACTGGTGCTGGCGATGGGGGTCGCGTCGGCGACCTCGGTGGTCGCCCAGGTGCTCGTCCCCTTCGCCTCGACCCTCGCCCCTGACCACGAACGCGGGCACGTCGTCGGCATGGTGATGAGCGGCCTCTTGACCGGCGTCCTCCTCGCCCGCACGCTCTCCGGCCTGCTCGCCGGGGTCTGGGACTGGCGCGCCGTCTTCGCCTTCGCCGCGGTCGGCATGGCAGCGCTGGCGGTGGCGCTGTGGCGGGCGATGCCGGAGCGCCGCCCGGCGACCGAGCTCCGCTATCGCGCCCTGCTCGCCAGCATCGGCGAGCTGATCCGCCGCGAGCCCGTGCTGCGCCGGCGGATGCTCTTCGGCGCCTGCGGCTACGCCGGCTTCAGCCTCGTCTGGACCACCCTCACCTTCCTGCTCTCCGACCCGCCCTTCGACTTCGGCGAGTCGACCATCGGCCTCTTCGGCCTCGCCGGGCTGGCGGGCGCCTTCGCGGCGGTGCGCATGGGCCGCCTGCACGACGACGGCCACGGTCGCGTCGCCACCGGTGCCGTCCTCGCAGCGGTCCTGCTCAGCTGGCCGGTCTTCTACCTCGGCCGCCACAGCGTCGCGGCGATCCTGCTCGGCCTGCTGCTGCTCGACTTCGGCGTCCAGGGGCAGAACGTGCTCAGCCAGGGCGCGATCTACGCGCTCGGCCGCAAGACTGCCGGCCGCGTCACCACCGCCTACATCACCTCGAACTTCGTCGGC
>MKSH01000271.1:478-2881 GCA_001898095.1 Solirubrobacterales bacterium 70-9 | reverse complement strand
TCGGCTTCTGCATCGCGGCTTCGGCCCTGCTCGCCTGGCTGATCGAACCGCGGCCGCGCCCGAAGCACCGCGGGCGACGGGGCCCCTTGGCCGCCGCCGCCCGCGTTTCCGTCGATCAGTAGAGCGGTCGGCCCAGGGTCATCTGAGGCCCTGGAGGGTGCTGAACAGATCGGTGTGATCGTTGGTGCCGAGCACCGCGAGGCTGCCCGGGCCGGAGGCCCAGACCGGCACCGCGGCACCGGTGTGCTGTTGGCTCGGTGGCACCGCGGCGGGTGCTTTGCCCGCTTCGTAGCCGGCCGTGCCGTAGGTCAGGCTCAGCGTCTGCCCGTCCTTCGTCGTCAGGTTGGTCGAGTAACCGGTCGGGAGGCCCGTCCCGGTCGAGTCCTCACCGACGATCTGGCTGGTGTGCGAGTGGTCGGCGGTGACGACGACCAGCGTTTCCGGATGATCTTCCTGGTAGTCGAGGGCGACGCCGATGGCGCGGTCGAAGGCGACGGTCTCGCCGAGCTGGCCGCAGGCGTTGGTGGCGTGGTCCTGCTTGTCGATCGAGGCTCCCTCGACCTGCAGGAAGAACCCCTTGGTGTTCTTGTTTTCGAGCAGGTCGATCGCCCGCCGCGTCATCGCCGCCAGGCTCGGCTCGTTGCTCGGCCGCTGACCTTCTTTGCACGCTTCCGGCGCGTTGCCCTTGCCCAGCGCGGCGGCCGGACCGGTCCACTCCAGCGACATGTTGCTGTCGTTGAACAGGCCGAGCACCGGTCTGCCCGCGCCCACGGAGGAGAGTCCATCGGCGTCGGTCACGTAGCGGTAGCCCTGCGCGGCGGCCTCTTCGACCACCGTTTTGCCGGCGTACGGACCGCTGTCGACTTTGGCGGTGAAGCGGGCGCGCCCGCCACCGAGGAGCACGTCGACCTTGTGATCGACCTCCTGCTCGGCGATCGAGCCGAGGCCGCCTTCGCCCTTCGTCTCCAGCGGGCAGGAGCCCATGTTCTGCGGGCCCTGGCAGCCGCGCAGGGAGATGTGCGAGGCGAGCACTGCCGGGGTGGCGTCGGTGATCTCGGCGGTCGAGACGTCGCCGACCTTCTTGCCTTCCGACTGGGCGATCTCGAGCAGCGTCCGCAGGTTTTTGCCGGGCACGTCGATCGCCGTGCTCGGGCCCTGGGAGATCCGCTCGTCGATGGTTTTCTGACCGGTCGCCCAGGCGGAGCCGGTGGAGGCCGAGTCGGGGTCGTAGTCAGGGAGGTACGTCGGGCCTTCGCCCGGCTTCACCGACCAGGTGGTGTCGAAGCCGGTGAACGCCATCCGGTCGACGTTGAGCGGGTTGGCGACGCCCTGGTAGTAACGGGCGCCGGTGATCTCCTGGGTGCCCATGCCGTCACCGAGCAGGAAGATCACGTTCTTCGGCTTCTTCGCCTTCAGTGCCGCCGCCACCGCCCTTTCGGTCGGGGTCTGACGTCCGGAACCGGCGATGGCAGCCGTCGCGGTGACGATCGCCGTGAGAGCGAACACGGCCGTCACCACGACCGTGAGGTGCTTGCGTTTCATTACTCCCCTTTTTCAGTTGTTGGACGAGACTGCGTCGCCAACGTACGAGGGGGAGTCGTCCTCCGATGTGGACAAGCTGTTCTCGCGCTGTGAAGTTCCGGTTACCGGGCGGCGGCCACGACGGCTCATGTCGGCGATCCCGAGCGCGCCGAGCAGGAACGGCACGCCGGCGTGGAAGGTCCGGTAGAGCAGGATGCCGCCGGCGCTGAGGCTGAGCGCGGTGCCGTAGAGGGTGAAGGCGCCGACCAGGCCGCCCTCGGCGCTGCCCGGCAGCGGCACGATCGCCCCGGCATGGCCGATCGTGTAGGCGAGGACGAAGAGCGAGAGCGCCGGCGCGCCGCCGCCGAGCGCCTCGAAGGCCGCCCCCATCGAGGCGACGTCGAAGCCGTAGTAGCCGATCGCCCCGAGGATCAGCAGCATTTCGCGCCGGGTGACGACGAGCCCGACGCTGGTGTCGACCGCCTCGCGCAGCCAGGCCTGCGCGGCCGCGGCGCCGTGGCGGATCTTGCCGCCGCGCTCGCCGTCGATCTGCGGCACGGCGCGGGGGAGGACGATGATCGCGGCGATGATCAGCGCCGCGATCGCCGCCGGGATCAGGGTGAGGGCGAGCGAGGCGTGGCCGGTCACCAGGCCGATCGCACCCAGCGTGCCGAAGAGGACGAGGGCGAAGCCGCTGACCGCGCTGGTGACCAGGAAGAGCACCGCCGAGCGGCTGACCGCGAAGGCGGTCGGGATCCCCGAACGGATCAGGATCACGGCGCCGAGCGCCAGGCCGCCGCTGCCGCCGCTGGGGAGGAAGACGTTGGCGCTCTCCTCGACCACGCCGACGTCGAAGGCCTCACGCCAGCCGAGCCGGCGGTC
>MKSH01000271.1:0-412 GCA_001898095.1 Solirubrobacterales bacterium 70-9 | reverse complement strand
TACGAAACCGGGCACCGCAGATCCTTTCCGCTCCAAGCATTTACTAAGAATTCAGATTAGCGGGCGCGGAGGATCGGCCCGGAGGGAGCCTCCGGATCGTGCGGTGGCCGACGCGGGCGGCCGGGTAGCTTGCGTTGAGCTGAGATGCCCGCCTAGGCGGCGAGCAGTTCAGCTCGGGTTGAGCCGGACTGCTCGCCTCAGGCGGCGAGAAGTTTGGCTTTCGCCTTCTCGTACTCCGCGTCGGTGAGCGCGCCTTTTTCCACCAGTTCGTGCAGTTTGTGGAGTTCGTCGGCAGCCGAGGTGTGGGCGGCGGCGCGGATGTAGTCGTCGGCGGCGTGTTTGGCTTCCGCCTGGGCGCGCAGCGTCCGTTCGCGCATGTCGTTGCCGTGGATGATCAGGTAGACGAGCGCGG
>MKSH01000270.1:6363-6729 GCA_001898095.1 Solirubrobacterales bacterium 70-9 | reverse complement strand
GTCGCAGGGGAGAAGCACTTCTGCGCTCGGATGAGCGACAGCACTGTTCGCTGCTGGGGAGCCGATTTCTTGGGTGCGCTCGGCGGCGCAGCGGGCAACGCGAGTGCGCTCGATGGCGGAGCGATCAAGGTCGGAACGGTCGTCGGCCTCGGCTCCGTGACGCAGATCAGCGCCGCGGGCTCGACGACGTGCGCGCGGCTCTCGGACGGCGGGGTCCAGTGTTGGGGCGACAACCGATACGCCCAGCTAGGGCTCGAGGTCGACCCTGCGGTGGTCGACGATGACTGGCATCCCA
The DNA here is from genome assembly GCA_001898095.1 of Solirubrobacterales bacterium 70-9. Classification (GTDB taxonomy): domain Bacteria; phylum Actinomycetota; class Thermoleophilia; order Solirubrobacterales; family 70-9; genus VAYN01. The sequence goes on along the minus strand of MKSH01000270.1, from coordinate 6,434 downwards.
CGCCGGCTCCCGTCGCGCTCGACCAAGCCGCGACGCGCGTGGACGTTGGCCACGGAACGGTCTGCGCCGTG
>MKSH01000270.1:6044-6297 GCA_001898095.1 Solirubrobacterales bacterium 70-9 | reverse complement strand
TCCTCTCCGACACCAACCTCGGCCGCGAGATGCACTCGGTGATCAGCCAGGGCCGGGTCGAGTCGATCATCCACTCGAAGCCGCGCGAGCGGCGCCTGCTGATCGAGGAGGCCGCGGGCCTCGGCAAGCACCGCAAACGCCGCCGGCGGGCCGAACTGAAGCTACGCGGGACGCGCGACAACCTCGACCGCGCCCTCGACGTCGAGCGCGAGGCACGGGCGCGGCTGCGGCCGCTGAAACGGCAGGCGCAGGC
>MKSH01000270.1:3950-5927 GCA_001898095.1 Solirubrobacterales bacterium 70-9 | reverse complement strand
GGCCAGGGAGAAGCGGGGCAAGCTCGAGGAGCAGCTGGCCGAGGTGAGCAAACGGCGCTCCGCCGCCGAGGAGCGCTTCGCCGAGCGCGACCGGGCGCGGACCCAGGCCTGGGGCCTCCTGACCAAGCTGCGGGGTGAGTCGGAGCGGGTCGCGGTGCGGGTGGCGGGGCTCGCGCGCTCGGAGGGCGAGGTCGAGGCGCGCCTGGAGGCGCTGCGGGCCGAGCTCGGGCCGTTGACCCTCGACGTCAGCGGCGGCAGCGCGCCGGGCCAGCGGGCGCGGAAACTGGAAGAGGAGCTCGGCGAGGTCGACGCGGGGCTGAAGGGCGCGCTCGAAGGTCTGGCGACGGCGCGCTCCGACGACGCCTCGGAGACCGCCCGCGAGCACGCTCTGGGCGAGGTCCGGGCGGGCAGCGAACGGGCGATCCGTCACGCGCGCCGCGCCGAGGGCCTGCTCGGTGAGCGCCACCGGGAGAAGATGCGGGCGCGGATGGCGGGTGGTGAGGAACTGCTCGACGACGTGCGGGCGGCGCTCGGCGCGGTCGAGGCGGCGGCCAACGCGATCCGCGCCCGGGTCGAGCGGACCGAGTCGACCGTGGTCGGCAACGAGGGCGACGGCGACGAGATCGCCGACGAGCTGCGGGCTTGCACGAAAGCCGAGTTCGAGCTGCAGGGCCAGATGCGCTCGGTCTCGGAGGAACTGACTCAGGCCGAGGTCGAGGCCGCCCACCTGGGCGACCGCCGCGCCGAGGCCGAGCGCGAGATGGCCGTGATCGTCGAGAAGCTCGGCGAAGAGGTCGAGCAGGCCGAGGCCGCGATGTCCGACGAGGAGCGCGCCGACATCGACCGCCGGCTTGAGCGCCTCGACCGCCGGCGCGCCCAGATCGGCCCGGTCAACCCGCTGGCCGAGCGCGAATACGAAGAGGCGTCGGAGCACGTCGAACAGCTGCAGGCGCAGCGCGAGGACACCGAGCGGGCGATGCGCGAGCTGGAGTCGCTGATCCGCGAGATCGACGACGAGATCGAGCGCGCCTTCGACGAGACCTTCGAGGCGACGGCGACGAACTTCGAGGAGATGGTCGAACACCTCTTTCCGGGCGGCCGTGGCCGGCTGCGCCGGGTGAACCTGCGGGCGGTGCGCGACGAGGAGCAGACCCCCGCCGCCGAGGGCGAGGATGGCGAGGCGCCGGAGCCCGAGCCCGACGAGGAGGAGCAGGAAGAACGGGACGAGTTCGGGGTCGAGATCGAGGTCAACCCGGCGGGCAAGTCGACCCGCAAACTGTCGCTGATGTCGGGCGGCGAGAAGTCGCTGGTCGCCCTCGCCTTCGTCTTCGCCGTCTTCCTCGCCCGCCCGTGCCCCTTCTACATCCTGGACGAGGTCGAGGCTGCCCTCGACGACGCCAACATCGACCGCTTCCTGCAGCTGATCCGCCGCTTCTCCGACCGCGCCCAATTCGTCATCGTCACCCACCAGAAACGCACCATGGACGCCGCCGACGTCCTCTACGGCGTCACCATGGGTGGCGACGGGGTGACCAAAGTCGTCAGCCGCAAGCTCCCCCGCGACGCCCGCGAAGAAGAAGACGACGGCGCCGCCGACGGTGAGGGCGAAGAAGGCGGCAGCACCCTCTCCGCCGTCGCCTAGCGCTTCGGCCGCTTCGGCGGGGGAGGAACGGCGGGGGACGGCAAGGGACGGGGAAGGGACGCGGCCCTCTCGTAGGCGGTCCGGGCAGGCTGTGACCGCCTCCGGGAGGGCCGGGTCCCGGGGGGAGGGCGAGGGCGCGCGTCCCGCGAGGGTCACGGCGGAGGTCCGCGACGATCTGCGCGGGTCCGGTGCGGAACTCCGGGTTCCCTAAGGAGGTCCGATCGCGATCTCGACTTTCACCCTGCCCTGGCAGGGTGAAAGTCGAGAGCGCGATGCCTCGGTGTATCCGGTCCCCCATAAGGGCCCGGATCCACCGAACTCGACCTTTTCCGCCC
>MKSH01000270.1:2384-3900 GCA_001898095.1 Solirubrobacterales bacterium 70-9 | reverse complement strand
CCCGGACCCCCGCGAGACGCCCGGGACGCGACCGTCCCCCGCCGCAGGCGCCGCGAAGCGCGCCGTCCCCCGCCGCCGGCGCCTCGGATCTCCGCCGTCCCCTTTCCCGACCGCGCGCCGAAGAAGGCCTTAACAAGGCCTTCGCAAACGGTCGCGCAAGCACGGGTCTAGGCTCCTTCTGAGGAGGAGAGATGGCTCAGCGTCATATGGATCGGCTGTCGGCGTTCGACACGTCGTTCCTCGCCAACGAGAAGGACAACGCCCACATGGCGATCGGGGCCATCCTGGTCTTCGACGGGCTGCCGCCGACCGAGGACGAGTTCCTCGCCCTGATCCGCTCGCGGCTGCACTTGCTGCCGCGGCTGCGCCAGCGGCTGCTGACACCGCCGCTGGGACTGGGGACGCCGTTCTGGGTCGACGACGAGATCTTCGACGTACGCCGCCACGTCTCCCGCGCGACGCTGCCCGCACCAGGTACCGATGCCGAGTTGCAGGCGCTCGCCGGGCGGCTGCTCTCGCCGCCGCTCGACCGTCGCAAGCCGCTCTGGGAGCTGACCTTGGTCGACGGCTTCGGCGAGGCGCGCTTCGCCGTCGTCTACAAGACCCACCACGCGATGGCCGACGGGATCTCCGCGGTGGACATCGGGATGCTCCTCTTCGAGGTCGAGCCGACGGCAGGGCCGCCGGCGCCCGAACAGCCTTGGCGCCCACGCCGTTCGCCGACCAGCGTCGGTCTCGCCGTCCGCGCCGTGACCGGCGTCGCCGCCACCTTCCGCCGCTGCCTGCGCTGGTTGAGCGGGGCGGCCCGCGATCCCGCCGCCGCCTCGCGCCGCACCGGCGACGGGCTGATCGGTCTCTGGGAGGTCACCTGGAACCTGCTGCGCCCGGCGCCGAAGGTGCCGATCAACCCGGCCGGCGTCGGTCCCGGCCGCGACTTCTGCTGGGCGACCTTCGAGCTGGCCGAGTTCAAACGGATCAAGAACGCGCTCGGCGGCACCGTCAACGACGTCTCGCTTGCCGTTGCCACCGGTGCCCTGCGCGGCTGGTTGGCCGAGGAGGAGGTCGCCACCGACGGTGTCGAGCTGAAAGCCCTGGTCCCGGTCTCGATCCGGACGATCGACGAGCACGGCGAGCTGGGGAACAAACTGACCGCGATGCGGGGGCCGCTGCCGATCGGCACCGACACGCCGGAGGAGCGGCTGCGGCTGATCTCGACCGCGATGGACGACCTCAAGGCCTCCAAGCAGCCGCTCGGCGCGGAAGCGATCTGGGGCCTGAACGATTGGTTCCGCGACTTCGCCCCGCCGGTCCTGCTCGGGCCGACCGCGGCGATCAACTTCTCCACCCGCCTCTTCAACCTGCTGGTGACGAACTTCCCCGGCCCGCAGATCCCCTTCTACGCGCTGGGGCGCGAGCTGGTCGCGATCCACCCGGTCGGCTTCCTCGCCCGCCGGCACGGCCTGGCGATCGCGATCCTCTCCTACAACGGCGGCGTCAGCTTCGGCCTGCTGGCCGA
>MKSH01000270.1:0-2331 GCA_001898095.1 Solirubrobacterales bacterium 70-9 | reverse complement strand
GGCGATGGCGACCAGCTGGCAGGAGATGATCGACCTCGGTTCGCGCGAGCCCGCGAACGTCGAGCCGCCCGAAGAGGCTGAGCCGGAGCGCAAACGCGGCGTCTTCCGGCGCCTGCGCGAGAGCCTCTCGAAATCGCGCCAGGCCCTGCAGGAGGAGATCAGCGCCTCGGTCTTCGAGAAGATCGACGACGAAACCTGGGAACTCCTGGAGGAGGCGCTGATCCTCGCCGATGTCGGCGCCCCGACCACCGCCGCGGTGGTGGAAAGACTCGAGCACGAGGTCGACTCCGGCGCCGTACCCGCCGAGGGCCCGGCGATCCGCGACCGGCTGATCGAGATGCTCGCCGAGGTGGCCTCGACCGCCCGCGCGAAGATCGACCTCTCGGCGCAGCCCGCGGTGCTGATGATGGTCGGCGTCAACGGCACCGGCAAGACGACGACGATCGGCAAGATCGCCTGGCACCTCTCGAAAGAATTCGGCCTCTCGGTGGTGATGGGGGCGGGGGACACCTACCGTGCCGCCGCCGCCGAGCAGCTCGCCGAGTGGGCGAAACGGGCGGGCGCCGAGCTGGTCCGCGGCCAGGCCGGGGCGGACCCCGGTTCGGTTGCCTACGACGCGGTCTCGGCCGCGGTCGCGCGCAACGCCGACGTGGTGATCGTCGACACCGCCGGCCGCCTCCACACCCAGGACAACCTGATGGAGGAGCTCGCCAAGGTGCGCCGGGTGATCGGCAAACTGATCCCCGACGCCCCGCACGAGACGCTGATCTCGATCGACGCGACCACCGGCCAGAACGGGCTGCGCCAGGCGAAGGTGTTCTCGGAAGCTGTCCAGGTGGACGGGGTGGTGCTGACGAAGCTCGACGGCACCGCGAAGGGCGGCATCGCGCTGGCGATCGCCTCCGAACTCGGCATCCCGGTGAAGCTGATCGGGATCGGGGAGAAACTCGAGGATCTGCGTCCCTTCGACCCGCCCGAGTACGCCGCCGCCCTGCTCGGGGAGTAGCCTGATCTGATGTTCGACCAGCTTTCCGACCGCCTCCAGTCGACCCTTTCCGACGTCCGCTCGCGGGGCAAGCTGAGCGAGTCCGACATCGATTCGGCGATGCGCGACATCCGGCTCGCGCTGCTGGAGGCGGACGTCAACTTCAAAGTCGTCAAAGCGTTCACGAAGACGCTGAAAGAACGCTGCCTCGGCGCCGAGGTGATGGACAGCCTCGATCCCGGCCAGCAGGTGGTCAAAATCGTCAACGAGGAGCTGGCCGACCTGATGGGCGGCGAGGGCGTCGACCTGGCGATCGCCAACTCCGGTCCGACCGTGATCCTGATGGCGGGCCTGCAGGGCTCCGGTAAGACGACCGCCTGCGCGAAGCTTGCGCAGTTCTTCAAAAAGCAGCGCAAAGATGTGGCGCTGGCTGCCTGCGACGTCTACCGCCCCGCGGCGGTCGACCAGCTGATCACGATGGGCCACCGCGCCGGTGCCCACGTCTACGAGAAAGGCACCGATGCCGACCCGGTCGACATCGCCACCTGGGCGCTCGAGCGCGCCCGCGAGGAGCGCCGCGACTTCCTCATCATCGATACCGCGGGCCGCCTCCACATCGACCAGGACCTGATGAAGGAGCTGTCGCGGATCCGCGACAAGACGAAGCCCGACGACGTGCTGCTGGTGGTCGACGCGATGACCGGTCAGGACGCGGTCGGGGTCGCCGAATCCTTCGCCGAGGCGGCCGAGTTCGACGGCGTGGTGATGACCAAGCTCGACGGCGACGCCCGCGGCGGCGCCGCGCTCTCGGTCAAAGCGGTCACCGGCAAGCCGATCATGTTCGCCTCGACCGGCGAGAAAATCGAGGACTTCGACAAGTTCCACCCGGACCGCATGGCGCAGCGGATCCTCGGCATGGGCGACGTCCTCAGCCTGATCGAGAAAGCCGAATCGCAGGTCGACGAGAAGTCCGCCGAAGAACTCGAGGAAAAACTCAAAAAGGATCAGTTCACGCTGGAGGACTTCCTCACGCAGATGAAACAAGTCCGGAAAATGGGTCCGCTCAGCGGGATCATCGGGATGCTGCCCGGCATGGGCGCGATGAAAGAGCTGAAGAACGCGAACATCGACGAGCGCCAGCTCGACCGGACCGAGGCGATCATCCTCTCGATGACCCCGGCCGAGCGTCACGATCCGACCCTGATCAAGGGCAAGCGGCGCAAACGGATCGCCGACGGCTCGGGGACGCGGGTGCAGGAGGTGCGGGCGCTGGTCAAACAGTTCGACCAGATGCGGGTGATGATGCGCTCGATGGCGAACGGCAAGATGCCCGACCCGCAGAAACT
>MKSH01000269.1:3019-5817 GCA_001898095.1 Solirubrobacterales bacterium 70-9 | reverse complement strand
CATGCAACGGGGATCCAAGAGCCCCGATCGTTGATGAAGAGGCCGGGAACGTCACAGGTTCCGGGCCTCCGGAGGGCCTTTTGCGGAGTCACTGGACGCGCTGAGTGATTTTGGCCCCCTATAGGAGGGTCAAAGGGCGGTCACGTGTTCGTAACGTCGGAAGAGCCTGGGAGAAAGAGTGACGTTCCCGGCGTCTCCCTCACGAGATGATGGGAGTTCGGCACACCTTCGTCCCTCTTCCTCCCCCCCCGAAACCCCCGGTCGTCTTGGCTACGGCCACAGCCTGCCAGGTCCGTGGCCGAGACGGCCGCGTCCCTCTCCTCGGGCGCCGGCGCGGCCACCGGGCCGGTCGTTCGCAGGATTCGCCGCCCCAGGGCGTGGAATCGAGCAGCTAGAGCTTGGGGACCAGCTGGCTCAGGCCGCCGTGGACTTCCAGCACCTGCCCGGTGACGTATGAGGCGCCGGGGGAGACGAGGTAGTCGACTGCGGCGGCGACGTCCTCGGGCGTCCCGATGCGCCCGAGCGGGACGCGGGAGATGACCTCTTCCAGGGCCGCCGCGGGGATGCCGACCTCGGCCTCCTGGCCCGGCTCGAGCGGGGCGCTGAGGCGGGTGTCGATCACGCCCGGGGCGACCGCGTTGACGGTGACCCCGAACGGCGCCCACTCGATCGCCAGCGACTTGGTCAACGCGATCACGCCGCCTTTCGCCGCCGCGTAGTTGGCGCCGCCAGCGTTGCCGGCGATGCCGGAGATCGAGGCGATGTTGACGACCCGACGGCCGCGCTCGTCGCGGACCCGGAAGTACGGGGCGATCGCGCGCAGGGCGTTGAAGGCGCCGCGCAAGCCGACCGCGTGGACGACGTCCCAGTCGGCGTCGCTCATCCGGTGCAGCATCCCGGGTTTGATCAGGCCCGCGTTGTTGACCAGCACGGTCGGGTCGCCGAGCTCGGCCGCGACCTTCTCGAAGGAGGCCTGGAGCGACTCGAGATCGGTGACGTCGGCGGCGATCGCGAGCCCGTCGATCTCCGTCGCCACCTCCGCGGCGACGGTCGGGTCGAGGTCGAGGACGCCGACCTTGATGCCCGCGGCGGCCAGCGAGCGGGCTATGGCCGCGCCGATCCCGCGGCCGGCGCCGGTGACGATCGCGACCTCAGGCATGCGCCCGTCCCGCCTCGACGGCCGCGGCGGCCCGCTCGCGCAGGCGGCCTTTCTGCACCTTCGAGGCCGACATCGGCCACTCGGTGACGAACTCGACGTGGCGCGGCGTCTTGAAGCTCGCGATCGCGCCGCGGCAGTGGGCGAGGATGTCCTCCTCCGAGGCCTCGGCGCCGGGCCGCAGCTCGACGAAGGCGAAGGGGATTTCGTCCAGCCGCTCGTCGGGGGCGCCGACCACCTGGACCAGCTTCACCGCCGGGTGGGTGGAGAGGTGGGACTCGATCTCCACCTCGGCCACGTTCTCGCCGCCGACCTTGATCGTCTCCTTCAGCCGGCCGAGGAAGATCACCCGGCCGCTGCGGTCGAGCCGGCCGCGGTCGCCGGTGTGCAGCCAGCCCTCGGCGTCGAAGGCGGCGGCGTTCTTGCCCGGGTCGTTCTCGTAGCCGTCGCAGATGCTGACCCCGCGCACGCAGATCTCGCCGACCTCCCCGCCGGGCAGCGGCGCGCGGGTCTCGGGCTCGACGATCCGCACCTGGACGCCCGGGTGGGGACGGCCGCAGGTGGTGACCCGGGTGTCGAGATCGTCCTCGAGCGCGGTCAGCGTGGCGGCGCCGCCGGACTCGGTCAGCGCGTACATCGAGACCAGGGTGGCGGCGGGCAGCGTCGCCTGGATCTGGCGCAGGACCTCGGCCGGGCCGACGTTCAGGATCACCCGCGCGGGGGAGAGGTCGACAGCGGCGAAGTCGGGGTGGGTCAGAATCCCCATCGTGATCGGCGGATAGGCGGGGTAGAGGATCGCGGGCCGCTCGCGGTCGAGCATCGCCAGCGCCCGGCCGGGCTCGAAGTAGGTGTCGGTGAGGAGCGCCGCGCCGCTCGCGACGCTGAGCAGGATCGGCCCGATCGCGCCCAGGTGGAACATCGGCCCCGGCGCCCAGAGGCCCTCGCCCGGCTGCATGCCGAAGGCGGCGGCGATGCTCGACCAGTTGCGGACCAGCGCCTCGTGGGCGAGTCGGCAGGCGCGCGGCTGCGAGGTCGTCCCCGAGGTGAAGAGCAGCATCGCGGTGGAGCCGACGCGGATCCCGAGCCGGCGCTCGCGCAGGGTCGCCTCGTCGACCGTGGCCGCGGCGGCGTAGAAGTCGGCGGCGGGCAGGGCGCCGGGGGCGCGGCGCTCGCCCAGCATCACCACCGAGCGCAGCTCGGGTGCGTCGGCGAGCCGCAGTTCGCGCGGGTCGGCGGCGTCGGCGAGCCCGGCGAACGATTCGTCGAGCAGGCCGAAGAGGTCGACGTACTCGTCGCTGCGGTCGCTGGTGAGGACCGTGCGCAGGCGCGCGTCGCTGAGGATGAAGGGCAGCTCGCGGGTGCGGTAGCGGGTGTTGATCGGGACGATCGCGGCGCCCGCGAGGGCGATCCCGAACAGCGCCGCCACCGTCTCGGGGCTGTTGTTCATCAGGTAGCCGACCCGGTCGCCGGGCCGCGTCCCGAGGGCGATCAGGCCGCGGGCTATCGCTTCGCTCTCGGCCGCCAGCTCGGCGTAGGTGCGACGTTCGGCGGGGAGGACGAGCGCGTCGGCGTCCGGCGTCGCCGCCGCCTGGCGCAGCAGCAGGTCACCGATCGTGACCGCCTCAGCCCACTCTCCGACGGC
>MKSH01000269.1:2528-2970 GCA_001898095.1 Solirubrobacterales bacterium 70-9 | reverse complement strand
TCGAGGACGCGATCGCGACCGTTCGCGTCGACAACCCGCCCGTGAACGCGCTCGGCGACGCAGTGATCGAGGCACTCGGCGAGGCCGCCGCGCAGATCGTCGGTTCGGACACGGTGCGGGCGGTGATCCTGACCGGGGCGGGGGAGCGTACCTTCCTCGCCGGGGCCGACCTGAACGAGTTCGCCGGCGCCCTCGGCGACACCGAGACGATGGCCGCCCACGCGGGGCTGACCCGCGACGTCTTCGGCGCCTGGTCGGCGCTGCCGGTCCCGATCGTCGTCGCAGTCTCCGGCCACGCCACCGGCGGCGGCCTCGAGATGGCGCTGCTCTGCGACCTGATCGTGGTCGACCCCCGCGCCCGCCTCGGCCTGCCCGAGATCACCCTCGGCCTGATTCCCGGCGCCGGCGGCACCCAGCGGCTGCCGCGCCGCGTCGGCCGCGG
>MKSH01000269.1:0-2387 GCA_001898095.1 Solirubrobacterales bacterium 70-9 | reverse complement strand
CGAGCCGCTCGACCAGGGCCTCGCGCAGGAGCGCGACCTCTTCCTCGGCGTCGCCGCCGGCGCCGACGCGCGCGAGGGCGTGACCGCTTTCATGGAGAAGCGCCGCCCCGATTTCTCCTGAGGTGCCTCAAGACTGCGTGGCGTGGGAAAGCCGCCGGGAACGTCACGGCGAATCGACGAAGCCGTCACCTGTCGCGGGGTTCCTCCACGTTTACAAACTCGTGACCACCCTTCAGGCGTCCTATGGCACGGTCAATTCACGCAGCGCGGGATCGGCCCTGGGAACGCGCCCGTCTCTCCCGACCCCGGCCACCCCGCCCCCGAATCGTCACCCCTCCCTGGTGCGTTCGCAGAAATGACCGCATAGCGGTCAGAAGTGCGAACGCACCGTCCGGCGGGGGCGTCGTCAGCCGGTCGGCGAGGCGTCGGTGCCGCCGTCGACCACCAGGCGCTGGCCGGTGACCATCGTCGTCGCGGGGGAGGCGAGGAAGCGGACCGTGCGGCCGATGTCCTCGGGGCGGCAGAGCCGGCCGAAGGGCTGGTCGCCGTCGAGCTCGGAGATGTCGTCGAGGCCGAGTTTCGCCTTCACCAGCTTCGAGCCCATGTCGGTGACGACGAGGCCAGGGGCGACGATGTTGGCGTGGATGCCGTTGCCGGCCTCCTCGTGGGCGAGCGTCAGGATCATCGCCTCGAGCGCCGCCTTCGCCATGTTGTAGGGGGCGCCGCGGGCGCGCATCGCGGTCAGCTCGCTGCTGGAGATCGCGATCACGTCGCCGCGCGGGGCCTTGCGCATGCCCGGCAGCAGGAGCTGGGTGAGGCGGTGGGCGCCGAGCGCGTGGGTGGCGACGACCCGCTGCAGTTCGGCCGGGTCGGTGCTCGCGATGTCGTCGCCGCGGCTGGCGATCCCGGCGCTCAGCACCAGCAGGTCGATCGGGCCGAGCTCCTCGCCCGCCCGCGCCGCCAGCCCGTCGAGCTCGTCGAGCTCACCGACCGACGCCTGCAGGGCGACCGCCCGGCGTCCGCCCGCGACGATCGCCGCCACCACCGCTTCGGCCGCCTCCTCGCCGCGCCGGTAGTTGACCGCCACGTCGGCTCCGGCCGCCGCCAGCTCCAGCGCGATCCCACGGCCGATGCCGCGGCTCGCCCCCGTCACCAGCGCGCGCCGGCCGCTCAGCTCCAACGGCTCAGCCGACATCGGCGGCACCTCCGCTCACCGTCTCGGCGGGCTCGAGCAGCCGGCGCACCTCGCCCATCGCCTTGAACGAGTAGCCGGACATCGCCGCGTCGGCGAACGGCGTGATGTTCCAGAGGACCACGTCGCGCAAGCCGGCCTCCTGGTAGCCGCGAATCTCGGCCGCGATCTGCTCCGGCGTCCCGCAGAGGGTGTGTTCGCGGACGATCCCGGCGGGGATGTGGGAGACGATCCGCTCCGCCTCGGCGCGGCTGACGGTGGTCGGCAGGAAGGAGTGGAAGCCGGTCCCGCCCTCGAACGGCGAGGTCGAGCCGTGGCGGGCGTAGGTCGCGGCCGGCAGGTCGACCGCGGCGAACAACATCCTCACCATCGGCGAGTCGCACATCGCCGCCAGCGACTCCTCGTCGGGGGCGCAGATCACGTAGGCGAGCATCGAGGGGACGATCGCCTCGGGGTCGCGCGAGGCCGCTTCGGCGCTCTCGCGGATCGCCGTCAGCTTCTCCGCGTAGGCCTCGACCTTGATGTTGGTCGGCAGCCAGCCGTCGGCGAGGCGCCCGGTCATCCGCAGCATCCGCGGCCCGTGCGCGGCGAGCCAGATCCGCGGCGGGATCCCCGCATAGGGCTCGAGCCCGAGCACCGCCCGCTCGAGGCGGAAGAAGTCGCCGTCGAAGTCGACCGGGTCGGTGGTGCTCCAGAGCAGGCGCATCACTTCGATCGCCTCCTCCAGCCGGCCGACCGGCTTCTCCCAGGGGATGCCGTAGGGCGTCACGTTCATCCGCTCGCCGGAGCCGAGGCCGAGGATCGCCCGCCCGCGCGAGAGGTGGTCGGCGGTCAACGCCGCCTGGGCGAGCATCGCCGGGTGGCGGCGCAGGGTGTCGGTGACCGAGACGCCGACGTCGATCCGCTCGGTCGCCGCGCCGGCCGCCCCCATCATCATCAGCGGGTCGAAATGGACGTGCGGGTTGTCCTGGTATTTCGCCAGCTCGGTGAAGTCCTCGGTCCAGACCGAGTCGGGGATCCAGCCCATCAGGTGGCAGGGCCACCACATCGCGTCGAAGCCTTCCCCCTCGGCGCGGCGGGCGAACTCGATCGCCTTGTCGGCCGGGGGCATGATCCGCCCCGGGGCACCAAGCGTCACGCGCACCTCTCCACCTCCTGTAGCCGGCTGGGGTCGACTACAATCCTAAATGATGAC
>MKSH01000268.1:46014-46618 GCA_001898095.1 Solirubrobacterales bacterium 70-9 | reverse complement strand
CCCTCGCGGCGCAACCGCTCGGTGGCCAGGGGGATCGAGGCGGCGGACGTGTTGCCGGTGTCCGCGATGTCGCGGCCGACGACCACCGTCTCGGGCAGCTTCAGCTGCTTGATCATCTGGTCGATGATCCGCATGTTCGCCTGGTGCGGGATGAACGCGTCGATCTGGTCGGCGGTCACCCCGGCGGCGTCGAGCGCGCGCTGCGCCACCGGTGCCATCTGCCACACGGCCCACTTGAAGACCGTCGGGCCCTCCTGGCGCAGGGTCGGCCACCCGAGGGACGGGTCGTCGCGCCACTGCAGCCACGAGTGCGTCTGGCGGATCGCCTGCGCCTGGGCGCCGTCGGAGCCCCACACGGTGGGGCCGATGCCGGGAGTGTCCGAGGGGCCGATGACGACCGCGCCGGCGCCGTCGCCGAGCAGGAACGAGATCGACCGGTCGGTCGGGTCGACGTAGTCGCTCATCTTCTCGGCGCCGACGACCAGCACGTGGCGAGCGCTCCCGGAGCGGACGAGCGCGTCGGCCTGGCCGATGCCGTAGCAGTACCCGGCGCACGCGGCCGAGATGTCCCACGCCGCGGCGGGGGGGGCGCCGATCCGGTCGG
>MKSH01000268.1:45120-46002 GCA_001898095.1 Solirubrobacterales bacterium 70-9 | reverse complement strand
CGGCGGACGGCGTCTGGTGCGGATAGGTGACGGTCGAGATGATGACGGCGTCGATGTCCGCGCCGGTCAGGCCCGCGTCCTTGATCGCGGCCTCCGCGGCCCCGTTGGCCAGCGCGAGCAGGTCCGTGTCCGCACCGGCGCGCCGACGGGTGACGATCCCGGTGCGCTGCCGGATCCACTCGTCGGAGGAGTCGATGGGGCCGGCGATGTCGTCGTTGGTCACCACGATCTCGCCCCGCACGCCGCCGAGCCCGAGGATCCGGGTGTGGGCGGGGCCGGTCGCCTGCCGCAGGGTGGGACGGGTCACGGCTGGTCCTCCTGGTTCGTCGTGGGCACGGACGTGCCGGAATGCCGGGCGGCGAGGTCGCGTGCGGCATCGAGGTCGGCCGGGCTCTTGAGGGCGACGCGCTCGACGTCGGGCAGCACGCGTCGCGCCAACCCTGCCAGGACGCCACCGGGAGCCAGCTCGAGCAGCCCGGTGACGCCGAGCGAGGCCATCGTCTCCTGGACGAGGTCCCAGCGCACCGGCCGGGCGACCTGCTGCACGACGAGGTCGATGGCCTGCGCCCCCGTCGCGACCGGGGTGCCGTCCGCGTTGGTCAGCAGCGTCACGCGTGGGTCGGCGGGCGTCACGCCGGCCGCCGCGTCGCGCAGGACGTCGACCGCGGGAGCCATGACGTCCGTGTGGAACGCGCCCGCGACCTGCAGCGGGATCACCTTGGCCCGGGTGGGTGGCGCCGCCGCGAGCTCGGCGAGCGCGTCCAGCGTGCCCGCCGCGACCACCTGGCCGCCGCCGTTGACGTTGGCGGGCGTGAGCCCGAGCTCTGCCAGGCGGGCGAGGACCTCGTCGGGATCCCCACCGAGCACCGCGCTCATCCCGGT
>MKSH01000268.1:43812-44955 GCA_001898095.1 Solirubrobacterales bacterium 70-9 | reverse complement strand
GGCGAGGTCGAGACCGCTGACCTCGGAGAGCTCGCCGAGGGTGTGGGCGACGCCGGGGACCTCGAGCCATGGCGCGAGCATCCCGGGAGTCTGAGCGCCCTGACCCGGGCAGACGACCGCAAGCACCCGACCACTCTGCCTTTCGCGTGCCCGGCGCCCGGGTGGCGCCACCGACGAGGTTGTCCGAGGGACCTTGTCGCAGTCCTACAAAGGCCCTGGCCCGGCAGCGGCCGCGCCGTCGAGCCTGCCGAGGGCGAGCGCGGTCTGCAGCACGTAGCAGTCGCGCGCGTCGAGGGGGTCCCATCCGGTGACGTCGCTGACGCGGCGCAGCCGGTAGCGCACCGTGTTGGGGTGCACGTACAGGGCGCGCGCGGCGGCCTCGAGCGAGCGGCCCGTGCCGAGGTACGCCTCGAGCGTCTCGAGCAGCGCCCCGGTGCTGGCGGCCAGCGGCGCGTACGCGCGTGCGACGAGCTGGGTCCGGGCGGCCGGGTCGCCGACGAGGACCCGCTCGGGGAGCAGCTCGTCCGCGGGGACGGGGCGCGGCGCGTGCGCCCATGCCGGCGCGGCGAGCAGGCCGGCCAGCGCCGCCCGCGCGGAGCGGGCGCACTCGACGAGGTCGCGGGCGGGCGGGCCGACGACCACGGGGCCGGGACCGAACCGCGGCACGATGGCCGTGACCGCGGGGGCCAGGTCCCCGGTGCCGCGCAGGAAGACGAGCAGCCGGTCGCCCTGGATGCCGATGAGGACGTCCGCCTCGCGGCGGGTGGCACGCCGCAGGTCGCTCGAGCGCCGGGGGTCGAGGCCGCCGTCCGTGGTCCCCGCGACGACGAGCATGGTGTCGCCGTGCGACCAGCCCAGCGCCGCCACGCGCGAGCGCAGGGAGTCGTCGACGTCGCCCCTCACGAGCGCGTCGACGACGAGCGCCTCGAGCCGGGCGTCCCACGCGCCGCGCACCTCGGCGGCACGGGCGTAGACCTCGGCGGCGGAGAACGCCACCTCGCGGCTGTAGCGGAGCACCGCCTCGCGCAGCGCACGCTCCTCGCCGGGGGCCGCCAGCTGCTCGCTGTGCGTCTCGACCACGTCGACGCCGATGCGGACCAGCTGCAGCGTGTGCTGCAGGGAGATGGAGCGCGTCAGCTCGGG
>MKSH01000268.1:43206-43716 GCA_001898095.1 Solirubrobacterales bacterium 70-9 | reverse complement strand
CGCCGCGCCCTTCACGCGCTTCTGCGTCTCGGCGCTCGTCTCGGGGGACGGTGCCACGTGCGGGCCCGGCGCCGGGTGGCGCTCCGGGCGGCTGTGCTCGCGTGCGGCCCGCGGCTCGGTGGTCGCCATGGGGGGAGCATACGCACCCCGTTGTGGAGACTCGACAAAACGCCGCGGGTGCCGCGGAGCACCGGGCGCGCTCCGGCGGGTTGGGACCGGGATGACTCGGCTATGGTCGTGACATGGCACTTCTGCCACGACTGCGTCAACTGATCCGGCGCCCGACCTCCGCGTCCAAGGTCGGTGCGCGCCGGCCGACGTCCGCGAAGCCGCGCGGCGACACCCTCCACGAGGACGCCCTGCGCTCGATGCTGGCGGACGACCCCAACAACGAGCGGGCGTTCCGCGCGCTGGCCGAGATCGTCCGGCGCCGCGCGGGCGACCAGTTCGACGAGCACGACCCGCTGGCTGCGCCGGCGGACGAGAAGGAGCGCGAGCAGGCCGAGAACC
>MKSH01000268.1:39750-43127 GCA_001898095.1 Solirubrobacterales bacterium 70-9 | reverse complement strand
CGGCGAGCTGGAGATGTCGAACGTCGAACTGGCGAGCGAATTCACCAACATGATCGACGCGCAGCGCGGCTTCGAAGCCAACTCGCGGGTGATCTCGACCGCCGACGAAATGCTGCAGAACCTGGTGAACCTGAAGCGATGATCCGGCTGCATCGACTAGGCGGGTCGGAACACGAGTTCGACCTCAACCCGGACCTCGTCCTCACGGTCGAGTCGACCCCGGACACGGTCGTGACCCTGACCACCGGGACGAAGCTGGTCGTCGCCGAGTCCCCCGACTCGGTGACCGCGGCGGTCCGCGAGTGGCGCGTCGGCGTGCTCGAGCGAGCCCTGAAGCGATGAAGGCGTCGACCGCGATCGGCATCGGAGCCGCCCTGGCGGGCCTCCTGGTCGGCACCCTGATGGAGGGGAGCTCGGTCGGCGCGTTCATCAACCCGGCGGCGATCCTGATCGTCTTCGGGGGCACCTTCGGCGCCACCCTCGCCTCCACCTCGATGGAGTCGATCAAGCGCATCCCGAAGCTCTACCGGCGGGCGATGTCGGCCGAACGACAGGACCTCGCCGGGCGGGTGACGCTGCTCGTCTCGCTCGCCGAACGGGCTCGCCGCGAGGGGCTGCTGGCGCTCGAGGGCAGCGTCGCCGACCTCGACGACGAGTTCACCCGCAAAGGTCTGCAGCTGGTCGTCGACGGCACCGAACCGGAGGTGATCCTGCAGGTGCTGGAGAACGAGATCGACGGCGCCAGCGGGCGGGCGAACGCCGACCGGGCGGTGTTCGAGAAGGCGGGCGGCTTCGCCCCGACGATGGGGATCATCGGCACCGTCCTCGGGCTCGTCCACGTGCTCGAGAACCTCGACGCCCCTGCCACCCTCGGCCCGGCGATCTCCGGCGCCTTCATCGCGACGCTCTACGGCGTCGCCTCGGCCAACGTCGTCTTCCTGCCGGTGGCGGCGAAGCTCCACCACCTCGCCGACTCCGAGACGGCGCTGCGCGAACTGACGATCGAGGGGCTGCTGGCGATCCAGGCGGGCGACAACCCGCGCGTCGTCGCCGACAAGCTGCAGGCCTTCGTGCCGCCGGAGGAGCGCGAGCCGGCCGCCGTGCCCGATCCGGCGACGCGGCCCGCGGCGAAGGCCGAGCCGGCAAGGGCGGCCGCCTGATGGCCGCGACGGGCGCACGACGGGCGCGCCGGCGCCGACAGCGCCGGCAGGGCGACGCCCCGGGCGGGGCCTCGCACGAGCGCTGGCTGCTCACCTACGCCGACATGATCACGCTGCTGCTGGCGCTCTTCATCGTGCTCTTCGCGATCTCCGCGGTGAACGTCTCCAAGTTCCGCACGCTGAAGGAAGCGCTCTCGCAGGCGTTCAGCCCGAAGGTCCTCGACGGCGGCTCCTCGGTCATGCCGCACGAAGGGGCGTCCGGGGCCCACGCCGCCGTGGTGCCGACCGCGGCGGCGATCGCCGCGCACACCGTCGCCGCCGAAGAAGACCAGTTCCGCCGACTGAAGGCGAAGCTCGACGCCTACGCCCGCAGCCACGGCTTCGCCGACTCGATCGAGACCACGATCGACGCCCGCGGGCTGGTCATCCGGCTGCTTACCGACCGCGTCCTCTTCGACTCCGGCAGCGCCATCCTGAAAGCGCAGTCGACGCCGCTCCTCGACGAGATCTCCGACCTCGTGAACCTCGACCGCAGCCACCCGATCTCGGTCGAGGGCAACACCGACGACGTGCCGATCGCGACCAGCCGCTACCCCAGCAACTGGGAGCTCTCGGTCGCCCGGGCGACCGGCGTCGTCCGCTTCATGATCGGCCACGGGGTCGCCGCCCGGCGCCTCGAAGCGGGCGGCGTCGCCGGTGAGCGGCCGATCGCCACGAACGCCACCGCCGCCGGGCGCTCGCGCAACCGGCGGGTGGAAATCGCCCTGCTGCGCGGGGGCAATCCCGAAGGAGGCCTGGCCCAGTGACCCGCAGACGTGCCCTGATCATCGGCCTCGTGGTCGCCGTCGTCGCGGCGGGCCTGGCCTACAAGATGGTGCTCGCCCCGAAGTCGGAGTCGAAGGACCGGGTCGACGGCACCGTCTACGTGATGCCGAAAGAAATCCTCGTCAACCTCGCCGACGGCCGCTACGGGAAATTGACCGTCGCCCTGGTCCTCGCCGAGGGGCAGTCGACGGGCGAAGGCGCGCCCGCCGCGGAAGGCTTCGGCACCCTGCCGGAGGAACCGCTGGTGCGCCAGATCGTCACCGACGAACTGACCGGCGTGCCCGCCGCGACGCTGATCTCGCGGGCGGGCCGGCACCGCATCCAGCGCAAGATCCGCCGCGCGGTCGACTCGACCACCGACGTGCGTACGACCGCGATCGTCTTCAGCGACATGGTGGTCCAATGATGGAGGGAGGCGAGATGCAATACGAGGAGTTGGCGCCGACGGCGGCCGCCGCCGTCGGCCCCGCCGACATCGGCCGGCTGCAGAACGTGCCGGTCGAACTGGCGGTCGAGATCGGCCGCACCCGGATGACGATCGGCGAGGCGCTGGCGCTCGGGCCCGGCAGCGTCGTCACCGTCGGCAGGCTGGCGGGCGACCCGGTCGAGCTGCTGGTGAACGGGCGGGTGATCGCCCGCGGCGAGGTGGTCGCGATCGAGGAGGAGCTGGGTCTGCGGATCACCGAGATCGCCGCCCCGGTGGTCGAGGCGCCGGCCGTGGAGGGCGATCTGGCTGCCGACGAGGCCGATCCGGGCGCCCCCGCCGAGGACGATCCGTCCGCTCAAGACGACCCCAATACCGATTAGGGCGGTGATTGCAGGCTAAAGACCGCGTGAGTCGGGTCGATCACCGGGGCGATCTTGAGCGGATCGCCCGCGGATGAACCTGCCCATATCCCCACTACTGGCCGCCGTGGCGGCCCAAGGCGAAGAAACGGCGCTCGAACTGGGTGGCAGCTCGAGCGCGGTCTCGCACACCTCGGGTGGCGGCAGCATCGTCCGCACGATCGTCGGCCTGGCGATCGTCCTCGCCGTGATCTTCGGCCTGCGCTGGGTGCTGAAGCAGTTCAAGGCGGGCCGCGAGCGCAAGGCGGCGGGCAACGGCCTGGAGTCGGTGGCGACGCTGTCGCTCGGCACCCGCGGCACCCTGCACGTGGTCCGGGCGGGGCGCGAGGTGCTGGTCGTCGGCTCCGGTGAGCACGGGGTCACCCCGGTCCGCGCCTACACCGAAGCCGAGGCGCGGGCGCTCGGGCTGCTCGACGGCGAGGAGGACTACGAGGATCCCGCCGGTGCGGGCGCCCGGAGCGCGGGCGACGCCTCGCTGGCGCTGAAGGAAGCCGCGCCGACCGCCACCACCACCGCGGGCCGCGCGCTCGAGACCCTGCGGGCCTG
>MKSH01000268.1:37300-39477 GCA_001898095.1 Solirubrobacterales bacterium 70-9 | reverse complement strand
GGGCCCAGGAACCGCTGCGGGAATTCATGTTCAAGCAGACCGGCGACTCGGAGCTCGAACTCTTCCTCGGCCTCGCCCACGTCGACAAGCCGCAGACGCGCGAAGACGTGCCCACCTGGGTCCTGATCCCGGCCTTCATGACCAGCGAGCTGAAGACCGCCTTCGAGATCGGCTTCCTGATCTTCCTGCCCTTCCTGGTGATCGACCTGGTGGTCAGCTCGACCCTGATGAGCATGGGGATGATCATGCTGCCGCCCTCGTTCATCTCGCTGCCGTTCAAGATCCTGCTCTTCGTCCTGGTCGACGGCTGGAGCCTCGTGATCCAGTCGGTGGTCGAAAGCTTCAAGTGAGGCCGCTGTGAACCAGGAAGAGGTGATCAAGCTCGCCACCGATGCGCTGATGCTGGCGCTGAAGATCGGCATGCCGCTGCTGCTCGCCGGGCTGATCGTCGGCCTCCTGATCAGCGTCTTCCAGGCGGTCACCCAGATCCAGGAGATGACCCTCTCCTTCATCCCCAAGATCCTCGCCGTCGCCCTCGTGCTGATCGTCGGCGGGCCGTGGATGCTGAGCCAGATCGTCAGCTACACGACCGACCTCTACCACTCGATCCCGAACGTGGTCGACCGGTGAACCAGGTCCTGGAACAGCTCGACCGCAACACCCTGGTCGGCTTCCTGCTGGTGCTCTCGCGGGTGGCGCCGCTGTTCCTGCTGACGCCGCCGTTCTCCTCCTCGATGGTGCCGCTGCGAGCCCGGTCGATCATCGCCGTGGCGCTGTCGATCGGGCTGGCGCCGCTCGCCCTGCACGGCCAGCAGATCCCCGGCGACGCGATGCGGATCACCGAGCTGGCGCTGAAGGAAATCGTCGTCGGGCTCGGCTTCGCGCTCGCCGTCGCCTGCCTCTTCGCCGCGATGGACGCGGCGGGCTCGATCCTCGACACCCAGATCGGCTTCAGCTTCGGCTCGCTCGTGAACCCGGTCGACAACCAGCAGTCGGGGCCGATGTCGCAGGTGTACTCGATGCTCGCGGTCGCCGTCTTCATCGCGATCGACGGCGAGTCCTGGGTGATCCGCGGCCTCGCCCGCACCTACGAACTGGTGCCGATGCTGGCGCTGCCGTCGATCTCGAGGCTGACCGCCGGGGTGACCGCGGCGCTCGGCGGGACCTTCGCCGCGGCCCTCGAAGTCGCCGCCCCGGTGCTGCTGGCGCTGATCCTCACCGACGTCGCCTTCGGCGTCGTCTCGCGGGTGGTGCCGCAGCTGAACGTCTTCGCCGTCGGCTTCCCGATGAAGGTGATCGTCGGGCTGCTGGTGGTCGGCGTCTCGCTGACCTTCGTCGGCGGCTGGTTCTACGACCAACTGCAGCGGAGCGTCGAATCCGGCCTGGTCGGGATCGGGGTGGGGTGAGCGCGTGCCGGCCGAGGACCGCACCGAGAAGGCAACTCCCAAACGCCGCAAAGACGCGCGGCGCCAAGGCCAGGTGGCGCGCAGCAGCGACCTCAGCGGAGCGGTCGTCCTGGTCGCCGCGCTCGGTTCGCTGGCCGCCTTCGGCCCCCACATCGTCGACGGGCTGGCGGCGACGATGCGGGGGATGCTCGGCAGCGCCGGGCATCCCGACAAGCTGGCGGGCCCCGGCCTCGGCCCGCTGGGGATGAGCACCGGGCTGGCGATCGCCGCGGCGATCGCGCCGGTCGCGCTCAGCTGCCTCGCCGCGGCGCTGGTCGTGAACTTCGGCCAGGTCGGCATCCGCATCCACCCGGCGGGGCTGAAACCGGACCCGAAAAAGCTGAACCCGATCCAGGGGGCGAAGAACCTGCTCGGCCCGAACGCCGCGGTGGAGACGCTGAAGGCGGTCGGCAAGGTGACGATCGTCGGCGCGATCGCGACGCTCGCCCTCCTCCCCAGCCTGACCAGCCTCGCGGCGCTGGTCGGCATCTCCCCGGGGGCGCTCGGCGGGGCGATCTCGGCGGCCGCCGTGGCGCTCGCCTGGAAGGCGGCCGCCGCCTACCTGCTGCTCGGCGTCGGCGACTACCTCTGGCAGCGGCACCGCTTCGAGAAGGGCATCAAGATGACCAAAGAGGAGGTCAAACGGGAGCAGAAAGACGAGGCGCTCTCGCCCGAGCTGCGCGCCGGAATTCGCCGCCGCGCCCAGCAGATGTCGCGCGGCCGGATGATGTC
>MKSH01000268.1:30869-37244 GCA_001898095.1 Solirubrobacterales bacterium 70-9 | reverse complement strand
GGGCAGGACCTGATCGCGCTGGCGATCCGCCGGGTCGCCGAGGAGAACGACGTGCCCGTGGTCGAGGACCCGCCGCTGGCCCGCTCGCTGTTCGACTCGGTCGCCCTCGACGCCGAGATCCCGGCCGACTTCTACCGGGCGATCGCCGAGCTGCTCGCCTACGTCTACCGCAGCACGCGCCGGCGGGCGCCGATCGCGAGGGCCGCATGAGCACCGGGGTGAAACGCCTGATGTCGCACGCCGACCTGCTCGCCGCGGTGGCGGTGGTGCTGGTCGTGGTGATGATGATCGTGCCGCTGCCGCCGGCGCTGATCGACCTCTTCATCACCCTCAACATCGCCTCGGCGATCACGATCGTGGTGGCGACGCTCTACGTGCCGCGGGCGCTGGACTTCGCCGCCTTCCCCAGCCTGCTGCTGCTGACGACGATGTTCCGGCTGGCGATCAACGTCTCGGTGACCCGCCAGATCCTCCTCCACGGCGACGGCGGCTCGGTCGTCAAGGCGTTCGGCACCTTCGTCGTCGGCGGCAACGTCGTCGTCGGCCTGGTCGTCTTCCTGATCCTGATCGTGATCCAGTTCGTCGTCGTCACCAACGGCGCCGGACGGGTCGCCGAGGTGGCCGCCCGCTTCACCCTCGACGCGATGCCGGGCAAGCAGATGGCGATCGACGCCGACCTGAACGCGGGCCAGATCACCGACGCGCAGGCCCACCAGCGGCGCCAGGACATCTCCCGCGAGGCCGACTTCTACGGGGCGATGGACGGGGCCTCGAAATTCGTCAAAGGCGACGCGATCGCGGGCATCCTGATCGTGATGATCAACCTGATCGGCGGGATCGTCGTCGGGGTGATGCAGCAGGGCCTCTCCTTCCCGGAAGCGGCCCAGCATTACTCGCTGCTGACCGTCGGCGACGGCCTGGCGGCGCAGATCCCGGCGCTCTTGATCTCGGTCGCGGCGGGGATCGTGGTCACCCGCTCGGCCTCCGAAAAGGACCTCGGCAACGACATCGCCCACCAGATCTTCGCCCAGCGCAAGGCGCCGATGGTGGCGGCCGGGGTGATCTGCGCCTTCGCCCTCGTGCCGGGGCTGCCGAAGCTGCCGTTCCTGCTGATCGGCGGGGCGCTGGCCGGGGTCGCCTACGCGATCAAGGACGGGCTGCCGG
The DNA here is from genome assembly GCA_001898095.1 of Solirubrobacterales bacterium 70-9. Taxonomy (GTDB): domain Bacteria; phylum Actinomycetota; class Thermoleophilia; order Solirubrobacterales; family 70-9; genus VAYN01. The sequence goes on along the minus strand of MKSH01000268.1, from coordinate 36,080 downwards.
AGCCCGCCGCCGCGGCCCTGGGCGCGGGCGGGCAGGCGCAACTGGCGGCGGGCGGCGCGGCGGCGCTCCCGGCGGCGGGCGAGACCGGCACCGCCACCAACGTCGACCCGCTCGACCTGGCGATCGGCTTCGGCCTCGTGCCGCTGGTCGAAGCGGGCCAGGGCGGCGGCCTGATGGGCCGGGTCAGCGGCATGCGCAAGCAGCTCGCCGGTGAGCTGGGGACGGTGATCCCGCCGGTCCGGATCCACGACGAGCTCGGCCTCGACTCGCACGAATACGTGCTGCGGGTGCGCGGCTCCGAGGTCGCCCGCGGGCGGATCATGCCCGGCCACCAGCTGGCGATGGACTCCGGCGAGGCGGCCGGCCAGCTGCCCGGCGTCCCCACCACCGAGCCCGCCTTCGGCCTGCCCGCGACCTGGGTGCCGGACGCGGCGCGCCCGGAAGCCGAGGCGCTCGGCTACACCGTCGTCGACCCCGAATCGGTGGTCGCCACCCACCTCACCGAGACGATTCGCGACCACGCCGCCGAGCTGCTCACCCGGCAGGAGACGCGCAAGCTGCTCGACGGCCTGAAGGAGACGAACGCGGCCGCGGTCGAGGAGGTCGTGCCCGAGCAGCTCTCGCTCGGCGAGGTCCAGCGGGTGCTGCAGGCGCTGCTGCGCGAGGGGGTGCCGATCCGGGACCTCGGCGCGATCGTCGAGGAGATCGGTGATAAATCCCGCCTCACCCGCGACCCGGCGGTGCTCGCCGAGTACGCCCGGGCCGCCCTCGGCCGCACGATCACCGCCCCGCACGTCGAGGCGGGCGGGATGCTGCGGGCGATCTCGCTCGACCCGGCGATCGAGCAGGAGATCGGCGAATCCATAGCCCAGACTCCCGACGGCGAGCAGCTGGCGATGGAGCCCTCGCGCGCGCAGGCCCTGGTCGCCGCGCTGCGCCGCCAGCTCGACAGCGCCCTCGCCCAGGGCGGGCGCCCGGTGCTGCTCTGCTCGGCCCGCGCCCGCCGCCATCTGCGCCGGCTCTGCGAGCAGTCGCTGCCGCAGCTGACCGTCTGTTCCTACAACGAGATCGTGCCCGGAGTCCGGGTCGAGAACATGGGGGTGGTTCAGGTATGAACGAGACCGCGACGGCCGTCGGCCAGAGCCAGGTCAAGACCTACAGGGGGGCGACGATCGAGGAGCTGTTGCCCCAGATCCGGGCCGAGCTCGGCCCGGAGGCGGTGATCGTCCGCCGCCGCGAGGGCCTGGTCGGCGGGATCGGCGGCTTCTTCCAGAAGCAGTGCATCGAGGTCGACGCGCGGGCCGGCGGGCCGCGGATCGACGTCTACGACGACGGCGGTGGGTCCCCCGCGGCACCGGAGGCACCGCTCGAGGAGGAGATCCCGTCCTGCGAGCCGCATCCGATCCGCAACGACGCCGCGACCCGCGACGGATTGACGAGCCCGGCCGTCCGCCGGCTCGTCGGCCAGGCACGGCCCTTCGTCGATCTGCTCGAGCAGGTGTCGGCAGCTCCCGTCCCGGTCGAGCCGGAGCCCGCGACCGCGGCGGGCCCGGCGTCGCGACGCGCCACGAACTTGCGCGAGCGGATGGTCGCCGCCGGTCTCGGTCCCGACCTCGCCGCCGACGTGGTCGACTCGGTGATCGGCGACTTCGCCCCGCTCGCCGCCCCGGGACGGCTGCGGACCCTGGTCCGCGACGAGCTCGCCCACCGCGTGCCGGTGGCCGGCGCCGCCGCGTCCGGGCGCCGGGCGATCGCCGTCGTCGGCCCGGCCGGCGCGGGCAAGACGGCGGCGCTGGCGGCGCTGGCGATCGCCCACGCCGGTGCCGGGCGCCGGGTCGCCTGCCTCGCGGTCGAGCCGCGCGACGGCGGCGGCGCCCTCCGCGCCCTCGTCGGCGGGGCCGCGGTCGCGGTCGAATCGCTCGACGGCCCGGGCCTCGCGGCCGCGGTCGCCGCTGCGGACGCCGACTTGATCCTGGTCGACACGCCGCCGACCTCGCCCGGCGATCCCGCCGCGGTCGCGGCGCTGGCCGCGGCCCTCGACGGAGCTCGGCTCGCCGAGGTCCATCTGGCCCTGCGCGCCGGGACCGCGGCCACAGCGGCGGCCGAGCTCCTGGCCGGGCTCGATGCCCTCCACCCGAACCGGGCCCTGCTCACGGCGGCGGCCGAGAGCGACCACGTCGGCGGCGTCCTCGACGTCGCGATCCGCAGCCGACTGCCGCTCGGCTACGTCGCCGGCGAAGGCACCGCCGGAATCGCGCCCGCCGACCCGCGGGCCCTGGCGGCGAAGGTGACCCGGTGAGCCCGCTCGACTCCTTCGGCTTCGAGGCGGGCCAGGACCCGCCCCCGCAGGAGGTCTCGATCCGGCTCGCCGACCATCCGCGCGCCTGCCGCCAGATCGAGCTCGCCCGCGGTTGGGGCGGGGTCGGCGGCTTCGCCCTGGTCGGCCTCCTCGCCCTCGACTCGGGCCTCTCCCCCGCCGCCGCCGGCCTGCGGGCACTGCTCGGGGGCGTCCTCGCCTACATGGTCTGCTGGGCGCTGGCGGTGCTGGTCTGGCGCCACCTGGCGGTGGCCGAGGAGGCGGCGGCGCGAGCCCACGCCGAGGAGCGGCGCGCCGCGCTGCTGGCCGAGATCGAACGGCGGCGCGCCGCCCTGGACGAGGAGGACGACCGATGACCACCGCGATGAAGACGATCGACTTCACCCGGCCGACGAAGTTCACGCCGGACCACGAGCGCCGGCTGCACCGGGCGCTGGCCGCCTTCTGCCGCACGACCTCGACCCGGCTCTCGGCCGAGCTGCGGCTGCCGATCGAACTGGAGTTCCTCGAGTCGACCCAGCTCACCTGGGCCAACGCCCACGACCGGCTCGCCCCCTCGGCGCTCTGCGCGGTGGTCGAGCTGCGCCCGACCGGGACCCAGATCCTGCTCGGCGCCGACTCCGGCTTCGTCCTCAGCGGGATCGAGTCGCTGCTCAGCGGCTCGGTCGAGGAGCCGCCGCCCGACCGCCGCCTGACCGAGATCGACCTCGCCCTGGCGCGCCACCTCTTCGAGGACCTGCTCGGCCAGCTGACCGTGGTCTGGCGCGACCTCACCGGCACCGACCTCGCCCTGGTCGCGATCGACACCCAGTTGGAGACCGCCCAGGTCGCGCCGGTCAGCGAGCCGACCCTGGAGCTGGCGATGCGCGCCCGCATGCTCGGCCGCGAGTTCGGGCTCGCGCTGCTCCTCCCCCACCGGGCGATCGCCCCGGTCGAGGACCGCATCCTCGGGCGCGGGGCGATCGGCGACGAGGGCCCCGACCCGGTCGACGGCCGGCGCCTGCGCGAGGCGATGGCGGGGATCGAGGTGCCGCTGCGGGTGGAGATCGCGGGCATCGAGATGCCCGCCGCCGAGGTCCTGCGCCTGGCCCCGGGGGCGACCCTGCGGCTGGGAGGACGGGTCGACCGCGGCCTCGGCCTCTGCGTCGAGGGCGTCCGGGTGCTGCGCGGCCGGCCGGGACGCAGCGGCGGTCGCCGCGCCGTCCAGATCCTCGCGGCGATCGAACCCGACGCGGCCGAGAGCCTCGCCCGCCTGGCGAGCGGCGCCGAGCCCCAGGGGCCGCCCTGGCAGGGCGAGCCCGACGCCGCCCTGATCCGCTCGCTGGGCGAGGTCCCCGTCCGAGTGTGGGCCGAGATGGGCCAAGCCCGCCTCTCCCTCGCCCAGATCGTCGCCCTGGGCGTCGGCACCGTGGTCGAGCTCGACCGCCGGCTGGAGGACCCGATCGACCTCTACGTGAACGGCCTCCGCCTCGGCCACGGTGAGTTGGTCGTCGCCGACGAGGAGTGGGCCGTCCGGATCGACGCGGTCACCGGCCTCGACGGCGACCGGCCGCTCGAACCCGAGTCGCCCTGAGGTCCCCAATAGTTGTGGCTAACTGCGAACTCACCGGGGACGCCGCACGCCACGGATGCGTGACGCCTCTCCCCGCAAGCGCACCGGACCTGCGCGCTTCCCCCTCGACGGACCGTCCCCGGCCACACGGGCTCCGAAGTACGCCGTCCCCGCCCGCCCTCGAATCGGCCTAAAGAACGCTTGGCGGCGGCCGATCACCGAGGCGCAGTTCATATGTGGGGCGACAGGGAGTTGCCCCGGGAACATCAAACAACGATCCAAGGAGAGCGATCGAGAATGTCCCTTCGTATCCAGACCAACATCGAAGCGTTCAACGCCCACCGGAACCTCGTCTCGACGAGCGAAGGCCTCGGGAAAGCGATGGAACGGCTGTCGTCGGGCTACCGCATCAACCGTGCTGCGGATGACGCCGCCGGCCTGGCGATCAGCGAACGGCTGCGCGCCCAGGTCAAAGGCATCGGCCAGGCCCAGCGCAACACGCAGGACGCGATCTCCGTCGTGCAGACGGCGGAAGGCGCACTCAACGAGGTGCACTCGATGCTGCAGCGCACCCGCGAACTCGCCGTCCAGTACAAGAACGGCTCGCTGTCGGAATCCGACAAAGAATCGATCCAGCTCGAGGTCAACCAGCTCGCGTCGGAGGTCGAACAGATCGGCGAAGACACCGAATTCAACGGCATCAAACTGCTCAACGAAAAAGCGCAGATCACCTTCCAGGTGGGCGCGAACGACGGCGAGACGATCAGCGTCTCGACGATCAGCCTCGGTGAAGCGGTAACCGCCGAAACGTTCAAACTCAGCGAAGAAAAATCGCTGGAAAACATCGACAAAGCGATCGAAGCGGTCTCGACCCAGCGCGCCGAATTCGGTGCGGTGCAGAACCGCCTCGAACACACCCTGAACAACCTCTCCGTCTACCAGGAAAACCTGAGCGCCTCGGAAAGCCGCATCCGCGATGTGGACATGGCCTCCGAAATGGTCGAATTCACCAAGCTGCAGATCCTGCAGCAGGCCGGCACGGCGATGCTGGCCCAGGCCCAGCAGTCCGGGTCCTCGGTGCTTTCGCTGCTCCAGGGCTAGTCCCCCACCCGCGCGAAGGGCGGTCGGTCGAGGCCGGCCGCCCTTTTGCTCTCAAATTCCTGACTTTGTAGAACGCGCGTCCAGAGACTCCGTCTCGACAATTGGGTAAATGTTCTGATGTAACTCAAGAGGGCTGCGCGGGGACCGATTATCGGGATGATGAGCCTGGACACGACGCTTGCTCGCATCGCCGCGATCGAATCCACCTTCCAGCCGCCCGCGACCACCGGCGGGGGCCTCT
>MKSH01000268.1:9107-30820 GCA_001898095.1 Solirubrobacterales bacterium 70-9 | reverse complement strand
CCGGCACCGCCCCGCTCGCCGCCGTGGCAATCGCCCGCACCCAGGTCGGCCAGGCGGAGATGCCGCCCGGCTCCAACGACTCGCCGCGGATCGCCGAATACCGCGGCGCCGTGGCGGGCGCCGAGGTCGGGCCCTGGTGCGCCGACTTCGTCTCCTGGGCCTCGCGCCAGGCGGGCATCCCGCTGGGCGAAAACGGCGAAGGCTTCCAGTCGGTCGGGGCGATCTGGGAATGGGCCGAACGGACCGGCCGCGCGATCCCCGCCGCAAGCGGGGCGCCGCAGGCCGGCGACCTGATCGTCTGGGGCTCCGACCACGTCGGCATCGTCGAATCGGTCGACCCCGACGGCACGATCCACACGATCGAGGGCAATTCGTCCGACGAAGTCGCACAGCGCACCTACGGGCCCGGCGAAAGCGGCGCCACCGGATACGTACGGCTCGGATGAACCCCTACTCCTCGATCCTCCAGGTCCCCGTCGTCGCCATCTACGGCGGCGGTGCGATCTCCGCCGCGGCCCTGGGGGCGCTCCTGCGCAGCGAGCTGATCGAGGTGACGATCCCCGACCGCGCCGAGGCCGAGAGCATCGCCACCGACGCTGACGTCGTCCTCCTCGCCGGCCTCGCCCATACCGACGACCCGGCCGGACTCGCCCGCCGCCACGGCGCCAAGGCGCTGCTGCTGGTCGACCGCCCGCTCACCCTGGAGACGACGCTCCAGCTCGGCGCCGCAGGTTCGGTCTGCCGCGAGTGCTCGGCCGAGCGCCTCAGCCGCGCCGTCCACACGATCGCCGCCGGCGGCACCTACTTCGAGTGCGACACACACCCGCCGCGGGCGGCACCGCTCTCCGCCCGCGAGCGCCGCGTCGCCACCGAGCTGGCCCGCGGCTCCGGCATCGAGGAGATCGCCGCGGCGCTCTGCATCAGCCCCCACACCGCCCGCACCCACATCCGCAACATCCGCCGCAAACTCGGCGCCCGGACCTCCGCCGAGGCCGTGGCGCGGGCGATCACCCTCGGTCTGGTCGCCCTTTCGGCGCCTTGAAGTCGCCCTGCGCGGCCGCTTCGTTCTCGGCCTTCACCCGCTCCCAGAGCTCCTCGCGGTAGATCCGCTGCGCCGCCGGCGCGGTGATCCCGAGCCGCACGCCGCCGCCGCTCACCTCGAGCACCTCGACCACGATGCCGTCGCCGATCAGGATCCGCTCGCCCACCCGGCGGCTGATGCTCAGCATGGCTAGGCCACGGCGGGCCGGCGCCCGCCCGCGAACAGGGGCTCGCGCAGCGGCGCCCAGCCGGCCTCGTTCATCACCTGGTGCCCGACCCCGCCGGCGACCAGGATCGGCGCCAGCAGGTTGGCGCCGATCGCCGCCGGATCGTCGGCGTCGGCCCGCACGACGACCAGCACGCCGACGTCGGCCGGGTCGGTGATCCCGGTGCGCTCGGCCTCGGCGTCGGCGAGCAGGACCTCGTAGTCGGGGAAGAACGGGAACGGGTCGGTGACCGGCAGCGCCAGCTCGGGCAGCTCCGTCTCCTGCAGCCAGAGGAAGGCGTCGCCCTCGTCCCGGCCGATCAGCGCGAAGCGGCTGCCGCCGACCCCGATCAGCCCCGCCGGGAAGTCGATCACGGCGTCGTCGGAAACCTCGATCGACCCGAAGCGGCTGCTGTTCACGATCTCCGGCACAGGGTCCCCTTCCGGGTATTAACGCAGGAAATCGAGCAGCGAGGGCTGCACGATCTGGGCGCCGGCGCGGAGCGCGGTTTCGTAGGCCGCCTGCTGCGTGGAGAAGTTGACCAGCGCTTCGGGGAGGTCGGCGTCGCGCACGTCGGAGAGTTGTTTGAGCCCCGATTCTTCGAGCTCTTCCAGCCGCGTCCCGGCGGTCGTCAGACGGTCGGTGGTGGCGCCGACGACGGCCCGCACCCGGGTCAGTTCGTCGAGGTTCGCATCCAGCCGGGAGAGGTCGGTGCCCCGCACCGCTTCGCTGTCGGCGACGGTGCCGCCGCGCAGGTTTTCGGCCGCGTCGCGGAGCACGTCGAGCAGCTTGTCATCCCCCGCCGCCTGGCCTTCGCCGAGCAGTTCCTTGACGTTGACGTTGATCTGCAGCGAGACGCCGCGGCCGATCACCCGCGCCACCGTCCCTTCGTTCCCCGCGTAGGCGTCGACCGCCCCGAGTTCGTAAGGGCGGGTGTCGGTTTCGGTGCCGGAGAAGATGAAGCGGCCGCCGTAGGTGACGTTCGCTTCCTGCTTCACGTCTTCGATCAGCGCTTCGATCTCCGCCGCGATCCCTTCGCGGGCGACCTGCCCGTTGGAGTCGTTGCCGCCCTGGACCAGCAGTTCGCGGGCCCGCTGGACCGTCTGCGTGATCCGGGTCAGCGCCGCTTCGCTTGCCGTCACCCAGCCGGTGCCGTCGTCGACGTTGCTCTTGAACTGGCGCAGGCCTTCCAGCTCGCCCCCCAGCTGCAGTGCCCGGCCGGTGCCGAAGGGATCGTCGGAAGGCCGGGTGATCCGTTTGCCGGAGGAGATTTCGCGCTGCGTCTGCGCCATCTTCGTGCGCGCCGCGTCGAGGTCGGTGAGGATCAGCCGCGAGGTCATCGTCTCGGTCACCCGCAGCGGCATCAGAGACCCACCCGGCCGGTGCGGTTGATCAGCGTGTCCAGAGCTTCGTCGAGCGCGGTCATCGTCCGTGCCGAGGCTTCGTAGCCGCGCTGATAGCGGATCAGGTTCGTCATCTCTTCGTCGAGCGAGACGCCGGAGACCGATTCGCGCCGTTCCTGGACCGTGTCGAGCAGCGTCTGGGCGTTGGCTTCGCCTTTGCGCGCTTCGTCCAGCACGGTGCCGACCCGGGTGACGAAGGCGGCGTAGGTGCGGTCGACTTTGCCGCCCCGCAGCGCCCCGATCGCGGTCGCCAGGTCGTTGCCCCCGGCGGTGCCGTCGCTTGCCGTCTGCACTTCGCCGGCGCTCACCGCGACTTCGAGAGTCGAGGCGCCGCTGCCGGCGGTGTAGGTGAAGAAGGCCGGCCCGCCGCCGCTCGCGTGGATCGTGTTCACGGCGTCGGCGAGTTCTTCGGCGAAGCCGTTCAGTTCGAGCTGGAACGATTCGATCGTGCCGCCCGGCTGGGCGAGTTCGAGCAGCGCCCCGAGCTTGCCCTTCGGTTCGCTCAGCGTCTGCGGCCAGGTCACCGTGGTGCCGGACACCAGCGGCGTCGCCGCGTCGCCGAAGCCGACTTCGACCGTCCCGTCGCCGAGTTCGGTGACCGACACCTGGCCCAGCCCGGAGAGCTGGTCGAGCAGCAGGTCGCGGCGATCGAGCAGGTCGTTGGGCTCCGAGCCCGAGGTGATCGCGCTGCGGATCGCCCCGTTCAGCGCGGCGATTTCCTTGCCGATCGTTTCGACTTCGCCACCCGCGCCGGTGATCGAGGTGAACTGGGCGGAAGCCACTTCGGCGGCCTCGGTCATCTGCGAGCCCAGTTCGGCCAGCGTCGTCGCCAGCGAGCGGCCCGCTTCGATCACGGCCTGGCGGGCGGCCGTGTTTTCGGGATCGTTGGCGAGCCCTTCCCAATCCGACCAGAAGGTCTGCAGCTGGGCCGAGAGGCCGCTTTCACCGGGCTCGGCAAGCGCCCCTTCGACCGTTTCCAGACCCTGCACGCGGGCGGCGAGGCCGCCGAGGCGCATCGCCTGGGCTCGGTACTGGAGATCGAGGAACTGATCGCGGGCGCGCGAGTAGCCGACCACGTCGACCCCGGTCCCGAGTTCGGCCCGGCCGCCGCCCGCCGCCGTGCCGGTGGTGACGGGAAGCGCCGTCGAGGCCCGCATCACCGCTTCCTGGCGCGAGTAGCCCGGGGTGCTGGCATTGGAGATGTTGTGCCCGGTCGTGTCGAGCGCGTCCTGCTGCGCGATCAACCCGCGCAGCGCGGTCTGCAGCCCGGTGAAGGTCGAGATCCCCATCTCAGGCCTCGACGTCCATCAGTCGGTTGGGCCCCGGCTCGGGCTGCTCGCCGCTGATCCGGATCAGGTGATCGAGGAAAGTCAGCTCCTGGCGCATCAGGGCGCGGTTGATGCCGTGCTCGCGGGCGATCTCGGCGAGCAGCCCGCGCAGCGCGGCGCTGCGGAGGAGGAGCTCGTCGCGCTCGGCCGGAGTGGCAAGGCTGTCGAGCGCCGCCAAGGAGACCTCTTCGCGGTCGATCCCGAGCCGCGCCGCGGCCCGCGCGACCAGCGCCTCGCGTTCGCCCTCGAGCGCCTCGCGGGCGGCCATCTCGACCTGGATCTCGGCGAGGCAGCCGAGCACGGTCTCGACGTCGCGCTCGCGGATCGCCGCGCCCTGGCGCAGGACCAGGTCGAGCAGCCGCTGGGCGGAGCGGATCTGCAGCTCGAGGTGGCGGGCGACCGCCCCCGGCAGCACCGGGTCGGAGAGCACCAGCCCGCTCATCCGGCGGCCTCGAAGGAGCGGTACATGTCCGTGGCGACGCCGAGCCCGCCGGCACCGACCACCGCGTCGGCGACCGTCTGCGGCAGGGAGGCGACGCTCGGATCGCCGCCGGACCCGAAAGCCCCCGCTTCTTCGCCTTCGCCCCCGGCTTCCGGCAGCGCCTGGTCGAGGACCTGCTCCAGCAGCATCGCTTCGAAGCCGAGCGCCGCCCGGTAGCCGTGCACCGCGTCGGCGCCTTCCTGACGCACCTGCCGCGGCACCGGGGCGGTGACGAGGGGGCTGACGGCGGTCGCGCTCACCGGATCAACCCGTTGGCGACGGCCAGCACTTCGTCCTGCGTCTGCACCGCTTTGCCCGCCAGCTCGTAGCCCTGCTGGGCTTCGCTCATCTGCGTCATCACGGTCGCCATTTCGACGTTCGAGGCCTCCAGCGCGCCCTGCTGCAACCGGGCGCCGGACGCGCCGCGCACCGGGCCGCTCGCCGCGCTCGGCAGGAAGTCCCCTTCGCCGTCCGGCTGCAGCCCGCTCGGGTTGGTCACTTCGACCAGGTCGATCTGGCCGACCGTGCGCTTGCCGACCTTGACCGTCCCGTCGGGATCGATCTCGATGTCTTCGGGATCGGTGCCCGCCGGAATCCGGACCGGCGGCTCGAGCCGCTGCCCGGTCGCCGTCTGCAGCGTCCCGTCAGCGCCCACGCCGAGGTCGCCGGCACGGGTCAGCGCGACCGCCCCGCCGGCGCCGCGCACCGCGATGAAGCCGGGGCCGATCAGCGCCACGTCGAGCGAGCGCCCCGTCTGTTCGAGCGCCCCCTGGGTGAAGTCGCGGCCGATCACTTCCGCGGTCGCCCCGTCGCCGGTCTGCGTCCCCGCCGCACCGCCGCGGCCGGCGGGCTGGTAGAGCAGGTCGCGGAAGCCGACGCGGAGGCTCTTGTAGCCGATCGTCGAGGCGTTGGCGATGTCGCCGGAGAGGGCGTCGAGCGCCGCCTGCTGAGCTTCCATCCCCGCCGCCGCCGCGGCCAGCCCGTTCACCATCAGGACAGCCCGCCGATCTGGCCCGACTCGTTCAGCGTTTCGTCGATCGTCTGGATCGACTTCTGGTCGGCTTCGAGCGAGCGGAAGGAGGAGATCATCTGCACCATCGACTTGGCCGGGTCGACCGCCGATTCCTCCAGCGCCCCGGCCTTCGCGGCCCCCGATGCGTCGCCCGCGGCGGTGCCGGTGTAGAGCGAGTCGCCGATCTTTTCGGCGCCGGTCACGGCGAAGACGCCGACCGCGGAGGCGGGCACGGTCCCGTCGGCACCGACCCGCACCGGGCCGCCGGCCGAGCCGATCACCGGGTTTCCGAGCGCGTCGGTGAGGACCCCTTCGGCGTCCTCGGTGAACTGGCCGTCGCGGGTGTAGCGGACGCCCTGGGCGGTGAGGACGGCGAAGAAGCCTTCGCCTTCGATCGCGAAGTCGAGCGGTTCGCCGGTCTGGTGGATCGGCGCCGGGGTCAGGTCGGTGGAGGTGTCGGCGATCTCCACGCCCAGCCCGAGCCGGCCCACCGCGGCGCCGGTCTTGGTGTTGTGGAGGAGCAGTTCGCCGAAGGCCGCCTGGTTCGAGTGGTCGGTCTTGTAGCCCGGCGTCGCGGCGTTGGCGAGTTCGTTCGAGATCTGTTCCTGCCGGACCATCTCGGCGAGCATCCCGGAGGCTGCGATGTAGAGGCCGCTGTCCATGTCTGCCCCGGTTATTCGACCGGCGCGGCGGCGACTTGAGGCGACTTCCGCGGCGCCTCAGCCCGCGGCGGAGAAGAGTTCGGTGTCGCGCCGCAAGGAGGAGCGCAGGCGCTCTTTCAACTCGCCGTGGATCTGGCAGACGCGGCTCTCGGAGACGCCGAGGACGGCGCCGATCTCACTCAGCGTGCGCCCTTGCGAGTAGAGCATCACGGCGACCCGTTGCTCGCGCTCGGGGAGGTGGGAGAAGGCGCGGCGGAAGCGCTCGCGGGCGATCGCCCGGGTCGCCTCGGCCTCCGGGTCGCGGTGCGGATCGGCGTCGGCGATCGTCTGCACGAGCGCCACGCTGCCGTCTTCGTCGGAGTTGACGACGCCGTCCAGCGAGGCGAGATCGGCGACCGCGAGGTCGCGCAGCCGGGCCGCCATCTCCGCCTCGTCGATCCCCATCCTCGCCGCCAGCTCGGCCGCGGTCGGCCGCCGGCCGGTCGCCCGGAGGTGCGCCTCGCCGGCCTGCTCCATCTCCCGCTCCCATCGGCGCAGCGAGCGCGGCGCCCAGTCGAGCCGCCGGAGCGCGTCGAGCAGCGCCCCGTGGATCCGGGTCCAGACGAACTGTTCGAGGCTGGCGCCCTTGGCCGGGTCGTAGCGTTCGATCGCCCCCATCAGCCCCTCGATCCCGCTGGAGACGAGATCGTCGACCTCGCACCAGGCGGGCAGCTCGCGGACCTTGCGGAAGGCGAGGTGTCGCACCAGCGGGACGTAGGCGAGGACGAGGCGGTCACGCGCCGCCAGGTCACCGTTCTCGGAATACCGCTGCCACAGCTTCTCGGTGTCTTCGTGACGATCGACGACCGGGGTTCCCATCGAATCCTCCTGGGAAGTTTTTGCGGGGTCGTGACTTTTTCGGCGAACCGTCCGAAATGCGCAATCGCCGCATTGGGGTAATTCCGTGTACTTGGACATGGATGAATGTCCAATTCCTCCGGATCGGTCGAGCGCGGTCGATCAAAGGGTCGATGGCCCTGCGACTCGACCCCGACACCGCCCCCGCGGCCCCCGTCGGCCCCTCCCCCGCCGACCTCCGCGAGGCCCCCTACCGGGAGCGTCGGCGGGCGATCGAGACGAGGCTGGAAGCGGTAGCGACGACGCCGGCGAAGGCGCGCGCGAAGCTCTACGCGGAGGTCGCGGAGACCGCCCTGGCGGGCCTCGAAGGCGAGCCGCGCGAGCCCCTGCTCCTCAACTACGCGGGCGTCGCCCTCTCCGAGCTGGGCGGGTCCAGGGCCGCCGCCGAGCTCCTCGCCGCGGCGCTGCGCCTCGACCCGCAACTGCCGCGGACGGCGGCCAACCTGGAGCGGGCGCGGAGCCGCAAGGGGCCCGCGCCTGACCTCCCGGCCGGCGTCGCGGCGCGCCGCCGCAGCCTCGAGGCGACGGCACTGCGGGTCGCCGCCCGCGCCCGTCCTGACGCGGGCCTGCGGATCAGCCTCTGCATGATCGTCCGCGACGAGGAGGAGATGCTGCCGCGCTGCCTCGACGCCGTCGCCGCGGCGGTCGACGAGATCGTCGTCGTCGACACCGGCTCGCGCGACGCCACCGTGGCGATCGCCCGCTCCTTCGGCGCGACCGTGATCGAGCGCGAGTGGACCGGCTCCTTCGCCGACGCCCGCAACGTCGGCATCGAGGCGGCGAGCGGCGACTGGCTCCTCTTCCTCGACGCCGACGAGATCCTCCACCCGAGCGACGCCCCCCGCCTCCGCGAGCTCGCCGGGCACACCTGGCGCGAGGCCTTCTACCTGGTCGAGACCCACCACACCGGGGAGCTCGGCGACGGCACCGCGGTCACCCACAACGCCCTGCGCCTCTTTCGCAACCGGCCCGAGTACCGCTTCGAGGGCCGCGTCCACGAGCAGATCGCCCAGCGGCTGCCGAGCGGGCTGCCGGAGCGGCTCGAGCCGACCACGATCCGGGTCGACCACTACGGCTACCTCGGCGCGGTCCGCGACGCGAAGGAGAAGTCACGGCGCAACATCGAGCTGCTGCGCGGGCAGCTGGGCGAGGCGGGGTCCGATCCCTTCCTCCACTTCAACCTCGGCTCCGAGGTGGCGGCGGCGGGCGACGCGGCCGGGGCCTGCGAGCAGTTCGAGCTCGCCTGGGTCCTGCTCGCCGCCGACCCGCGCCGGCACCAGCGCCCCTACTTCCCCTCGCTCGTCTCCCGCTCGACCAAGGCCCTGCGCTTCTGCGGCCTGCACGCGGAAGCCGAGGCGCGCGCGGTCGAGGGACTGGAGCTGTTCGAGGACTTCACCGACCTGGTCTTCGAGCGCGCCCTGATCGCCGAGGCGGCCGACGACCTCGACCGTGCCGCGGCGCTGCTGGAAGAGTGCCTGCGACGGGGCGACGCGCCGAGCGCCCTCTCCCCCACGGTCGGCTGCGGCAGCTACCTGGCGCTGGTCCGCCTGGCCAAGGTCGAGGCGGCCCGCGGCGCGCCGGCGGCGGGCGAGGCGGCCCTGCGCCGCTGCCTCGCCGAGCATCCCGCCTACCTCGGCTCGGTGCTGCCGCTGGCGAGCGCGATGCTGGCCCGCGGCGTCGACCCGGGCGCGGTCGCGGCGGCGGTCGAGGAGGGCGTCGCCGAGGTGACGCCGTCGGTCCGCTTCATGCTCGCCACGGCGCTGTACGAGGCCGGGCAGGCGGCCGCCGCCGAGCCGCTCTTCGCCCTCGTCGTCGACGCTCACCCGGACCGCGGCGCCGCCCGCCTCGCGCTCGCCGAGACCTTGTTGACCCAGCGCCGCTACGGCGAGGCGGCGGAAGTGGCGGAGGCGATCGCCGCGGAGGACGTCGCCGCGCCGGCCGCGGCGCGCTCGGAGCTCTTCGCCCTGGTCCTCGCCGGCGCCCCGGTCGACGAGGCGATCGCCCGCGCCGCCCGTCGCGGGCTCGCCGTCGCCGAGCTCGACCTCTTCGCCGCCTGGGCGGCGGCCGCCGCCTTTCCGGCGCTCGACCCGGCGATCATCGAGCCGCTGACGACGATGCTGGAGGCGCTCCTGCGAGTGGAGGAGTTCGAGGCCTTCGAAGCACTGCTCCCGGCCCTGACGGCCACCGGGCTGGCCGCGGGCGAGCGCCGCCGGCTGCTGGCGCGGATGTACGGGCGACGCGGTTTCCTCGAGTCGGCGGCGGAGGAGTGGGTGGCCGCAGTCGAGGAGGAGGGCCCCGACGCCGAAGCCCTGAACGCCCTCGCCGAGCTCGCCGCCGCCCGCGGCCTCGACGAAGACGCTCGCATTTTGCGCCAAACCGCCCTTGAAATCGCGTCAAGTTAGAGCGCGCGCGGACGATTACCTGGGCTGCCATGGATTTCGGCAACTCGAGGATCGACAGCATCGGGCCGCTGCGGCCCGCGCCCGACGCCCCCGGGGCGAACACCGGCAAGGCCGGCGGTGGCCGCGTGGCCGACGCTAGCTTCTCCCGCGATCTCGCCGCGGCGGGCGAACCCGCGGCGCCGCCGCAGGTGCGGGCCGAGGTCCAGGCAGCCGCCCGCGCCGCCGCCCGCCTGCACGAACTGGGCCGCGAACTGCGCTTCGAGCGCGACCCGGAAGGCGCCCTGCGGGTGGAGCTCCGCGACGTGAACGGCGCCGTCCTGCGCACCGTCGCACCCGCCGAAGTCTTCGACTTCGCCAGCGGGAGGTTGACCGCCTGATGTCCCCGATCACGATCAGCGGCCTCGGCTCCAGCCTCGACGTCGAATCGATCGTCGAAAACCTGATGAAGGTGGAAGCCGCGCCGCGCGCCCGGCTGGAACTGCAGCAGGGCCGGGTGAAGGCCCGCGAAACGGCGCTGCAGGGGATCCTCGGCAAGCTGCAGTCGGTCGCCACGGCACTCGAAGGACTGAAGTCGCCGACCCTCTGGAAGGAAGTCCAGACCGTCACCTCCTCCTCCGCCGGCCTCGCCGCGACCCTGACCGGCGGCGCCGGGCCGGGCGGCTACCAGGTGGAAGTGAGTCAGCTGGCCCGCGCCGAACAGCGCACGTACGCCTTCTCCGAAAGCGCCGAAGCGGGCACGCTGACGATCGGTGGCAAGACCGTCTCCCTCACCGCCGGGGCGACGCTCGCCGACGCCGTGTCGGCGATCAACTCGACCGCCGAAACGGGAGTCTCGGCGGTCGCGGTCGGCGGCAAGCTCGTCCTCTCCTCCCGCACCACCGGCAGCGCCGCGACGATCAGCGCCGCCGGCGCCGCGATCAGCGAGGAAGAAACGAAGCGCCGCACCGGGCTCGACGCCCTCTACACCGTCGACGGCGTCGCCGGTAGCTCCGCCACCAACGTCCTCGCCGAAGCGATCCCCGGCGTCGCCCTGACCGCCACCGCCGTCACCCACGAAGCGGTGACGATCAACGTCGGCGAACCGGGCGCCAACACGACCGCGATCACCGCCGCGGTGAAAGCCTTCGTCACCTCCTACAACGCCGCGGTGGAAGCGATCCAGGCGAAGCTGGCGGAAGAACCGGTGCGCGAACCGGCCAACCAGGAACAGGCGAACCGCGGCGTGCTGTTCGGTGACTCGGCGCTGACCGGGCTGCTCGGCCAGATGCGCCAGGTGCTGTCCGAATCCGGGCTCACCGCGCTCGGGGTCAGCACCGGGGCGCCGAGCGCCGGCGTCACCGCGACCTCGAACTCGGTCCGCGGCCTGCTCGTCTTCAACGAAGCGATGCTCGCCGAAGCGCTGCAGACGAATCCGCTGGCCGCCAAGGCGACGCTGAGCGGGGCAAGCGGCTTCGGCGCCGCGCTCGAACCGATCGTCAGCGCCGCCTCGCGCCCCGGCGGCGGCCTCGCCGAACGGATCAGCGCGGCGACCGCCGAAGCGACCTCCCTGCGCGAATCGATGGTCTCGCTGGAAGAACGCCTCGAACGCCGCGAAGAACGGCTGAAGGCCCAGTTCGCGGCGATGGAATCGGCGTTGGCGAAGGCGAAGTCGCAGTCGGAATGGCTGAAGGGCCAGCTCGAAAGCCTCGGCCGATGAACACCTACCGCGACCCCTCCCGCGCCTACGCGGAGAACAGCGTGCTGACGGCGCCGCCGGAGCGCCTCGTGGTGATGCTCTACGACGGCGCCGGCCGATTCCTCGCCCGCGCCGCCGCGGCGACCCGCGAGGGCGACGCCGCCGCCGCCGGGACCGCGCTCGGCCGCGCCGGGGCGATCCTCGACGAGCTGCTGGCGACCCTCGACTTCGAGGCGGGTGAGATCGCCGCCCACCTGGGCGACATCTACCTCTTCTGCAACCGCGAGCTGCTGCGCGCCCAGATCGACCGCGACGCGAAGCGGATCGAACGCGTGGCGGTCCTGCTCGGCGGCCTGCGCGAGTCGTGGGCGACGCTCGCCTCGGCGCCGGCGGCGCCCGGCGCGGGCGCGGGCCGGAGGACGGCACTCGGAGACGCGGTGGCGTGAGCGAGGCGAACGTGAGCATCGATCCCTACCGCGTGCTGGCCGAGCTGGCCGACGCCGAGCTGGCGCTCTGCCGGGCGGGTCGGCCGGAGGAGATGGCGCCGCTCTACGAGGAGGGCGGCCGGATCGCGGCGACCCTGCCGAGCCGGCCGCCGGAGGAGGCGGCCCCCTGGCTGCGGCGCGCCGCCACCGTCCAGACCCAGATCACGGCGCTGCTCGACGGCGTCCTCGCCGGCGCCTCGGAGGACTTCCAGCGCCTCCACCTGCAGCGCGAGGCGGCCCGCTCCTACGCCGCCGCCGCCGACGCCCGCGCCCGGGTCTGAGCCGCGCTCAGGCGGCGCGGTCGATCCGCGCTTCGGGCGCGAGGCGCAGCCGCGGGCCTTCCGCGACCACCCGGTGGAGCCCGGAGAGGGTGAGCGAGCCGACCAGCCCGCGATAGGGCTCGTAGGGCGCGTAGAACTCTTCGACCTCGGGCACGGTGGCGCGCCGGCCGAGCCCGGCGAGGTGGCCGACGAGCTTGATGTAGCCGAGGTCCCCGGCGGGCAGCGAGTCGGCTTCGCCGCGGCCGAAGAGGGCGAGGCACTGGACCGTCCAGGGGCCGATTTCCGGGACCGCCAGGAGGCGGGCGTCGTCGGCCCGGTCGGCGACGTCGGAGCGGCCGCGGACGACGTCGAGGGCGAGCCGGCGCAGGGCGATCGAGCGGGCGCCGGAGAGGTCCATCGACTGGAGTTCGGACGCGGCACGGCCGGCGATCAGGGCCGGCGACGGCACGTCGCGGAGGACCCCGCGGCCGGGTCCGCCCAGTTTCGTCCCCCAGCGGCCGACGATGCGCCGCTCGATCGTCGCCGCCCGGCGCGCCTCGATCAGCTGCCCGCAGACGGCGGCAGCGAGCGCCTCCCAGGGCCAGATCCGCCGGCTCGGGCGGAAGTCGGGACGGCGGCGGATGATCGGCCCGAGCAGCGGGTCACGACGGAAGCGCTGGTGGAAGGCGCCCATGTCCTCGTCGACGCCGAGGGCGAAGCGGAGCCGCTCGATCGCGGTCCCCAGCTCGACCTCGCCGGCGGGCCGCAGCTCCTCGCAGGCACGGTGGGACGCGAGCGCCCCCGGGTCGACCGCCTCGGCGCGGAAGGCGACCCGGCCCGGTCCCTTCATCCAGGCGCGGGCGAGCACCGGGGCGCAGTCGACGGTCAGCAGGCGGGTGGCGACGCCGCGCTCGATCCGCAGGGTGCGGTCGGTCGAGCCGCGGCCGAACCGGAACGGCGAGGGAGGCCGGACCTCGACCTCGAGCGAAGCGGGTGCGCCCACCTAACGGTCGAGCAGGTGGACGTCGACCAGGAAGGAGCGACTGGCGATCACCTTGCCCGCCGGGCGGCGCCGGCGGGTGAGGCGGCGCGAGGAGCTCGCCCGCGAGCCGACGGCGGAGACCGCGCGCACCGCGGCGACGGTGGCGGCGCCGGCCAGGACCCCGCCCGCGGCGGCGATCGCGGCGCTCTTCATCTCCGGGCGCAGCACCGCCAGCGCCGCTTCGGGCGCCGGGCCGGGAAGCCTGCGGACCGGGGCGACGGCGTCCTCGGCGGCGGCGTCTTCCTCGGCGACGATCTCCCCATCAAGGTGGTGGTCGCTCACCGAACCCAATCTAGCGAGGGGTGTGGTCGGGTCCGGAGGGCTCGCCCGGGAACCCCGCAAACTGCGGGTTTGCGGCCTTTACGTCCCCGCTCGACCTAGACTTCGGCGCATGAGTGAGATCGCCAAAGCACCCGTCGACGTCTTCGAGAAGGCGCGCAGCCACGACCGGCTCGAGCAGCTGGAAGCCGCCAAAGAGCACGACCTTCTCCCCTACTTCCGCCTGCTCACCTCGCAGGCCGGCCCGGTGGTCGAGATGGAGGGACGGGAGACGATCATGCTCGGCTCCAACAACTACCTCGGGCTGACCGGCGACCCGCGGGTGAAGGAGGCGGCCCGCGAGGCGCTCGAGACCTACGGCACCGGGGTGACCGGCTCGCGCCTCCTCAACGGCACCACGCCGCTCCACCTCGACCTCGAGCGCGAGCTCGCCGAATGGATGGGCACCGACGACGCGATCGTCTTCACCACCGGCTACCAGGCCAACGTGGGCGCGATCGGGACGATCCTCGGCCCCGCCGACACGGTGATCTGCGATTCCGGCGACCACGCCTCGATCCTCGACGGCGTCCGCATCTCCGGCGCGAAACTGCGCCCGTTCCGTCACAACAAGATGGACAAACTGGAGAAGATGCTGGGACGGGCGGCGGAGGACGGCGGCGGCATCCTGGTCGTCGTCGACGGCGTCTTCTCGATGGAGGGCGACGTCCCCGACCTCCCACGGATCGTCGACCTCTGCCGCACCTACGGCGCGCGGCTGATGGTCGACGAGGCGCACGGGGCCGGCGTGCTCGGCGCCCGCGGCGCCGGCGCCTCGGAGCTCTTCGGGCTCGAGGAGCAGGTCGACCTGCGGATGGGGACCTTCTCCAAGAGCCTCGCCTCCTGCGGCGGCTTCATCGTCGGCCCGGCCGACGTGATCGAGTACCTGCGGGTCTCCTCGCGCGCCTTCATCTTCAGCGCCTCGGCGGTGCCCGCCGCGGTCGGCGCCGCGCTGGCGGCGCTGCGGGTGATCCGCGCCGAGGGCCCGGAGCTGTTCGAGCGCCTGCTCGGCAACGCCTCCTACCTACGCGAAGGCCTGCGCTCGCTCGGCCTCCAGGTGGTCGAGCCGGGGACGCTGCCCGACGGCCGCGTCGCCACCACCCCGGTGGTCCCGGTCGTCGTCGGCGACGACTGGCAGGCGGTGCTCCTCTGGAAGGCGCTCTTCGAGGCCGGCGTCTACACCAACGTGGCGATCCATCCGGCGGTCCCGCCGGGCGGCGCGCTCCTGCGGACGAGCCTGATGGCGACCCACACGCGCGAGCAACTCGACGCCGCCTTGGCGACGATCGAGAAGACGATTTCGGAGTTCCCGGAGCTCCCTCGCGTTTAAAGAACCTGTTACCGCCCCTTAACCAGCAGTTGACATCCCCCGCTGGGGGTAGTTTCAGACTTCTTCGGATCGGGACCCTCTCGAGGGCCGTCCGAAAATGTTGCTCTTAGCGACCGGGCCGGGCGTCATTGCGCTGATCTCGGGTTGACGTCGGCCACCTCAAAGACGTAGCTTCGTCTCCTCGTCGCCGCCACCTAAGAGGACGACAGGGCCACCACCCCGTCGGGTTCGCAAAGTTGGCAGGGCACCTCGGTGGAGCTGACGACGAGACCACCCAGTTAACGATTCCTTTTGAAGGGAGGAGTCCCCGTGGACGCTGCCGCAATGGCACCCGCACCGATGACCGCAACTCCAGAGCCGCCTCAGCACATGAGGGCGCTCGAACGGGCGAACTCCGTGCGCCTGGCCCGGGCCGAGCTGAAGCGCGCGGTGGCGCGCGGTGACCTCGATCCTGCCGAGGTCGTCCGCGATTGCCCCTGGCAGACCGAGAGCATGACCATCTCCGAGCTTCTCACCAGCCAGCGTCGCTGGGGCCGCACCCGCGCCCGCAAGTTCCTCATGCCCCTGTCGCTGAGCGAGAACAAGCAGCTCGGCACCCTCACCCCCCGACAGCGCTCCATCCTCTCCACCGAGCTTGCCGCTCGTACCTCCGGCGCCCCCCGCGGCGCCCTGGTCTAGCCCCAAGGCGGCCCCAGAGCCTGGCTAGCCGCGCATTCCGCCGATCCGGAAGCTCATGCCTCCGGAAGCGCGCTGGAATGCGCGGCGGGCCAGGTAGAAGGCGACCGCGAAGCAGGCGGCGCCGATCGGCAGCGCGTAGGCCAGCACCATCCCGGCCACGTAGAACAGCAGGCCGGTCACGACGACGAAGACGAAGCCCGCGAGCAGCGTCGTGTGTGAGCGGTAGCCGGCGAAGTGCTCGCGGATCGCCACCTCCATGCCGCCGACCCCGGCGAGGCCGACGCCGACGCCGATCATCGTCTCGTGCGAGCCGAAGATGCCGATCGCGAGGCAGACGATCCCGGCGAAGATCGCCAGCTCGGCCAGCGGGGCTTTGCCCCACGGCGCCGGTGGCCTCTCGTCCGGGTGTGAGACGCGGCCGCCAGCCGCCCGTCTCGCGGGCATCCCGATGAGACCTTGACCCGCCACCACCCCATCAGCATCCCGAGCGGTCCGAGGACGGGGCGCGAGTGCCAGTGGCCGCAGCCGGGCTCGCCCACGTCGGCGCGGCTGACGCGGACCCAGCGGTGGCGCTCCGGGGCGGCGAGCAGGTCACGGAGAAGTTCGCGGTTGGCCTCCTCGACGAAGGCCCGCTCGGCGAGGACGCGATGCGCCTCGGCGATCCGGATGGCGAGCGCGTCGCGAACGCGCTCAAGCCCGCCGAGGTCGAGCACCCGGGCCGGCCCCGCGGCCTCGACCCGGTGCGGGACCTGCACCCGCCCCAGCCCCTCGGCGACCAGATCCCCGAGCTCCCGCTCGAGCCTGCCGATCTGCCGGCGCAGCTCCGCGCGCGCGGCGCGCTCGACCTCCAACCCTCTGTCCTTTGTCACCCTCTGGGTGACAAAGGACAGAGGGTTGACCTCCCCCCGGTCGAGCAGATCCGGCATAGGCAGATTCTAAGCCGCCTCGAGGGCCGAGGCGGCAATCCATAACGCCTCCTCAACAGCGATCGTCGGCACCGCGCCGACGCCGACCGCGGCGATCGTGATCCGGCGACTGTCGCGATCGACCTCGCGGCCCGCCGCCGTGGGCCCGAAGAGGAGCCCGACCGGGCCGCTCTCGTCGGCGATCGTGAGGGTGCCGCGGGCGAGCTCCGAGCGGCGCCCGGGCAGCGCCTCGCCGGGGGCGGCATCGCGGATGCAGAGCTCGCCCTCGAGCCGGTCGGCGTCGAAGACCCGCAGCGCGACGCCGGTCTCGACCGTGGCGATCGTCAGCGCGTCGGTGGGCAGTCCGCGCGGGCGGAAGCCGCCGTCGTGGAGTCGTTCCAGCACCAGCTGCTCGATCGGGGTCCGGTCGCGGTCGGGATCGAGGCCGATCTGGCGGTAGAAGACCCGGTAAGCCCAGGGAATCGGCCGGCCGCGGAGGCGGATCGCCTCGGCGCCGCGCATCCGGTTCGAGAGGTCCCGCAGACGGCGCCGGATCGGGTCGGGACTGCGGCGCACGCGCCCGTCCACCTCGACCGAGGCCAGCGACAGCCCCGGGAACTCAGCTTGCAGATGCGGCGACACCCAACCCGATGTCGGCGCCGGCTCCCAACCGATCCCAACCCGTGCCCCTTCGGCGCTCGCCATGCTCAGCCCCTTTCCGCCACCTTCGTCGCGATGAGCAATTCCTCCACATGGTGGCTGAGGGCGCCGACGCCAAGTTCACCGATCGAGGCGCTCTGCAGCGTGCCGCCGGGGTAGGCGTAGGCGAAGGTCGGGCAGCCGCCGACCCGGTATAGCGCCGCCACGGCGCCGTCCCGGTCGAAGCCGACCGGCATCTCCCAGCCCCGTTCGCGCACCAATTCGCGAACGGACCCGCGCGAATCGCGGACGTCCAGCGAAAGGAAGTTCACCCGTCCACGGTACCGCGCGGCGACCGTGCTGACCACGTCCTGTTGGCGCTCGCAGCCGCTTTCGGTGCCGAACCAGAACGAGATCACCAGCGGCCGGTCGAAGAGGTCGCAGACGCGGATCGCCCCGGGCGTGGCGATCTGGCAGGCGGGAACGCGCTGAGGGTCTTCCGGGCAGGGCAGGGTCGAGCTGCCGCAGTCGTCCTGGTAGACGTTGGCGTCGCCTTCCAGCGTCCCGGCGGCGGCGGGGACGGCGAACTCGGGCAGCGGCCAGCGGGCCGGCTGCCGGTCGAGCCCGAGGGTGTCTTCCCCGCCTCCGTTCAGGGTGTGGAGGGTGGCGACCACGATCAGCGCCAGGAAGAGCAGCCCGACGAGGACCGAGTAGCGGTTGCCGAGTCCTTTCACGCCGCCTCCCCCGCCTCGGCCCCGCCGCGGCGCTCCAGCAGGATCAGCGTCGCGGGCAGGATCACGATCACCCCGAGCAGCGCGGCGGCGAGGTCGATCACGGTGACCGCGCCGAAGTCCCGCAGCATCTGGACGTCGGAGGCGACGAGGACGGCGAACCCGGCGATCGCGGTCAGCCCGGAGGCGAGCACCGCGGCGCCGGTCCGCGCATAGGCGCGGCGGAGCGCGCTCGGGGCGTCGGCGCCGACCGAGCGCTCCTGCTCGAAGCGGCCGCAGAGGATCACCGCGAACTCGGTCGCGATCGCGATCGTCAGTGCCCCCAGCGCCGCCGACATCGGGTTCAGCGGGATGCCGGTCAGCCAGATCAGCAACGAGGCCCAGCCGGTGGCGAGCACGGTCGGCAGCAGCGGCACGAGCGCGCGGCGGAACGAGCGCAGCAGCGCCAGCAGGACGAGGGCGACGGTACCGAGCCCGGCGAGGGCGAGCCAGTAGCGGCTGGAGGAGAGCTCGGAGGCCGCTTCGGCGGCGACCACCGGCAGCCCCGCGAGCCGCACCACCACCCCCGCGGGCGGGTTCCCGACCTGGGCGCGCACGCTGTCCAGCAGCTGCTGCTGTTCGGCCAGCGTCTGCGAGCTGATCCCGAAGCTGAGCAGCGCCACGTGACCGATCTTGCCGGTCTTCGGATCGATCGGCGCCACCTGGCGCAGCGAGTACGCCGAGAGCGCCTGCAGGGTCGCTTCGATGCCCGACTTCGTCACCTTGCCTTCGCCGCGGGTGAGGAAGTCGGAGAGCGCCGGGCCGGCGGTGACGTCGTCGGACCTGAGGACGCGACGCTTGAAGCCCGCCATCCATTCCACGGTCGCCGGGTCGGTCAGGTCGGGGGCTTCGACCAGGACTTCGAGGCTGCCGGTGGTGCCGGTCGCCTGCTCGTAGGCGTTCAGGTCTTCGACCGCGCCGAGCGAATGCGGGGCGAGTTGGCGAACTTCGCTGACGGTGTCGATCTGGGTTCCCACCCCCCACCCGATCGCGGCCAGCGCGACTCCGACGATCAGGACGACGGCTGGTCGGTTGATCGAGAAGGTGACAAGGCCGGCAAGCGGGCGGGCGCGCTCGGGCGGGCGGGTCCTGTCACCGGCGGGGCCCACCATCCCTCCGGTAGCTAAAGCTTCCTCGGGATGGTCCCCCCGCCGGCGCCACCCCCCCGCAGGGGCGCTCACGGGGGACGCAGTGCGACGCAAGCCCAGGGCGGCGAACCCCGCGGTCATCACCAGGACGAAGGCCAGAAGGACGCCCACCACCAGGAGGACGCCGAAGCCGCGGACCATCGGGGTCGGGCTGAGCAGGAGCACGAGGAAGCCGGCGGCCGTGGCGAGGCACGCGGTGGCGATCGTGGGACCCGAGAGGTTCGCGGCGGTCCGGGCGGCCGCCTCGCCCGTCGCCCCGGTCGCCCGTACCTCGTCGAGGCGCGCCTGGAACTGGATCGCGTAATCGACGGCGAGCCCGATCAGGATCGGGAGGACCGCCACCGAGGCCATCGTCAGGGAGCCGCCGACCAGGGTCAGGAGGCCGAAGACGAGGGCCGCGGACGCGAGGGCAAGGGCCAGCGGGAGTAGGCGCATGCGGCTGCGGAAGGCGAGGAGGAGGACCACCGCCATCACCACGACGGCGACGCCGAAGAGGATCAGCAGTGCGTCCTTCAGGGCACGGGCGACGGCATCGACGACGACCGGGGCGCCGGTCACCACATATTCGCCGTCGGCGAGGGCGAAGCACGGTTCCGCCTTGCCGCCTTCTTCGGCGGCGCAGGCCTTGCGCGGGGTCGTTTCGCCCACCGCTTCCTTGATCAGGCCGATCGCCCGGTGGCGCTCGGCTTCGCTCAGATCGGGTTTCAGCCGGATCACGATCTGGGCCGAGTGGGAGTTCGGGAACAGGTAGGCGAGCCGCGCCTTCGGCGTGCCCCGCGCCTTGGCCAGGTCGAAGACGACCGTGGAGACGAATTCTTCGTTCTCGATCGAGGGCGCCGAGGTGATCCCGTACTTCGTCGCCACCTGCAACAGGTATTCCTGGAACTGCGCCTGCGACAGGCTCCGGGAGAGGCGTTCGAGCTGTTCGCCGATCTGCACCACCGCCTCGTTCAGAAAGGTGGCCGGGCCGGCGAGGAAGGTGACCGGCTTCATCGCGGCGATCCCTTCACAGGCCCCCGGGAGCGGATCCGCCCCCGGCGGCACTTTCCCCGAGAGGCAGCCCTCGAGTCGCAGCAGCCGCAGCAGGTCCTTGCTCCCGAGCAGCTTCGGCAGGCTCTCCTTGACCAGCACGACCACCGGTTCTTCGCCGAACTCGGAGCGCGCCCGCTGGGTCGCCTCGTAGGTCGGATCACCCACCCCGACCAGAGTAGATAGACCGGCGTCGGTGTCGACCTGGGTCGCGCCGACCGCCGCGGCGACGGCGATCACCCCGGCGAGTGCCAGCACCGCGCGGGCATGGCGCACCGACCACGCGGCGATCGCCCCGAACGGGCGCCGTCGCCCCATATATGGCTAATCCATCGAGAGCGGGCCGCTGACGTCCGCGTGGAGGAACTGATTGACGAACGGGTTGGACGAGTCGAACACTTCTTCTTTCGGTCCCGACTCGACGATCTTGCCGCTCCAGAGCACGGCGATGAAGTCGGCGATCCGCCGCGCCGTGTTGAGGTCGTGCGAGATCACCAGGTAGCAGCCGCCGTTCTCGGCGTGGATCTCGCGGATCAGCTCGCAGAGCAGCGCCGTGCGGACCGGGTCGAGGCCCGAGTCGGGCTCGTCGAACATCACGATCGCCGGTTCCAGCACCAGCGCCCGGGCGAATCCGGCGCGCTTGCGCATCCCGCCCGAGAGCTCGTTCGGCATCTTGTAGGTCGCCTCCGAGAGGCCTACCTCTTTCAGCCTCCGGTTGACGATCTCGCCGATCTCTTCCTCGCCTTTGTCGGTGTGCTGGCGCAGCGGGAAGGCGACGTTGTCGTAGATGTTCATCGAACCGAAGAGCGCCCCGTCCTGGAAGAGCAGGCCGAACTTTTTGCGCACCTCGAACAGTTCGTCGTCGGTCATGTTCGGGATCGATTCGCCGTGCACGAGGACGTCGCCCGAGTCCGGATAGAGCAGCCCGACGATGTGCTTGATCAGCACGCTCTTGCCGGTGCCCGACGGGCCGAGCACCATCGAGACCTGGTTCTCCGGCAGCCCGAGGTTCAAGCCGTTGAGGATGCGGGCGCGGCCGAACTGTTTGACCAGGTCGATGATCTCGATCGCGTCCTCGCCGCCGTGGTCGCGCTTGCGGCCGGTGTGGAAGCGGTACGGGTCGTGCTCGCGCGGGTCGACCCCGGGGATGACGAAGTCGCGGCCCATCAGGGCGCCATCCTCGCTCACGTAGGGGCCCTCGTCGGTGGCGCTCTGCGGGTGACTGGCCGGCGTCGGCGCATCCGCGGCCGGCGGAGCCTCCGATTCGGTGGCCGCCAGCTCGGCGCTGGTTTCCGCCTCCGCCTCGTACTGCTCCTCCTCGATCTCGTTGAAGCGCTCTTCCTCGTCGTTGCGCGTCACGTCACCCTCCTATCGGTGCCCTCGGGTTGGCTCCCCAGAAGACAAGGGTCCCAAGCATGCCGATGATGTGGACTAAGACGATGTTCAGGACCATCGACTTCGCCGTCGCGGTCCCCACCCCCACAGGTCCTCCTGAAGCGGTGTAGCCGTAGTAGCAGCCGACCAGCACGATCGCGGTCGCCATCACCATGCCCTTGATCAGGCTGAAGATGACGTCCGGCGGATTCTGGAACTGCCAGAAGATCAGCAGGTAGCCGCCCGAGGAGGCGTCGCCGATCTGCTTGACCACGGCGACGTAGGAGGCCAGGTACATGATCCCGATCGCCACCAGGTACATGAACGGGAAGGCGATCCAGGCGGCCAGCAGGCGGGTCGCGCAGAGGAAGGTGACCGGCGGCACGCCCATCACCTCGAGCGCGTCGATCTCGTCGGAGATCCGCATCGCGCCGAGCTCGGCGACGATCCCGGTCCCCACCTTGGCCGCCAGCATGTAGCCGAAGGCGTAGGGCAGGATCTCGCGCAGGTCGCACCAGGCCGAGAAGACGCCCGCGTAGGCGGGGGCGCCGTTGGCGCGCAGCAGGTAGGCGCCCTCGATCCCGCACTGCAGGCCGAGCACGAAGACCAGCCCCCAGATCACCAGGGC
>MKSH01000268.1:8564-9004 GCA_001898095.1 Solirubrobacterales bacterium 70-9 | reverse complement strand
GTTGGTCGCCAGCAGGGTCTGGGTGAAGACGTAGTTGAAGGCGAAGAAGGCGAGGAAGGAGATCACCACGGCCTCGTTCACCGCCCGGCCCACGCCCGCGGCGCCGCCGGTGGCGGTCATGCCTTTGTAGCAGCAGACGATCGCGATGATCGCGCCGAAGAGCGTGCACTTGACCACCGAGCCCCAGAGGTCGGTGACCGAGGCCTGCGAGAACAGGGTGGCGAAGAAGCCGCCGAGGCTCTGGTGGTAGAGGAGCTCGGTGAGGATGCCGCCGGAGAGGCCGGCGACGATGGCGAAGATGTCGAGCAGCCCGGTGATCAACATCAGGGCGAGGAAGCGCGGCACGACCAGGTTCTTGATCGGGTCGACGCCGAGCACCTGGAGGGCGTCGAGCTCCTCGCGGATCTTGCGGGCGCCGAGGTCGGCGGTGATCGCGGTGC
>MKSH01000268.1:8077-8492 GCA_001898095.1 Solirubrobacterales bacterium 70-9 | reverse complement strand
GGGGGCGCCGAAGTTGATCGCCACGGTCGAGACCAGCAGCGGGAACCAGCAGAGCTGCAGGGCGAAGAGGAACTGGCCGATGAACTCCTCGCCGTAGGGGTAGGGCGGGCGGACCGCGGAGGCGATCGTGCGACCGGTCAGGAGCACGAGCTCCCCGACCTGTTCAAACAAGGACTTGGCGGGCAGGAACGCCCTGTTCACCGCGGATCCGACCATCTGCTCCTCCAGCCGGCCGCGCCTTCCGGACGCGGCGACCCCACTCTTCCGGCCGCAGTCTATGGGATCGATCGGCCCGCTCCGTTAGCTCCATATTGAGATCGCGCTAACCGCCCGGATGGCCCGAAAACGGCTCCATTGCGGGGATTACCCGTGCTATGTTCGCCTCGCTTTGCGGGGAGCCGGAACACGTCGCCGG
>MKSH01000268.1:7443-7966 GCA_001898095.1 Solirubrobacterales bacterium 70-9 | reverse complement strand
GCCAGTTCGTCGGCCAGACCTCGCTGATGCGGATCGACGTCGAGAACGACGGCGAAAAGACGGTCCCCGCCCTGGTCGTGTCGGTGAACATCCAGGGCAAGCAGGGAGAAGCGGCGCAGATCCCCTTCTCGGTCCACGAACCCGACCCTGAACTGGCCAACGGCGACCGCCCCGTCTGGGTGCTGTCGGCGACCTACCCGCGCCTCGTCGGCTCCTCCGAGCCGGGCGGCGCCGAGACCTCCTCGCCCGGCACCTACTCCTTCGGCCCGCTGAAACCGGGCAAGTCGGTCGAGGCGGTCTGGAAGCTGAGCGCCGCGCGGCCCGGCAAGTACACGGTCGCCTACGAAGTCGGCGCCGGGCTGAGCAGCGAAACGAAGGCGGAAACCTCCTCTGGCGTCGCCCCCGGCGGCACCTTCGTCACCGACATCTCCACCGAGCTGCCGGAAACGGAAGTGAACGGCGCCGGCGAAATCGTCGAAATCGAAGGCGGCAAGGACACGCCGTAGGGGTTCGGGGCAGTTGG
>MKSH01000268.1:6792-7385 GCA_001898095.1 Solirubrobacterales bacterium 70-9 | reverse complement strand
CCGGGACGCAAGGTTCTGCGAGGGAGCTTGCGCAGGGCCTCCACGTTGCGGGGGGAGACGGCACGGAGATGCCAGGAACGTCACGAAGCCACCGCAGATCCGGACGGTCGGATCCTTCCGCTGTTCCTTATCCCCGTATATGGGGGATAAGGAACAGCGCTAGATCCTGGCGGCGTCCAGCTGCACACGCTCCCGTCCCTCCAGCTGGCGTCGGCCAGGGGGTACCGTGACCATATGCGCCGCCGTCTCGTCCTCGCGGTTCTCGCGCTCGCCCTCGCGCTGAGCTCGGCCGGCTGCGGCTCGGCCGGGGCACCGTCGACGACGACCGCGACCGAGACGGCCGCCCACTTCCCCGCGTCCGCTGCGCGGCCCAAGGCAAAGCCGGCGTTGAAGCGGATCGGCAGCTTCGACGCCCCGGTCTACGTCGCCGGGGCGCCCGGCTACCCGCGGCTCCTCTTCGTGGTCGAGCAGGCGGGGCGGATCGTTGTCCTCGAGGACGGCAAGCGGCAGGCGCGGCCCTTCCTCGACCTCCGCGGCCGGGTCGCCTACGAAGGCGAGCGCGGCCTCCTCTCGGTCGCCTTCCCGCCCGACTA
>MKSH01000268.1:0-6711 GCA_001898095.1 Solirubrobacterales bacterium 70-9 | reverse complement strand
GGTCAACGCCAACCACAACGGCGGCCAGATGCAGTTCTTCGGCGACGACCTCTACTTCGGCACCGGCGACGGAGGCGCGGGCGGCGACCCGCCGAACAACGCCCAGAACAAGGACGTGCTGCTGGGGAAGCTGCTGCGCATCGACCCGAAGCCGCAGGGCGGAAAGCCATACACCGTCCCGAGCACGAACCCGTTCGTCGGCGCCCCCGGCCGCGACGAGATCTACAGCTACGGCCTGCGCAACCCGTTCCGCTTCAGCTTCGACCTCACCACCGACCCGGCCGACCCGCGGATCGCGATCGGCGACGTCGGCCAGAACCGCTTCGAGGAGATCGACTACACGACGGTCGCCGCCGCCCGCGGCGCCAACTTCGGCTGGGACGCAATCGAGGGCTTCCACACCTATGAAGACGAAGACTCCGGCACCCCCGATCCCGGCAACACGACCAAGCCGATCTTCGCCTACCCCCACTCGCGCGACGGCAGCTGCTCGGTGATCGGCGGCTACGTCGTCGCCGACCCCTCCCTGCCCACCCTCCGCGGCCGCTACGTCTATGCCGACTACTGCGAGGGCCAACTCCGCGCCCTCACCCCTCATCTGGGCCGCGCCACCGACGACCACAAGCTCGGCCTCGCCGTCTCCTCCCCCACCTCCTTCGGCGAAGACACCGCCCGCCACCTCTACATCACCACCCAAGACGGCCCCGTCTACCGCCTGATCGCGAAGTAGGGCTTTAGTCGTCCGGCGGTCCGAGCAGCTCCGCGACGCTCGCCTCCAATGCACTCGCGAGGCGCAGCAGATCTCTTGCCGTCGGTTCCGATTCGGCTGCCAGGAACCGATCGATCCGTGGCGCAGAAATTTCCGCCCGTTCGCCTAGCTGCTCGCGTGAAATGCGGCGGCTCTCCATCAGGCGGCGAAGGTTGCGCGCGATATCAGGACGCGGATCGATGGCTTCGCCAGTCATAGGCATCGCGGTAGAGATTCCGGCGCGACCGAACTCGCCCCCGCCGAGACGCGAAAGCGCGCCTCGAATGCGCTCGATGCGGGGATTTCTTTCAAATCCGAGAAACTTTTTGTCTGTGTTCTTCCCGAGCCGGGAAGAGTACTCCTCGGCCGGTGGCCACCAAGAAGACCGACTGGACGCTCGAGAAGAGGCTCGGCGAAGTGGTGACGAGAGAGCGCGAAGCGCTGGACCTGAGCCAGGAAGACCTTGCCCACCGCGCGGGGCTGAGCACCAGCACGATCCAGAAGTACGAAGCGGGCGAGCGGGAGCCCCGCGCCCGCGCTTTGCTCCAGCTCGCAAGCGCCCTCGAGGTCAGCGCCGACGTCCTGCTGGAACACAGCCACTGGGTCCAGCCAAAAATCGGCGCGAAGGGCTACATCCACAGTCGTGTGCGGCCGATCCGCTGACGGGCCGAAAGCTCAGGCCATAGGGCAAGTTTTCGGCCCGTCGACGCCGGCGGGCGGCTAACCTTGGCTGACCAGCCAACGGGGATGGAGGAGCGGTGAGCATGGAGAGCGGGACCGTGGGAACGAGCACCGAGGCCGCAGGCTCGAACGGCGCGCCGGCGGCGTCCGCGCCGGAGACGATGGGGGTCCTGAACCCGGCGACCGGGGAGACGATCGCGCAGGTGCCGATCGACTCGCCCGAGACGGTCGCGCAGACCGTGGCGCGGGTGCGCGCCGCCCAGCCCGACTGGGAGGCGATGGGGATCGAGGGTCGCTACCACTGGCTCGGCAAGCTGCGCGACTGGCTGCTCGACAACTCCGACCAGGTGCTCGACACGATGCAGCGGGAGACCGGCAAGGTGCGCGCCGACGCCTCCAACGAGCCCGCCTACCTGGCCGACACGATCAACTTCTACGGCACCCAGGCGGCCAAGTTCATCGGCGAGGAGAGCGTCCGCCCCCACTCCCCGCTGCTGGCCTCGAAGAAGCTGCGGGTGCAGTACCGGCCCCACCCCGTGGTCGGGATCATCAGCCCCTGGAACTTCCCCCTGATCCTCTCGCTCGGCGACGCGATCCCGGCGCTGATGGCGGGCGCCGCGGTGGTGATCAAGCCCTCCGAGTTCACCCCGCTGGGCCTCGCCGAGGTGGTCGAGGCCTGGAAGCGCGAGATCGGCGGCCCCGACGTCTTCGACGTCGTCATGGGGATCGGCGAGACCGGCAGCGCCCTGGTCGACAACGTCGACTTCATCCAGTTCACCGGCTCCGACCGCACCGGCCGCAAGGTGATGGCGCGCGCCGCCGAGACGCTGACCCCGGTCAGCCTCGAGCTCGGCGGCAAGGACCCGATGATCGTCCTGCGCGACGCCGACGTCGACCGCGCCGCCAACGCCGCCGCCTGGGGCGGGATGTTCAACTCGGGGCAGGTCTGCATCTCGGTCGAGCGGATCTACGTCGAGGAGCCCGTCTACGACGAGTTCGTCGGCAAGCTGACCGCCGAGGTCGGCCGCATCCGCCAGGGCGCCGACGACGCCCGCGCGCCGAAGGACGTCGGCGCGATGACCTCACCCAACCAGACGGCGATCGTCGAGGACCAGGTCGACGACGCGCTCGCCCACGGCGCCCGCGCGCTGACCGGCGGCAAACGCGTCCCCGGCCCCGGCGACTACTTCGAACCGACGGTGCTGGTCGACGTCGACCACTCGATGAAGGTGATGCGCGACGAGACCTTCGGCCCGGTGGTCGGGGTGATGAAGGTGCGCGACTCCGAGGAGGCGCTGCGGCTCGCCAACGACACCCGCTACGGGCTCTCGGGCTCCGTCTTCGGCTCTCACGACAACGCCGAACGGGTGGCCCGTCGGGTCGAGTGCGGTGCCGTCAACGTGAACGACGTGCTGGTCAACTACTTCGCCTCCGACGTGCCCATGGGCGGCTGGAAGGAGTCGGGGATCGGCTACCGGCACGGCGCCCAGGGGATCCGCAAGTTCTGCCGCACCGAGTCGCTGGTGATCACCCGCTTCGCGGGCAAGCGCGAACCGACCTGGTACCCCTACACCCGTGGCCGCCGCTCCCTGATCGCCCGCCTCGCCCAGCTGATCAACGCCCGCGACTGGAAGCGCCGCCTCGGCCTGAAGCGCTAGTCGGCGCGCGTTGCGCGCTCGATAGCCTTGAGGTTCATGGCTGAGCGCGACTACATAGCGGCGGTGAGGGAGCGCGTCGTCGTCTTCGACGGCGGCATGGGCGCGACCCTGGAGCAGTTCGACCTGACCCAGGAGGACTACGGCGGCCTGCAGGGCAAATGCCACGAGGCGCTGATCCTGAACCGGCCCGACGTGATCGAGGGCGTCCACGCCTCGATGTTGGAGGCCGGCGCCGAGGTGGTCGAGACCGACAGCTTCCAGGGCTCGCGGCTGAAGCTCGAGGAGTGGGGCCTCGGCGAGCACACGCTGGAGATCAACACGAAGGCTGCCGAAATCGCCCGCAAGGCGGCGGGGCCCGACCGCTTCGTCGCGGGCTCGATCGGCCCGACCGGCTTCCTGCCCGCCTCCACCGACCCGACCCTCGGCGACATCTCCTTCGGCCG
Source organism: Solirubrobacterales bacterium 70-9 (assembly GCA_001898095.1). Taxonomy (GTDB): domain Bacteria; phylum Actinomycetota; class Thermoleophilia; order Solirubrobacterales; family 70-9; genus VAYN01. Next base: position 3,181 of record MKSH01000268.1, on the reverse strand, counting down.
CCTGGCCGAGGTCTTCGCCGAGCAGGCCACCGGCCTCGTGAACGGCGGCGCCGACCTGATCATCATCGAGACCGCCCAGGACATCCTCGAGGTGAAGGCGGCGATCTTCGGCGCCCGCCAGGCCTTCAAGGAGACCGGCAAGAAGCTGCCGCTGCAGATCAGCGTCTCGCTGCTGCCGAACGGCGGCAAGATGCTGCTCGGCACCGACATCCAGTCGGTGCTGACCACGCTGACCGCGCTCGACGTCGACGTGGTCGGCCTCAACTGCTCGACCGGCCCCGAGGACATGCGCGACGCGATCCGCTTCCTCGGCGAGACCTCCACCCTGCCGGTCCACTGCATCCCCAACGCGGGCCTGCCGCTGCAGGGGCCCGACGGCGAGACGATCTTCCCGGAAGAGCCCGGGCCGCTGGCGGCGACGCTGGGCGAGTTCGTCGAGCGCTACAGCGTCGGCATCGTCGGCGGCTGCTGCGGCACCAACCCGGACCACATCCGCGCGATCCGCGAGCGCGTCGGCGAGAACCGGGCCACCTCGGCCCGCCCCGCCCCGGGGCCGATCGAGCTCTCCTCGATGATGACCTCGACCCCGCTGGTGCAGGAGCCGCGGCCGACCCTGGTCGGCGAGCGGGTGAACTCGCAGGGATCGAAAAAAGCGAAGGAACTGCTGCTCGCCGACGACTACGACGGCCTCGTCCAGGTCGCCGAAGACCAGGTCGAAGGCGGCGCCCACCTGCTCGACGTCTGCGTCGCGCTGACCGAGCGCCAGGACGAGGACGACCAGATGAGCGCGGTGGTGAAGCGGGTCTCGCTGACCCAGCCGGCGCCGATCCAGGTCGACTCGACCGAGCCCGAGGTGATCAAGGCGGCGCTGGAGACGATCCCCGGCCGGGCGATCGTGAACTCGATCAACCTCGAGGCGGGCCGCGCCAAGGCAGACATCGTCGTGCCGCTGGCGAAGGAACACGGCGCCGCGCTGATCGCGCTGACGATCGACGAGGTCGGGATGGCGAAGACGGCGGACCGCAAGGTCGAGATCGCCAAGCGGATCGTCGAGATCGCCTGCGACGAGCACGGGCTCGACCGCGAGGCGCTGATCTTCGACCTGCTCACCTTCACCCTGACCACCGGCGACGAAGAGTGGAGGCCCTCCGCGGTCGAGACGATCGAGGGCATCCGCCGGCTGAAGGCCGAGCTGCCCGAGGTGAAGACCTCGCTCGGCGTCTCCAACGTCTCCTTCGGCGTCAGCCCACGCCCGCGCGCGGTGCTCAACTCGGTCTTCCTCCACCACTGCGTCGAGGCCGGGCTCGACCTGGCGATGGTGAACCCGAACCACATCACGCCCTACGGTGAGATCCCCGACGAGGAGCGCGAGCTGACCGACGACCTGGTCTTCAACCGGGCCCCCGACGCGCTGGAGAAGTTCATCGCCTACTTCGAGTCGAAGGGCGCCGAGGCGGAGACCGAGGCGGCCGACCCGACCGTCGGGATGGAGCCGGAGGAGGCCCTCCACTGGCACATCCTGCGGCGCAAGAAGGACGGGGTCGAGGACTGGATCGACAAATCGGTCGAGAAGATCGGCGCCGTGCCGACCCTGAACCAGGTGCTGCTGCCGGCGATGAAGGAGGTCGGCGACAAATTCGGCGCCGGCGAATTGATCCTGCCCTTCGTCCTCCAGTCGGCCGAAGTGATGAAGCGCGCCGTCTCGCGGCTGGAGAACTACCTCGACCGGATCGACGGCCACACCAAGGGCAAGGTCGTGATCGCGACCGTCTTCGGCGACGTCCACGACATCGGCAAGTCGCTCGTCAACACGATCCTGACCAACAACGGCTACACCGTGATCGACCTCGGCAAGCAGGTCCCGGTCGACGCGATCATCGATGCCGCGGTGGAGAACGAAGCCGATGCGATCGGCCTCTCGGCCCTGCTCGTCTCGACCTCCAAACAGATGCCGACCTGCGTCGGCGAGCTGCACCAGCGCGGGCTCGACTTCCCGGTGCTGATCGGCGGCGCCGCGATCAACCGCGACTTCGGCCGCCGCACGCTCTACCCGAAGGGGCGCGAGTCGGACGAGATCTACGCGCCCGGCGTCTTCTACTGCAAGGACGCCTTCCAGGGCCTCGACACGATGGACGCCCTGGTCGACGCCGAGGCGCGCGCCTCGCTGGTCGACCGGATCCGCTCCGAGGCGAAGACGCTGCGCGAGAAGCCGGTCGTCGACGAGAACCTGCCGCCGACCACCGACTCGAGCGTCCGCTCCAAGGCGGCCACCGACAACCCGATCCCGACCGCGCCCTACCTCGGCGTGCGCGACGTCGAGGTCGACCTCGAAGACGTCTTCCCCTACCTCGACCGCCACGTGCTGTTCAAGCTGCACTGGGGCGGCAAAGGCATCAAGGGCGAGGCCTGGCGCGAGCTGGTCGAGGGCACCGCCGAGGAGGAGGGCTTCGTCCCGCGCCTGGAACGGATGTGGCGCGAACAGGACTACCTACACCCGAAGGCGCGGCTCGGCTACTTCCCCTGTAACTCGGACGGCAACGAGCTGGTCGTCTTCGACCCGGGGAACCCCGACGTCGAGCTGGAGCGCCTGGTCTTCCCGCGGCAGCCGAAGCACGACCGCATCTGCCTGGCCGACTTCTACCGGCCGCTGGAGAGCGGCGAACGCGACGTGGTTGCCCTCCAGGGTGTCACCGTCGGTGCCGAGGTGACCGAGCTGATGGACCGCCTCGGGGCCGAAGGCGAGGTCACCGAGCAGTACTACACGCACGGGCTCGGCGTTCAGTCCGCCGAGGGCCTGGCCGAGTGGCTGCACTCAGAGGTGCGCCGCGGCCTGGCGATCCCGCTCGACCAGGGCCGTCGCTACTCCTGGGGCTACCCCGCCTGCCCGGACCAGTCCGAGCACGAGAAGGTCTGGCGCCTGCTCGGCCTCGAATCGATCGGGATGACCCTCTCGGGCGGCTACGCGGTGATGCCCGAGCAGTCGACGGTGGCGATCGTCGCCCATCACCCGCAGGCGGTCTACTTCGGGATGAAGTCCGGCTTCATCCCCGAGGGCAAGACCGCCGACGAACTGATCGCCGGGACCGAGCGCGGCGGCGACCTGCCGCCCGAAGAGGACCCGAGCAGCGACGGCGGCGACGAAGACGCGGCCAAAGCCGAATCCGCCGCCGAGCCGGTCGGT
>MKSH01000267.1:5833-6158 GCA_001898095.1 Solirubrobacterales bacterium 70-9 | reverse complement strand
CAGGTAAGCGTTTGAGAGACCGCCGTCGACCAGGAAGGTGGACGCGGTGACGAAGCTCGAGTCATCGCTAGCGAGGAACAGGGCGGATTTGGCGATCTCCTCGGGCTCGCCGAAACGGCCCATCGGCACGTGGACGAGGCGCTTCGCCGCGCGCTCCGGATCCTTGGCGAAGAGCTCCTGCAACAACGGCGTCGACACCGGCCCTGGGCAAAGGGCGTTCACCCGTATGCCGCGGGCGGCGAACTCGACTCCGAGCTCCCGCGAGAGCGCCAGCACCGCCCCCTTCGAGGCGGTGTACGAGCCCTGCGACACCGCCGCCCCCATG
>MKSH01000267.1:2922-5792 GCA_001898095.1 Solirubrobacterales bacterium 70-9 | reverse complement strand
CCGCTCCCAGGACTCCAGGGTCGTCTCGAGGACCGAGCCGTCGTCGCTGGGGTTGATCCCGGCGTTGTTCATCAGCACGTCGATCCGGCCGAACTCCTCGACCGCGCGCTTCATCGCCGCGCTGACCTGGCCCTCGTCGGAGACGTCGACCTCGATCGTCAGATCCCCCTCCGCCCGATCTCCGGCTAGGTCGAGGCCGACCACCCTCGCCCCCTCGGCGGCGAAGAGGCGCGCCGACTCGGCGCCGATCCCGCTCGCCGTCCCGGTGATGACGCACACCTTTCCATCCAGTCGTCCAGGCATAGGTTCTTCCTCCTAGTTCGTCGCGTAGTAGACGTTCTTCAGCTCGGTGTAGTGGTCGAGCGCGTCGGGGCCGAGCTCACGGCCGATGCCCGACTGCTTGAAGCCGCCGAACGGGGTCGAGACCCGCACCGAGCTGTTCGAGTTGATCGAGATCACGCCGGTCTCGATCGCCCGCGCCACACGCAGCGCGCGCCCCCCGTCGCGGGTCCAGACCGAGCCCGAGAGGCCGTAGATCGTCGCGTTGGCGAGGCGCACCGCCTCCGCCTCGTCCTCGAATGGGATCACGCAGGCGACCGGGCCGAAGATCTCCTCGCGGGCGGCACGATCGTCGTTGGCGACCGGAGCGAGCACGACCGGGGCGAACCAGTAGCCGTCGCCCTCGGGAGCGCTGCCGCGGATCGCCACCGGGGCGTCGTCGGGGACGAAGGAGGCGACCGACTCGCGCTGCCCGGCCGAGATCAACGGCCCCATCTGGGTCGCGTCGTCGAGCGGGTCGCCGACCGTGAGGCCCTCGACGTGTGGCCTCATCGCCTCGATGAACTCCTCCACCACCGAGCGCTGCACGAGGATCCGCGAGCGCGCGCAACAGTCCTGCCCGGCGTTGCCGAAGACAGCGCCCGGCGCCGCCGCGGCCGCCGCCTCGACGTCGGCATCGGCGAAGACGACGTTCGCCGACTTGCCGCCCAGCTCCAGCGTCACCCGCTTGATCGTCTCCGCCGCGCCGCGGGCGATCCCGCGGCCGACCTCGGTCGAGCCGGTGAAAGCGATCTTGGCGACGTCGGGATGCTCGACCAGGCGCCCGCCGCAGGTGGTTCCCGGACCGGCGAGGACCTGGAGCACGCCTTCGGGCAACCCGGCTTCGAGCGCGATCCGCTCCAGATCGATCGCCGTCAGCGGGGTCAGCTCGGCGGGCTTCAGCACCACGCAGTTCCCCGCCGCGAGCGCCGGGGCGACTTTCCACGAGGCGATCGTCAGGGGGAAGTTCCAGGGCACGATCAACCCGACCACACCGAGCGGCTCGCGGAAGGTCATGTCGACCCCGTCGGCGACCGGGATCGTTTTGCCGAGCAGCCGCTCGGGGGCGCCGGCGTAGTAGCGGAAGGTGTCGATCGCCATCCCGATCTCTCCGCGGGCGTCGCCGATCGGCTTGCCCGCGTTCCGCGCCTCCAGCCTCGCGAGCTCCTCATGCTCGCCGGCGATCGCGTCGGCGAGGCGGTGCATGAGCATCGTCCGGTCCCCCGGAGTGACGTCGCGCCAGGCCGTAAACGCCGCCTTCGCCCGCGCAACCGCCGCGTCGACCTCATCGACCCCCGCCCGCGGGACGCGGGCCATCACTGCTCCGGTGGCAGGCTCGACCACCTCCAGCACTCCGCTCATCGACCGCTCCTTTCGCTCGTCATCGAAACTTGCGCCGCAGCCTGCGCCCTGGCGGCATCGGCGAGGGCAGCGATCACCGAGGACTCAGGGTCCTCCTCGGGGTGCCAGACGACGCCTAGGGCGAAGCGCCCACCGGGCAGCTCGATCGCCTCGACTACGTCGTCACCGACCGACCAGCCGCTCGCCACCAGGCCGCGCCCCAGCTCACCGATGCCCTGGTGATGATGAGACTTGACGAGCGGGCCGTCGAAGCCAACCGCCGACTGCGCCAGCGAGCCCGGGGCGAGACCGACCCGATGGGTGCCGAAGCCACCGATGATCGGGCGGTGGATCTGACTTCCGGTCCGGTCCGGCAAGTGCTGCTCCAGCGTCCCGCCAAGCGCCACGTTGATCAGCTGCATGCCGCGGCAGATCCCCAGCACGGGCAGGTCGCGCTCCAACGCGCGCTTGGTCAGCGCCAGCTCGAAACGGTCGCGCTCTGGCCAGGTCCCCCTCGTCTCCGGATGGGGCTCAGCGCCGTAGCTGCCGGGATCGATGTCGGCGCCGCCCGCGAGCAGCAGACCATCGATCCGGTCGAGCAGCAGGTCGGGGTCGGCGACCGCGGCCTCGTCGGGCGGCAGCACCAGCGCCAAGGCCTCGGCCCGCTGCAAGGCGCCGACGTAGGAACGCGGCGCCAAGGCCACCTCGTAAGCGTCCCAGACGCCCCAGGACACCCGCTCGACAGCGGCGCAGATGCCAACCACCGGGGTGCTCAAAGCCGCTCGAATCCCCGCTGGCGCTCCCAATCGGTGACCGCCGCCTCGAAGGCCTCGACCTCCACCCTCGCCCGGTTCAGATAATGCTCGACCACTTCGGCACCGAACGCCTCTGCCGCCACCGCGCTCTCGGCGAAGGCCGCCCGCGCGTCATAGATGTTCGCGGGGACCCGCGGCTTCTCCGAGGCGTAGGCGTTGCCCTCGAAGGGCGGCTCCAGCGTCAGCCCAGCGTCCACCCCGTGCAGGCCCGCCGCGACTAGCGCGCTCAGCGCCAGGTAGGGATTGACGTCGGCTCCGGGGAGCCGCGTCTCCATCCGCAGCCCTTCGCCGTGCCCGACCACCCGCAGCGAGCAGGTGCGGTTGTCGCGCCCCCAGGCGATCGCGGTCGGGGCGAAGGAGTCCGGCGCGAACCGCTTGTAGGAATTGACGTGCGGC
>MKSH01000267.1:2007-2867 GCA_001898095.1 Solirubrobacterales bacterium 70-9 | reverse complement strand
CAGCGAGATGTGGATGTGGCATGAGTTCCCCTCGCGCTCGTTGTACTTCGCCATGAAGGTGATCGAGCACTCCTCCTGGGCGGCGATCTCCTTTGCCCCGTTCTTGTAGATCGCGTGCTCATCGGCGCAGGTGAGCGCATCGCCGTATCGGAAGTTGATCTCGTGCTGGCCGAGGTTGCACTCGCCCTTCGAGTTCTCCACCTCCATCCCGGCCGCCGCCATCTCCAGACGGATCCGGCGGATCAGGGGCTCGACTCGGGAGGTCCCCAGCAGCGAGTAGTCGACGTTGTAGAGGTTCGCCGGCTCGAGGTCGTGGAAGCCCTTGCGCCAGGCGTCCTCGTAGGTGTCACGGAAGACGATGAACTCGAGCTCGGTGGCGGCGTTGGCGATCAGCCCTCGCTCGGCGAGCCGCATCAGCTGGGCGCGCAGGATCTGCCGCGGCGAAGCCGCGACATCGCTGCCGTCGGCCCAGCCGAGGTCCGCCATCACCAGGACGGTCCCCGGCAGCCAGGGAAGCGGTCGCAGGGTCGCGAGGTCGGGAATCATCCGGAAGTCCCCGTAGCCGGTCTCCCAGGAGGACATCGCGTAGCCGCCCACGGTCTCCATCTCGACGTCGACCGCGAGCAGGTAGTTGCAGCCCTCGGCACCGTGGTCGATCACGTCGGCGAGGAAGTGGGTGGCCGTCAGCCGCTTGCCCTGCAGGCGGCCCTCCATGTCGGCGATCGCCAGAAGCACGGTGTCGACCGTGCCCTCGGCGACCGCCTCCTTCAGCTCCTCGAGCGTCAAGGTCCGGCCGCCTCGGGCGCGGGCATCGGATCCAGGTCCGCGGCGATGTCGAGGTCGGACTCCAGCCCGGCTTC
>MKSH01000267.1:1528-1989 GCA_001898095.1 Solirubrobacterales bacterium 70-9 | reverse complement strand
GCCGCGGTAGCGCACTGCCGCGATCAGATAGCCGACGACCAGGACGATGAACGGCAGCAGCCAGAGCGCATTGACGAGGTCGCTGGTCGACCCGGTCAGCGAGGTGAAGTTGTGGATCGAGAGGTAGGTGGCGGCGAGCAGGCCGGCGAGGGCGAGCAGCGGCGAGATAACGCCCTGCCAGAGACGCGGGTCGCGGACCTTGAAGCGGAGGAAGCCGAACACCGCGACGGCGCCGGAGGCATAGAGCAGCAGGATCCCGACCGTGCCGACGCCGATGAAGACGGCGTAGAGGCCGAGGTAGGGGTCGCCGTGGGCGAGGGCGAAGATCGCGATCACGATCAGCGCGATGACCGACTGGACGAGGCTCGCGTTGGCCGGCGACAGGTGACTGCGATGGGCTTCGCCGAGCCGCGGATGCAGCAGCCGGTTGCGGCCCATCGCGAACATGTAGCGCGAGAGGG
>MKSH01000267.1:257-1481 GCA_001898095.1 Solirubrobacterales bacterium 70-9 | reverse complement strand
AGGTGCCTTCGTGCGTCTGGGCGATGTGGATGACCGCGTTCTGTCCATAGCCGACGCCCATCGCCCAGAAGGTGAGGACGTAGAACGCGGTGATCACGACCACCGCCAGGTAGGTGGCGCGGGGTACGGTCCGCAGCCGGTCCTTGGCCTCCTCGCCGTAGATCGTCGTCGCCTCGAAGCCGACGAAGGAGGCGAAGGCGAAGAGGATCACGAGGCCTGAAGCCCCGGCGAAGATGTTGCTCGGCTTGAACGCCTCCAGGTCGAGGCCGTGGGCGCCGCCCTGGATGATGATGCCGATGTCCATCATCAAGGTGATCACGATCTCGGCGATCAAGAGGACACCGAGGACGCGAGCGCTCAGGTGGATGTCGCGGTAACCGAGGACCCCGGCCAGCCCCATCGCCCCGAACGCCCACAACCACCAGGGCAGGTCGATCGAGAGTTTTTCGAGAAACAGCGGGTGGGCGAGGAAGCCGAAGAGGCCGTAGAGGCCGAGCAGGAAGCCGTTGTAGCTGAGCAGCGCGAGGAACGCGGTCCCCGAACCGAAGCGCGGCCCGAAGGCTTTCGACACGTACACGGCGAAGCCGCCTGGCCCCGAGATGTGGGCGCTCATCGCCGCGTAGCCGACGGAGAAGAGGAAGAGCACGATGCCGGCGATCAGGAAGGCGCCGGCCGCGCCGATGTTGCCCGCCACCCCGAAGACGATCGGCGGGACGCCGACGACGACCGTCAGCGGCGCGGCCGCCGCGATCACGAAGAAGAGGATGCCGCCGACCCCGACGGCGTTGTGTTGCAGGTGTTGTGACGCTCCGGACTTCGTCTGACTCGTGTCTGCCGCCATGGCCCAGTTCCTTCCTCCGGTCCGACCAGTAACCGCGAACGGGCGCGGTCGGACGCATCTGTAGTTCCCGCGGGGGAGTCTGGATCGACGGTGCCTCCATTTCATCCGCCTTTCGCTGGCAGATCGGAGGGGGCTATCCGACGAATGGCGGACGGAAGTTCCTAGAGGTGCTGGAGGCGCAGCCGCGAGCGTCGCCCGACGACGATCGCGAGGTCCCTGGCGCGCCCCTCGCAGGCGTCCAGCGGGTCCTCGTCGGTCCCCGGGTGGATCGGGTAGCGGGGAAAGCTCGACCCCGCGACCTCGATCCGCAGGCGGTGGCCGGATCGCAGCCGGTAGGCGAGGTTCGCCAGGTCAACCGTCACGAGCTGCGACTCGGGCGAACG
>MKSH01000267.1:0-223 GCA_001898095.1 Solirubrobacterales bacterium 70-9 | reverse complement strand
GCCCGGCCGGTCGGGGCGACGTCGACCAGCTTCGCCATCAGGTGCCCACCCTGACCGCTCGCCGCCAGCTCGAGGTCCAGCTCGACCAGCCCGACGATGTCGAAGGGCTCGCCGAAGGCCTCGCCGGTGAAGGTCGGGACATCGGGGCGCGACTCGATCCGGCGTTCGTCGGGAAGCCCGGCGAGGGGCCGCCAAGGATCCTTGATCCCGCTGGGGACCGGCA
>MKSH01000266.1:560-3572 GCA_001898095.1 Solirubrobacterales bacterium 70-9 | reverse complement strand
CGAAGCTCCAGAGCTCCAGGTGAAGTGGAAGGGCGTGTTGCGGAGATCCCAGGCGGGGATCGCAAGCTGCACCGCGGTGCCGATCAGGATGCCGATCGCGTAGGCGTAGATCCGGTTCTTCTCCGAGAACATCGGCTCGAGGACGACGAGCACGAGGATGATCGTCACGTTCCAGAAGAACGGCGAGATCGCGAAGGCGCCGAAGCGGTCGTAGCTGTTGAGGATCCCGACGACGATGCCGCTGACCCCGAGCATGATCAGGATCGGGAAGAGGACCTGCGAGAGGGTGACCGTCAGGTCGAGGAGCTGTGGCTTGTCGACGTAGCCGGGCGCGAACAGCGGCACGATCACCGGCGCGGCGAGGACGAAGATCGCGGTCAGCGCTCCGGTCACCATCGTGATCAGCAGCAGCAGGGTCGAGGCGAGGCGGAAGGCCTCTTTGAACTGGCGCTTGCCGACCAGGTCGGTGAAGACGGGAACGAAGGCGGGCTGCAGGGCGGCGTCGGCGAACAGGGCGCGGACCAGGTTCGGGACCTGGAAGGCGATCGTGAAGGCCGAGATCGGACCGCTGACGCCGAAGTAGCCGGCGGCGACGACTTCGCGGGCGAGGCCGGCGATGCGGGAGAGCGCGGTGGCGGCGGAGAAGAACGCGGTCGAGCGCGCGATCCGGCCGCCCTGGCCGACGCGCGGGGTCGGCAGCGCGAATTCCTCGCTCGGGTAGAACGCCTCCGCCTCGCCGATGGCGACATCGGCGTTGATGGCGTCTAGGCCATGGACAGGGGTGTCGGGTGCCTCGGAACTCTCCAAGCTTCGTCTCAGTCGCTATAGTCGGCGGCCGCCCGTAGCCGAGACGAGCTCGGTCGGGCACATCGACATGGCCAACATAGCCTCACAGAAAAAGCGGATACTTCGCAGCGAGCGCGAGCGAACCGAGAACCGACTGCTTACGAGCACCGTGAAGACCTACTTCCGGCGCCTCGAGACCGCGGTCGAGTCGGGCGACTCCGACGCGATTGCGAAAGAGCAGCGCGAGCTGACCTCGAAGATCGACAAGGCAGTCCAAAAAGGCGCCTTGCATCGCAATACCGGCGCGCGCAAGAAGGCGAAAGCCGCGCGGATCGCGAACTCGGTCGCCGCCTCCTAGGCGGCTGCAAACCGGCGCATCGCGGTGTCGTTGCTCGGTCACGTGCGTCCGCACGCTCCCTCGCGACTCCTTGCGCTGCTTGGTTTTCGCTCGCCTATTCGGCGGGTGCCATTGATCGCAATGCGATGGTCAGCGCCAGCTCGTCGCCGTAGTCCGAATCGCCTCTGCACCAGCGCTCTAGCCGGGCCAGCGCCTCGGTCGCCGAGCGCAGCTTCGTGAGGTCGGTGTTCTGCAAGCGGCCGACCAGAAGCTTGGCCGCGTAGGGGTGCATTTTCAGCGAGCCTTCGACCTCGCGCGGGACCATCCCCTCCTCCAGCATCGCCGCCGCGGAGCAGGCGGCGCGGAGGCGCGAGGCGAGGCCGTAGATCAGGCCCGTGACGTTCTCGCCCTGCTCGATCAGCTGCTCGCCGACCCGCAGGGCAGTCTTCGCGTCGCCATCGACGACGGCATCGGAGAGGGTCCAGACGGCGGCTTCGGAGGTGTCGGCGATCATCTCCTCGAGGTCGGCAGCGCTCACCTGACCGCCTTCGCCGGCCCAGAGGGCGAGGCGCTCCAGCTCGTTGCGGAGGCGGAGCGGCTCGGCGCCCATCCGTTCGACCAGCAGGCGCGCCGCCGCCGGGTCGAGCTTGAAGCCGAGACGCTGGGCGTCGCCGACGAGGACGCGCGGCATGTCGCGGGCTTTCGGCGCCTCGAAGGCGTGGACCTCGCCTTTCGCCGATTTCACCGCTTTCAGCAGTTTGGCGGGCGCTTTGGCGCGGGCGATGAGGACCAGGGTGAGGTCCGGCGGCAGTCCGGCGGCGATCGATTCGACCACCGCGGCCTGCTGTTTGTCCCGCCATTTCTCCACCCCGTCGGCGAGCAGGTAGCGGCGGGTCCCCATCAGCGACATCGCCGGGATCGCCGCCAGCAGCGCCTCGTGGTCGGGTGCTCCGCGTCCCTCGCCGGGCTCGAAGACCTCGAGCGCCCCGTCTCCCCCCTCCCGTTCGGCGCGGGCGCGGAGGCGCGACCGGGTCGCCTCGATTTTCGCCCCGTCGGTGCCGGAGATCAGGTAGAGCGGGCGCATCTCGTCGGGCATCAGTTCGAGTTTACGGAGAAGGATCGACGGCCCACGTCGATCTCGATCGTGCCGTCGCGATCGGTCCGCAGGGTCGGGACGCCGTGCGCGGCGAGGGTCGCCAGCGTGCCCGCCGTCGGGTGACCGTAAGGGTTGCCGGCACCGACCGAGATCACCGCCAGGCGCGGTCGGATCCGGTCCAGCAACGGCCCCAGCCCGGCATCGTCGCTGCCGTGGTGGGCGACCTTGAGGACGTCGATCGGACCCGGGTCGAGCGGCGTCGACTCCGCCTCGGCGTCGGCGGTCAGCAGCATCGTGAAGCCGTGCCAGCGGGCGCGGATGACGAGGGCGAGGGCGTTCGGGTCGGTGTCCGGAGGGTCTTCGGCGAGGAGCTCGGACGGTGGCCAAAGGACTTCGAGGCGCAGCGAACCGGAGCGGAAGGTCGTGCCGGCGGCGACGCCTTCCGGCCGCGTGCCATCGCTGCGGGCGGCGGCGAGGAAGGCGCGGTCGAGGCGGCCGTAGACGAGTCGTTCGATCGGGAGGCGGCCCAGCGCTTCCGCGATCCCCGCCGCGTGATCGGACTGGTCGTGGGTGACGACGGCGGCGCCGAGCCGCTCGACGCCCTCCGCGCGGAGCTTCGCCACGAGTTCGTCCCCCGGCGGCCCGCCGTCGACCAGGACCGCGGGAGCGTTCCGAGGCTGGAGCAGGATCGCGTCGCCCTGCCCGATGTCGAGCACCTCGATCCGCAGGCCCGGAACGGAGGTCATGGTGGGTCTCGAGTCGTGGTCCTGGTCCAGGAGAAGAAGAAGGAGAA
>MKSH01000266.1:0-523 GCA_001898095.1 Solirubrobacterales bacterium 70-9 | reverse complement strand
CTCGGGCGGCGGCAAGGCGGCGGGCGCGGGCCAGTGATGCGACGACGGCGATCCCGGCCGCCATCGCGGCGTAGGTCGCGAGCATCGCCCAGACGCCGATGTGGACGTGGAGGACGGCCCAGGACGGGCGGCCGCACCAGGCGGCGACCTGGGCGACGTAGGCGAGCAGGAGAGCGTCGAGACCGTTCAGGGGCGCCAGCGGGATGCCGGGGACCTGGGCCAGCGCGGCCGAGACCATACCGAGCCACATCGCCGGGGCCACCGCGGGCAGGGCGAGCACGTTCGCGACCAGGCTCGTCGCCGAGACTTCTTCGAAGACGTGGGCGATCAGCGGCCCGGTCGCGAGCGTCGCCGCGACGGTGACCGCGATCCCCTCGGCCAGGGCGCGGCGCCAGTGATCGCGGCCCGCCTTCTGGCGCCCCCTGGTCGCGGCCGGCGAGGACCTGTTCTCGAAGCGAGCGAGGAGCCACTCGCGGATCGGCGAGGCGAGCAGGAGGATGCCGAGGACCGCGGCGAAGCTCAG
>MKSH01000265.1:34997-35373 GCA_001898095.1 Solirubrobacterales bacterium 70-9 | reverse complement strand
CCTCGATCTTCGCCGTGCCGACCAAGGGTCGGAGGCGTTCGACCTTGTCGGGCGAGCTCGCGATGAAGGACTGGCCGCCCGAACCCGGGTTGACGGTCATGCAGAGGACGATGTCGGCGAGATTGCGGAGCTCGGAGACGGCCTCGACCGGGGTGCCCGGGTTGATCGCGATGCCGGCGCAGCAGCCGAGCTCACGGATCGCCGCCAGAGTGCGGTTGGCGTGCGGGGTCGCCTCGGCGTGGAAGGTGATCGAGTCGGCGCCAGCCGTGGCGAACTCCTCGATCTGGCGCTCCGGGGCCTCGATCACCATGTGGACGTCGATCGCCCCGCCCGCGTCGTGGACGAGGTCGGCGATCGCCCCCGCGACCAGCGGCCC
>MKSH01000265.1:13855-34843 GCA_001898095.1 Solirubrobacterales bacterium 70-9 | reverse complement strand
AATCGGTCGCTCATGCTCGCAACCTAAAGGAAGAGGGCGCGCCAACGTCAGGCGCGCATTCGGGCAACTACTTCGTCCAAGACCCTCACGACGCGCGAACCCCTCCGCTTGATGCCTAGTTCTTCCAGCAGCACCGTCTTGAGGTCCTCTTCGGTCCGAAGGCGCCCGTCGGACTCGATCCACCTGCCCAGTCGGACCAGATCGGCAAGCGGCCAATCCGTGATCGCCGAGCGATCCGCCGGGAACGAGGGCCGCGGTCCGCGCACGGAGCTCACTCCGCCTTCCTTCACGGCGAGGTCCGAGGGGCCTTCGACCAAGGGTTCGGGGCCTCCACCCTCGACGGGCGCTTCTCCGTGGAGGGCAAGCGTCATCCGCTCGTTGACCTCGTCGACCAGTCGGCCGGCGGCGCCGGCAGGGTCCCGATACCAATCCTGGGTCCAGGTGACCACGTGTCCCCAGCCAAGGCGTTCCAACTGTTCCGGGCGCAACCGATCGCGATCGCGGACCGACGGCCTTCCAGCATAGGCGGAGCCATCCATCTCGACGGCGACCCTGGGTCGACCGGTGGCAGGATCAGCCACCGCTACGTCGATCCGGTCCGAAGAGACTCCCACCATCAGCTCGGACTCCATTCCGGCGTTCATGAGCGCACCGGCGACCTGCGCGTGGATCGGCGTCGCTCGCTCGGCGGCCGACGAAAGCTCACTCGCCTCACCGCCGCGAGCGGCATAGTCGAGATATGCACGCAGAAGGCGAACCCCTTCCGCCCCCGAACGTCGCTCATCGATGTCCTCCGCCCTGAACGAGGAAACCACGGTCATCCGACGTTTTGCCCGCGTGACCGCGACGTTCAGCCGTCGCTCTCCACCGGCGTTGTTCAAGGGCCCGAACCGGTGCGGCAACGTGCCATCCGGGTCCTTGCCGTAGCCGACGGCAAGGATGATGGCGTCGCGCTCGTCCCCTTGGACGCGCTCGAGGTTCTTGACGAAGAAGCGCTCGTCTCGGTCCTCGGCAAAAAAGGGCTCAAGATCGGGGTGTTCTGGGAGTGCCGCCAAGAGACCCTCTTCGATCGCCTCCGCGTGCCTGATGCCGAGAGCGATCACACCGAGGCTCTCCTCGGGGCGCTGGGTGGCGTGCTCGACCACCAGCTCGACCACGCGGTCGACCTCAGCGCGCGGGCTGACACGATTCTCGTCGGCCTCCGGGACCGCATCGATCGCGACATGACGTAGGACGTCATGGGACACCACCCCTGGGAAGGTCGTCAGCCCGCCTTCATATATCTCCTGGTTGGAGAAGCTGATCAGGCGCTCGTCTCGACTTCGGTAGTGCCAGCGCAGCATCTCCGCATCGAAAATCGTGAGCAGGAAATCGAGAAGTGACTCGAAGTCAGCGATCTCGGTGGAGTCGGCGTCCTCCGGCTGCGCTTCGTCGCCGCTCGCGGTGGCGTCGAAGAACATCGTCGGCGGCAGCTGGTGCTCGTCACCTGCCACGACGAGCTGCCGACCGCGCACGATCGAGGTCAGCGCATCCACAGGCCTCACCTGACTCGCCTCGTCGAAGATGACCAGGTCGAAATAGTCGCGACCCGACGGGATCAGCTGGGACACCAGGAGCGGACTCATGACCCAACAGGGACGCAGGCTGGTGACGACGTCGGGAGCGCGATCGAAGAAGTCCCGGATCGGCAGGTGCCCGCGTTTGCGTTTGGTCTGCGCACGAACGAGCTGAGCCTGATCCGGGAATTCATCCATCGCCGCGACGGCACGCTGGGCGGCCAGCCGGCGCACTTGATCTGCCGTCGCCACCACATGTTCCTTGTCGAAGTCCTTGAATTCTTCGGCGAGCCGCGCCTGACGCTCGCCGCGGAAGGCGACCAGCTCGTCAGCCGCCGGCAGGCTCATCAGATGGTCCGCGACGGACATCCACCAGACTCGATGGAGCTCGGCGGGCGCGTCCGGCAGGAGGGCCTGTTCGCTTTCGAGCTCCCGGAGGAACCCGGAAAGGGCGTACTCGTCGAACCGCGACCTGGCCGCCGCGATACGGGGAAGCGCAATCAGCGTGTCCCGATGCGAGGCGAGTGAATTCAGTCGAGTGACGATCTCGGGGTACTCGAGCGAAAGCAGATCCAGTCCCAAGATCTCCCCGAGCCTCCTGAGCCCAGCGACGAAAGCCTCCTTTTCGTCGTTGATCACCTCGAGCTCCGCAGGGAACCAAGGCTCGCCCGGGGTCGATGCCCATGAGCCCCATCTGGCCTGCAGGTTCCGACAGTCTTCCAGACCGGCAAAGATCTCGCGGGGCGAGCTCTTTGCCGTCGACCCCTTCAAATGGGTTCCCACCGCCGCTCGAGCCGTCTTGAACTCGGATGAGGTGATCCCCGCGATCAAACGAGTCAACGCCGAGCCATTCATGGGCTCCAGGCTCGTCGTCAGCGCATCCAGATCCGACTCGAACAACCCAAGATCGAACTTTTCACCGCACCGCTTCGTCGCGACCCACAGTTCGAG
Organism: Solirubrobacterales bacterium 70-9; assembly: GCA_001898095.1. Lineage (GTDB taxonomy): Bacteria > Actinomycetota > Thermoleophilia > Solirubrobacterales > 70-9 > VAYN01. The sequence continues at coordinate 32,336 of MKSH01000265.1, read as the reverse complement.
CAGCTCATCGCTCTGAGCCAGGTTCGTCGGCGCCGGCAGGGAGGTGCGACCACCGTCGACGGGAGCGGAAAACCGTGCCAACAGGACCGGCGCTCGTTCCCGCAGCTCGGAAACGAGCCGATCGGCCTCGCGCACGCCATCTCCGCTCGCCACCGACGCACTCGACCACGGGGACTCCTTCGCCTTCAGCGAAAGGCCGTCCAGAATTATGAGATCGCTGAGCGACTCCGATAGCTGGTCCATCTCCGGCTCGCCCACCCGTTCGAGATCGGGGCCTCGGAGGCGGGCAGCGACGCTTGGCCGACCGTGCGAAAGAACAGCCATCTGGGCGTCGAAGACGGATAGGTCCCACGGTGGGTTCTGCTGATGGAGCGCAATGGTGTGGTCCCGCAACGAGGATCGAGACCACTCCAGCCGCGCGTCCAAAGCGACGCTGTCGACCGGCACGCTTTCTCCGATAGCCGCAAGCGATTCCGCCAGCTGGGATGACAGCCATTTGCGCGACTCGGAGCCCCGGTGCAGGTCGAGGATCAGCCCGCCGAGGTCGGCACCGTCGAGACGCTTGGTGACAGCCTCGATCGCAGCCCGCTTCTCGGCCACGAAGAGCACGCGCTTGCCCTCACCGATGGCAGTGCAGATCAGGTTCGCGATCGTCTGGCTCTTCCCCGTGCCCGGCGGCCCACGAAGGACGAGGTTTTCGCCACTGCGCGCGCGGGCGATCGCGAGACTCTGGCTGGAATCCGAATCCAAGATGTTGAACTCGCGCGCTGGCGTGAGCGAGTCCACATCTCCCAGCGTGCGAGGCTCGCTCTGCCGGCCGGAGGCCACGGCCGCTCGCGCCTCGGCATCGCCCGCGAACGCCGCCGCGACATCACTCCCCGCAAGCAGGTCGATCGAACCTTCCAGGTCTTTGACCATCGGAAGTTTGGCGTACCAGAGGTTTCCCACCACGAACCGGTCCGCGATCGCCCAATCCGCAACCTGACGAGCCTTGGCGGTGAGCCAGTCGTAGGCGAGGCGAAGCTCCTCTGGAGTGTCGATGACCCCATCCATATCGCCATGTTCGTGAAGCTCGCGATCGTCGATCTCGAGGTTGAATTCGACCCTGAGCAGGTGAAGCAGGGTCGGATTGACCTCGAGCTCGCCGGCGAGGGAGAGGTCGAAGTCCTGCTGGCTGGCGCCGCGTGGCTTGATCTCGAGTGGCACGAGGAGGACGGGGGCCGCGGGTGGTCGACTGGCGCGATCGCTCCTCCAGGTCGCCACCCCGCAGGCGAGGAAGAGGGTGCGGACGCCACGCTCCTCGGCGTAGGTGCGAGCGGTGCGGGCGATCGTCCGCATCCGTCTGACGGCGTCTTCGAAGGGGGATAATTTCGCCTGTGGGTTCTCCCGCTGCTTCGAGCGCGGAACGATCCGTGACAGGGCCACCCGCTTGCCGGCCACGAGTTCCATCAGGGCCGCGCGCGAGGACTCGTCGAAGGAGAGCGTTCCGGCCCGAAGATCTCGCATGTAGAGAAGCCGGTTTCGGCCCGACAGGTCGATCAGCTCGGTCTTCCAGCTCTCGACGGCGCGTTCGACCGTCGGCCGACGTCGTTCGACGGTCTCGCTCTTGAGCTGACCGGTTGCGCCTTCCGCGAGAGGGTTGACCATCGCGCTGACCATGTCCGGCACATCGAAGACCGAATCCTCATCCTCGCCGTCTTCGACCACCAGGCCGAGGCGACCGGCCTCGAGCCAAAGAGCTACGCCGCAGCCGAGGTCCGAGTCTGGGTCTCCGCGCAGCTCGGCCTTGGTGGTGACGGGGCCTTGCCGCGCGAGTTCCGCGATCGATCTCGCAACCAAGGCCGCGAGATCGCGCGGAAGGTGTCCGACCAATTCGCCCTCGATCTCCACCCGCACGGCGTTGCGGTCATATGGGTTCGACGGGTCGGGCACAAGCGACGCCGAGACGACCCGGGATGGGCCGGCAGCCGCGGCAATTCGTCCCAGGGCGGCCCGGTAGAAGCTCTCCCCGACAACCTCAATGCGATCATCCCCAGTGATATCGACGGACATCCGAGGGATTTCTACACGCTTTGGTGGATTCGCGTAGACCTAACGGAGATGGCGGAGCGCTCAGGTTGGTTTCAACATGCTGGCCCCACACGTCTGGCACTGCATGTCGGCCGTGTGGGTCATCCGGGCGATCGTCTGGTGTTCGCCGCACTCGGGACACTGGGAGACGAGTTCGAAGCGGCTCAGGCAGTTGACGCAGCGCAGGCGGCCCGGCAACTGGGTCGGGCGCAGCCACGGCTCGCCGCAGTTCGGGCAAGGCGCGCGGTCAAGGACGCTGGTCATGCTCCCGCCTCCAACATCGGTCTAATCATTGCGGGTCAGTCGGCTGATGAAGAATCCGGTGGTCCGATCGCGGTCGGGACGCAGCTGGAGCGTGCGTGGCTCGTGCGTGGAGGCGAGTTCGGGGGCGAGTGCCCCGAGGTCGTCCAATTCGAGCGCCTGGGCCTGCCCGGCGGCGCTCGCTTCGAGCAGCGCCGCGACCCGGTCCTCGTTCTCGCGGCGGGAGATCGTGCAGGTCGAGTAGACCAGCGTGCCGCCCGGGCGCACCAATTTCGCCGCCGACAACAGGGCCTTCTCCTGCACCTCGGCGACCCGCTCGATCGTCCGCGGCGATTTGCGCCAGCGCGCGTCGGGGCGCGAGGCGAGCGTGCCGAGGTCCGAGCAGGGCGCGTCGAGGAGGATCCGGTCGAAGCCCTCGGGCATCGGCAGCGAGGTCGCGTCGCCCTCGAAGATCGTCACCCCGCGGAGGTTGAGGCGCTCGCTCTGGGCAGCGATCTCGGCGGCACGCGCCGGGTCGAGCTCGACCGAGATCACCTCGCCGCGGTCCTCCATCCGGGCGGCGATCTGGCCGGTCTTGATCCCCGGGCCGGCGCAGAGGTCGAGCATCGTCTCCCCCGGCCGCGGCGCCAGCACCTCGACCACCGCCGCCGAGCCGCGGCTCTGCGGGGTGAGGGCACCCTCGGCGACGAGGCGCGGCACCGAGTCGCCGACCCGGCCGGCGAAGACCATCGCCTCGGCCACATCAAGCGGCCAGGGGCCTGCCGCGGGTGAGACGTCGACCCCCTCGCCGCGCAAGCGCGCCACCAGGTCGGCGCGGGCCGCCCCGTCGGCCGCCCGCATCGCCACCTCGGCGGGCTCGTTGCAGGCGGCGAGCAGCGAGCGCGCCGCCTCGGCGCCAAGCTCCTCCCACCACATCCGCGCCAGCCAGAGCGGCGCCGAGTGGGCGGTCGCGGCGGCCTCGGGGGTCGAGTCGTCGCCGAGCAACGCGCCGGTCAGCTCCTCGCGCTCGCGCGCGGCGCGGCGCAGGATCGCGTTGACGAAGCCGCTCGCGTGGCCGGCCTTGGCGATCTTCACCAGCTCCACCGCCTGGTCGACGGCGGCGTGGTCGGGGGTCCCGTCGGCGAAGAGGAGCTCGTAGAGGCCGAGCCGAAGGGCTGCCGCGACCGGCGGGTCGAGCAGGCGGATCGCCCGCCCGGAGAGGCGTTCGATCGCCGCGTCGGCGGTGCCGCGGCGCTGCACCGAGCCGTAGGCGAGCCGCTGGGCCTGCGCCCGGTCGCGCCCGACCAGCTCCAGCTTCTCCGCCCCGGCGCGGAAGGCGAGCTCGGTGTGGGCGCCGCGCTCGAAGGTCTCGCGCAGGACCTCGAAGGCGAGCGCTCGCGGGGCGACTACGGGCACGGCCTCACGCCAGCTTCGGCAGCTGGTGACCGCGCAGGTAGGCCTTGACCGGCATCGGCTTGCCGCCCGCGGGCTGGACCACGTCGAGCCGCAGCGTCCCCCGCCCGCAGCCGACCAGCAGCACGCCCCACTCGGCCTTCACCGTGCCCGCGGCGACCGCGACGTCGACCGGGCGCGCCTCGCGCACGCCGAGCCGCTCGCCGTCGGCCAGCTCCAGGTAGGCGCCGATGTGCGGGGTGAGGGCGCGGACCTGTGCCGCCAGGTCGACGGCCTCGCCCGCCGGATCGAGGCGCCGCTCGCCCGCCTCGATCTTCTCCGCGTAGGTGGCCGCGCCGTCGTCCTGCTCGGTGAATTCGAGGGTGCCCGCGGCGAGCCGGTCGAGCGCCTCGACCAGCAGGTCCCCGCCGAGCTGCGCCAGCTTCGGCGCCAGCGAGCCGTAGTCCTCGCCCGACCCGAGCGGCATCTCCGTACGCAGCGCCACCGGCCCCGAGTCGAGCCCGGCGGTGAGGCGCATCACGCAGACCCCGGTCTCCGGGTCGCGCGCCATGATCGCCCGCTCGATCGGCGCCGCCCCGCGCCAGCGCGGCAGCAGCGAGGGGTGCACGTTGAGGATCTCGGTGAGACTGAGGAGCGGCTCGCGGATCAGCTGGCCGAAGGCGCAGACGAGCAGCGCCTCGGGTGCCGCGACGCGGATCCGCTCCAGCGCCGTCTCGTCGTTGACGCTCTCGGCCTGCAGCAGGTCGGTCCCCATCTCCTCGGCCAGCATCGCCACCGGCGGCGGCGAGACCTTGCGCCCGCGGCCCTGCCGGCTGTCCGGCGGGGTGACGACGAGGTTCGGCTTGTGCGGCGAGTCGGAGAGCCGGCGAAGGACGGTCGCGGCGAAGTCCGAGGTGCCGAGGTAGACGGTCCTCACGCGTCGGTGCGAGGCTCGCGCAGCTCCTCGCCGTGATCGTCCTCTTCATCGCTTGGCGGGTGGTAGCTCTCCCCCGCGCGCAGCGCCCGCAGCGCCGCCTTGCGCTGCTTGCGTTCGGTGCGGTCGAGGATCAGCACCCCGTCGAGGTGGTCGATCTCGTGCTGGAGGACGCGCGCCTCGAGCCCCGCGGCCTCGAGCGTGACCGGCTCCCCGTCGACGTCGCGCGCGGTGAAGCGCGCGTACAGCGGGCGCTCGACGTCCATCGTCACCCGCGGCAGGCTGAGGCAACCCTCCTCGGCGATCGCCAGCTCCTCCGACACCCACTCGATCTTCGGATTGATGATCGCCGAGGGCTCGTTGTCCGGGCCCGCCTGGAAGACCAGCAGCCGGCGCAGCACGCCGAGCTGGGTGGCGGCGAGACCGACCCCCATGCCGTCTTGCATGATGTGGATCATCCGCTCGACCTCGGCGCGCAGCTCGGGACCGAACTCGCGGACCTCCGAGGCGCGGCTTTTCAGCACCGGGTCGCCGAACTTCACCACGTGGGCGAGCGCCGCCTCGCGGCGTTCGAGGAGCCGCTGGTGCAGCTCCTGCTCGTCGTCTGCGGCGTCGATCGCCGGCTCATCGCTCATACGTCGATTCTAAGCGGGTGGAGCGATTCGCAGAGCGGTCGGCGAGGGCGCGCGCCCTGCTTAGGCGGGATCGACGTCGACGCCGATCGAGACGTCCTTCAGGGCGCGGTCCCCGGCCCGGCGCTCGACCGTGGCCCGGGCCGCGGCGACGGTCCCGGCGCGGTCCTGCGCCTTGACCAGGATGCGGCGCCGGTGCCGTCCCCGCACCCGGAACATCGGCGCCGGCCCCAGCAGTTCCGATTCGAGCGGCAGGCGGGAGCGCAGTTCGGAGGCGATCGTGGCGGCGGCCGCGTCGACCTTCTCCTCGCTCTCCGAGGATAGGTTCACCCGCAGCAGGTGCGAGAAGGGCGGGTAGCGGAGGATGCGGCGGCGCTCCAGCTCCCCGCCGAGGAAGCCGACCGAGTCGTGGGCGGCGGCGTGCTCGATCGAGGAGGCGCGCGGGGCCAGCGTCTGCACCATCACCTCGCCCCCCGCCTCGCCGCGGCCGGAGCGCCCGGCCAACTGGGCGACCATCGCGAAGGTCCGCTCCTCGGCGCGGAAGTCGGGGAAACGCAGGGTCGCGTCGGCGTCGAGGATCGCGCTCAGCGTCACCTCGGGGAAGTCGTGGCCCTTGGCCACCATCTGGGTGCCGACCAGGACGGCGCTGGCCGCCTCGCCGAATTCGGCCAGGATGCGGGCGTGAGCGCCGCGCCCCGCGGTGGTGTCGGAGTCGAGGCGGAAGACCGGCATCGGCGACAGACGCTCGCGCACCAGTTCCTCGATCCGCTCGGTCCCGGCGCCCGCCCGCGCCAGCGTGGTCGAGGCGCAGACGGGGCACGCCCGCGGCGCCCGTTCCTGATGGGCGCAGTGGTGGCAGACGAGCCGCCCCGACTCGCGGTGGACGATCAGCGAGACGTCGCATTCGGGACAGCCCCAGTGGTGGCCGCAGGAGCGACAGGTCAGCCAGGGTGCGAAGCCGCGGCGGTTGACCATCACGATCGCCTTGCGGCCCGTCGCGCGGACCTCCTCCAGGGCCGTCCAGGTATCGGCGTGGAGCGGGCCGGAGCGCGGGTCGACCTCGCGCATGTCGACGATGTTGACCGGCGGCATGCGCAGGCCGTCGACCCGGCGCGGCAGCTCCAGGCGGGGCAGCTCGAGCCAGGTCTCCGGGCGCGGCGTCGCGGTCCCGGCGACGAGGACGGCGCCGCGCTCGCGCGCCCGGTGGCGGGCGACGGCACGGGCGTCGTAGGTGGGGTCACCCTCCTGCTTGTAGGAGGGGTCGTGCTCCTCGTCGATGACGACCAGGCCCAGGTCCTGGACCGGGGCGAAGATCGCCGAGCGGGGGCCGACGCAGACGCTCGCCTCGCCGCTCCGCAGTCGCTGCCACTCGTCGAAGCGCTCGCCGTCGGAGAGGGCGCTGTGGAGGACGGCGAAGCGGTCGCCGAGGCGGGCGCGGAAGCGGGCCACCGCCTGCGGGGCGAGGCCGATCTCGGGCACGAGGACGATCGCCCCGCGGCCACGGGCGAGCGCCGCCTCGACCGCGGCGAGGTAGACCTCGGTCTTGCCCGAGCCGGTGACGCCGTGGAGGAGCTGCTCGCGGGGGGCGCCGGCCTCGCCGTCGAGCGCCGCGACGAGGGCGTCGACCGCGGCCTGCTGCTCGGGCAGGAGGCGCGGCGGCTCGGCGGCGGCGCGGAGCCCGGGTGTAGCGGGGGCGCGGCGCACGCTGGAGTCACGGGTGGCGACGAGGCCGCGCTCGGCCAGCCGGCGCAGGGTCGCCCGATCGGATCCGACCGCCGCGGCCAGCTGCGGCGCCGACATCTCGCCGGCCTCGACCAGCGCCTCGAGCACCGCCCGCTGCTTCAGCCCCAGCCGCCCGCCGCCCTCCAGCGCCGCCTCGCCGGCCGGCGTGATCTCCGCCCGCAGCTCGGTCTTCGCCCGCACGGTGCGGCCGGAACGTCCGGTCCCGGTCCCCGGCGGCAGCACCAGCGAGAGTCCGCGCGAGGGCGTCGAGCAGTACTCGCGCGCCACCCAGAGGCCGACCTCGACCAGCTCCGGCGAAGCGCCCGCCTCGAGCGCCTCGATCGGCTCCGCCAGCCGCTCCGGGGCGAGCTCGGAGGAATCGGCGAGCTCGACCACCACGCCGAGGAGGCGCCGCGGCCCGAACGGCACCCGCACCAGGCTGCCGACCTCGATGTCCTCCATCGCCTCCGGCCGGCGGTAGTCGAACGGGCCCCGCAGGGCGCGGGCGGTGGTCAGCGGCTCGACCTTGAGGATGGACATCCCGGCCGAGATTATGGAAACCGGGGGACGCAGCGCTTATGCTGCCGCGCGTGAACATGAACCTCAGCGAGGGCGAGACGATTATCTTCCAGGGGCACCCCTCCTGGCGCGCGATCCTCGGCTTCTACCTCAAAGGCGTCGTCATCGCGATCATCCTCGGGATCATCGCCAAGCTCGTCTCGGGCACCTCGGCGGTCTTCGGCGTGGTCATCGTCGTCCTCGCCCTGACCCTGCTGATCGGCTTCATCAAACGCTGGGCGACGACCTACTCGATCACCACCCGCCGCCTCAACATCAAGCGCGGGATCATCTCGCGGGAGATCCAGGAGACGCGGCTGGAGCGGGTCCAGAACGTGAACTACAACCAGTCGGTCTACCAGCGGATCATGCACATCGGCGACGTCGACTTCGACACCGCCGCCAGCGGCGACTACGACTTCATCTTCTACGGCGTCGCCGACCCTCACGGCGTCGTCGAACGCGTGGACCGCGCGACCGGCGCCGACGTCGCCGGCAGCCACGGCCTCGGCGAGCCGCAGGCGCCCGGCGTCTAAGCGGTCAGGCCCGAACCCGGCGGAGGACGCCGGTCACTTCGTCGGGCGCGTGGGCGATCTGCCAGTGGGTGAAGCGGAGGACGCGGAAGCCCGCCGCGGTGTGGACCTGGTCCCGTTTCGCCATCCGAGCCTGCTGTGAGGGGGTGCGGTGATAACGCAAGCCATCGGTCTCGACGATCAGGTCGTGGTCGGGGAAGTCGAAGTCGACTTCGTAGTCGAGGAGCCGGTGTTTGGTGAGCGGGACCGGGAGGCCCGCGGCGACAGCGAGCGGGCGGAACAGGACCTCGAGGTCCGAGTCGGAAAGACGGAAGGCGTGGCGGTCGAGGAGGGTCCGGAGCGTCTTGACACCGGGCTCTCCCGGGTGATCGTCGAGCGCCCGGCGAAGCGTCTCGGGGTCGACGAGATCGAGCTTGTCGGCCTCGTTGACCGCGCGCTCGAGGCGCAGCGGCGTGAGTTCGGTCGCCTGGTCGATCAGCGTCTGCACCGGATCGGTGACCGGGATGCCCCGCCGGCGCGTGAGGCAGCGGGCATCGAGGGAGGGGCGGCTGCGGACCTTGAGGCCCTTGCGGCGGATCTCGCACTTGCGCCGCACGGTCACGTCGATCCATCCCGTCGGCTCGTAGCCGATCCCCCACAACTCCGCGGCGCTGCGGTGACTGAGCATCGCCCCGTCCCCGCACACGAGCACGGCAGCCATCCAACGCCCGTCGGAGGTGAGCTCCGGCCGTCCCACGGCGTAAATCCCGCGCGAGATCAGGTGTAGACGACCAGTGGCGACCCGGTGATCGATCGCCATCTTCGAGAAACCCAGCGCCTCAAGGTCTCGGCGCGTCAGCACGCCGCGCTGGGATCGCGCCAGCCGCCAGGCCTCCCGACTACGCGCGCTCGACTTTGACCCTGCCATAGCAAGGTGAAAGTCGACAGCGCATGAATCTCTCCCCCTCTGGAGCCCGACCGGCCCCGGAACTGCCGCTAGGTGCGGACTACGCGGTGGCGGCCTCGGCGCCGGCGGCGGCCTTCAGAGCCTCGGCGCGGTCGGTGCGCTCCCAGGTGAACTCGGGCTCTTCGCGGCCGAAGTGGCCATAGGCCGCGGTCTTCTGGAAGATCGGGCGGTGCAGGTCGAGGTACTGGCGGAAGGCGCCGGGGCGCATGTCGAACTCGGCTTCGATCAGCTTCGAGATCTGCTGGTCGGAGAGCTTGCCGGTGCCGAAGGTCTCGACCATCAGCGAGACCGGGTGGGCGACGCCGATCGCGTAGGCGACCTGGACCTCGCAGCGGTCGGCGAGGCCGGCGGCGACCACGTTCTTGGCCACGTACCGGGCGGCGTAGGCGGCGGAGCGGTCGACCTTCGACGGGTCCTTGCCGGAGAAGGCCCCGCCGCCGTGGCGGGCCATGCCCCCGTAGGTGTCGACGATGATCTTACGACCGGTGAGGCCGGCGTCGCCGACCGGGCCGCCGATCACGAACTTGCCGGTCGGGTTGACCAGGAAGTCACCGCGCAGCGCGCCCTCGTCGTACAGCCCCGGCACCTCCGAGGCGAGCACCGGCAGCACCACGTGCTCCCAGAGGTCGGGCTTGATCTGACCCTCCGAGTCGACCCCCTCCGAGTGCTGGGTCGAGATCAGGAGTTTTTCCACCGCGACCGGGCGGCCGTCGGCGTAGCGGACCGTCACCTGGGTCTTGCCGTCGGGACCGAGGTAGGGAAGCGTATCGTCCTTGCGGACCGCCGCCAGCCGTTCGGCGAAGCGATGGGCGAGGTGGATCGGCATCGGCATCAGCGCCTCGGTCTCGTTCGAGGCGTAGCCGAACATCATCCCCTGGTCGCCCGCGCCGGCGATGTCGAGCTCGTCGTCGTCTGACGGGTCGGTGCGCGTCTCGTAGGCGTGGTCGACGCCCTGCGCGATGTCGGGGCTCTGTTTGTCCAGCGAGACCAGCACCGAGATGTGGTCGCAGTCGTAGCCGTAGTCGGCGTCGTAGCCGATCCCCCGCACGGTCTCCCGCACGATCTCCGGGATGTCGATGTAGTTCTCCGTCGTAATCTCGCCGGAGACGACCGCCATCCCGGTGTTGACCAGGGTCTCGCAGGCGACGCGGCCACCCGGATCCTCGGCGAGGATCGCGTCGAGGACGCCGTCGGAGATCTGGTCCGCGACCTTGTCGGGGTGACCCTCGGTGACGGACTCGGACGTGAAGAGGTGCTCGCCCTCGGCGAGTGGCTTAGTCGGCATCGTGGAAGCCTAGAGGAAAGCCGAGCGGTGGACTCCGGACTACTGCGGGCGACCGCGACCGCCGGAGTGCGGGACGAAGTCGATGATCAGCGGCACGCCCTCCAGCTCGTAGGTCTCGCGCATCCGGTTCTCCAGGTGATAGGCCCAATCGCGGCTGATCAGCTTGCGGTCGTTGACCTGGATCGCGATCCGCGGCGGGCTCTCCCCCACCTGCGCCGCGTAGTAGAGCCGCAGCCGGCGACCGCGTTTGGCGGGCGGCGGGGTCTTGCCGACCACTTCGGCGACGAACTTGTTCAGCTCCGGGGTGGGGATCCGCGAGGCGGCGCGGTCGGCCAGCTCGAGCGCCTTCGGCAGCAGCGTGCCGACGTTGCGGCCACGGGTGGCGCTGGCGGTGATCACCGCGGGGCGCAGGCGCGATTTGCGGCTGACGCGGATCCGCGCGTCGTCGATGTCGGTCTCGCCGATGTCCCACTTGTTCAGCACGAGGAGCGTCGCGCAGCCCGCTTTCATCGACATCTCGGCGACCCGCAGGTCCTCCGAGGTGACCCCCTCGGCGGCGTCGCAGACGACCAGCGCCACGTCGGCCCGCTCGACCGCCCGTTCGGAGCGCAGCTGGGCGTAGTAGTCGACCGTCCCGGCGACCTTGGCGCGGCGCCGCAGGCCGGCGGTGTCGACCAGGATCACGCGGCGACCGTCGACCTCGAGCTCGGTGTCGATCGCGTCGCGGGTGGTCCCGGCCATGTCGGAGACGATCACCCGGTCGGAGCCGAGGAAGGCGTTCACCAGCGAGGACTTGCCGACGTTCGGGCGGCCGATCACGGCGACCCGCACCGCGTCGTCCTCCTCCTCCGTGTCGGGGCGGTCGCCGAGCGCGACGACGATTGCGTCGAGCAGGTCCCCGGTGCCGAGCCCGTGGGTGGCCGAGACGGCGAGCGGCTCGCCGAGCCCGAGCGAGTGGAACTCGGCGGTGGCGGAATAGTCGTTCGGACGGTCGACTTTGTTGACGACGACGAGCACCGGGACGTCGGCGCCGCGCAGGGTGCGGGCGAGGTCGGCGTCCCCGGCGCGCAGGCCGGCGCGCCCGTCGACCACCATCAGGATCGCGTCGGCCTCGGCGATCGCCAGGCGGGCCTGCGCCTGGATGTCGCGGGCCAGCTCCGCCTCGTCCTCGAGGTCGATCCCGCCGGTGTCGATCAGGTCGAATTTCACCCCGTTCCACTCGGTCGAGAGGCGCTTGCGGTCGCGGGTCACCCCGGGCTCCGCCGCCGTGACCGCCTCGGTCCCCCCGACCAGGCGGTTCACCAGCGTGCTCTTGCCGACGTTGGGGAAGCCGACGACGGCGACCGTGGCACTCACTCGGGGGTCTCCGAGGAGGGGGACCCGGGGGACCCTTCTCTCACGAACTGCGGGGAGGTTCGTTCAGGGTCCCCCGGGTCCCCCTTCGAGCGCGGGGCGAGGTTCCGCTCGCGGGCGAGGGCGACCACGCGGGCGACCACCTCTTCCAAGGAGAGGCCCGTGGTGTCGAGCTCGACCGCGTCGTCCGCGGCGCGCAGGGCGCCGTGCTCGCGCTCGGTGTCGCGGGCGTCGCGGCGCTGCTGGGCGGCGAGGACGGAGGCGACGTCCTCCCCGGTCTCGGCCGCGCGGCGCCGCGCCCGCTCCTCGTCGGAGGCGGTGAGGAAGACCTTCAGCGGCGCCTCGGGGCTGACCACGGTGCCGATGTCGCGGCCCTCGGCGACGTAGTCCCCGGCTTCGATCAGCGCCCGCTGGCGGGCGACCAGCGCCTCGCGCACGGCCGGGTGGACCGAGACGCGGGAGGCGTCGGCGGTGACCTCGGGGCGGCGGATGGCGTCGCTCACGTCGCGCCCGCCGAGCAGCACCTGGCGCCCGTCGAAGCCGATCTCGAGGCCCGCCGCGAGCGGCCCCAGCGCGGCGCCGTCATCGGCGTCGACCCCGGCCTCCCGCGCGGCCAGCGCGACGCTCCGGTACATCGCCCCCGAGTCGAGGTAGGTGAAGCCGAGCTCGGCAGCCACGGCACGGGCCACGGTTGACTTGCCGGCCCCGGCAGGGCCGTCGATCGCGATCACCATGGCGGCAGCGTACGGGTCCTCGCCTCGCCGACGCTTGTCACCCCCCGGGGTGAGAAGCGTCGGCTGACGTCGGGTCAGTGGACCGGGTCGTGGAGCGGCGGGCCCTGCTGCAGGGAGCCGAGGTCGCCCTCGAAGCCCGGGTAGCTGACCGCGGCGGCACCCATGTTCGTCACCTCGACCCCCTCGCGGGAGGCCGCCCCGGCGATGGCGCCGAGCATCGCAATGCGGTGATCCCCGTGCGAGTCGACCGCCCCGCCGCGCAGTCCGCCGGTACCCTCGATCACCATCCCGTCCTCGGTCGCCTCGACCTGACCGCCGAGCGCCCGCAGCGCGTCGGTGACGGTCGCGATCCGGTCGGACTCCTTCTTGCGCAGCTCGGCGGCGTCGCGGATCGTCGTCGTCCCCGCGGCGAAGCAGGCGGCGAGGGCGACCAGCGGCAGCTCGTCGATCGCCAGCGGCACGTCGGCGCCGCCGACCTCGCAGCCCTGCAGCTCCGAGTGGCCGACGCGGATGTCGCCGATCGGCTCGCCGCCGTCCTCGGCGACGTCGGCGATCTCGATCTTCGCCGCGCCCATCCGCCGCAGGATGTCGAGCAGGCCGGTGCGGGTCGGGTTGAGGCCGACCTGGTGCAGGAGCACGTCGCTGCCGGGGACGATCGTCGCGGCGACGATGAAGAAGGCGGCCGAGGAGAAGTCGGCGGGGACGACGATGCGGCCCGGTTCGAGGCGCTCGGCCGGAGCGATCACGACCGTGTCGCCCTCGCGGCGGACCTGGGCGCCGGCGGCGGCGAGCATGCGCTCGGAGTGGTCGCGGGTCGGCAGCGGCTCGACCACGCGGGGCTCACCCGCGGCGAGCAGCCCGGCGAAGAGCAGGCACGACTTCACCTGGGCGCTGGCGACGGGAAGCTCGTAGGTGATGCCGTGGAGCGACGCGCCCTCGACCTCGAGCGGCGGCAGGCGGTCGTCACGGGCGGCGAGCCGGGCGCCCATCTCGCGCAGCGGCGAGGCGACCCGGTCGACCGGCCGTTTGCGGATCGACTCGTCGCCGTCGAGCGTCCACTTCCCCTGCGGCTGCCCGGCGAGCCAGCCCGGCAGCAGGCGCAGCAGGGTCCCCGCGTTGCCGACGTCGATCGCCGCCGGGCGCGCCCCGCGCAGCCCGACCCCGGCGATCCGCAGCCGCGCGGCGCCGAGCCCGTCGTCCTCGGCGAGCGTGGCTGTGGCCGACTCGCCGACCAGCCGCGCCCCGACCGCCTGCACGGCGGCGAGGGTCGAGCGGGTGTCGGCGGCGTCGAGGTAGCCGATCACGTCGGTCTCTCCGGTCCCCATCGCGGCGATCATCGCGGCCCGGTGGGAGATCGACTTGTCGGCGGGCGGGCGGAGCACGCCGCGGAGGGCGCCGAAGGGGTCGAATCGAGTCGGGTCGGCCATGCCGGGACGCTATCTATCCGCCGGCGCCGACGACGGTCACGGAGTGGCCCAACTGCCGCACCAGGGCGGCGCCGCGCTCGGCCTGCTCGGCCCCCGCGACCCACAGCGAGACCGCGCCGGAGGTCATGTCGGGAGCCGGGTGGAGCGCCATGTCCTCGATGTTCACCCCGGCCTCGCCCAGCGCCAGCGCCAGGGTCGCCATCGTCCCCGGCTTGTTGGCGACGATCAGGCGGAGCTCGTGCAGCGGGCCGCCGGGACGGTCGGCTTCGAGCAGCCGGCGGCGGTCCTCGCCCGCGGCCGCCTGCCAGGCGGCGATCGCCTCCTTGTCGCCGGAGCGGATCAGCGCCGCGGCCTCGCTGAGGCGGCGGGCCACCGCGTCGACCGAGTCGGCCACCGCGTCTGAGTTGGAGGCGAAGATGTCGGCCCAGATGGCCGGGTTGGAGCCCGCCACGCGGGTCGCGTCGCGGAAGCTCGGCCCGACCTCGGGGACGCGCTCACCGTCGGCCAGGTCGGCGGCCGCCTCGGCGACGAGCGCGTTGGCGACCGCGTGCGGCATTCCGCTCACCGTCGCCATCAGGTGATCGTGGCCCGCGGCGTCGATCGCCTGGGGGCGGGCGCCGAGCCCGGCGACGGCGCGCTGCAGGCGGTCGTAGAGGACGCCGTCGCTGCCCGCTGTCGGGGTCAGGTACCAGCGGGCGCCCTCGAAGAGGTCGGCGCGGGCGTTGGCGACGCCGGCGGTCTCGGCGCCGGCCAGCGGGTGGCCGCCGATGAAGCGCCGGTCCTCGCCGAGGGCGGCGACGATCTCGCGCTTGGTCGAGCCGACGTCGGTGACTGCCGCCTCCGGTCCGGCCGCCGCGAGCGCCGCCGTGGCGAGCTCCGGCAGCAGGCCGACCGGCGCCGCGCAGAAGACGACTTCGGCGCCCTCGACCGCGGCCGCCACCGAGTCGGTGGCGGTGTCGGCGGCGCCGCCGGCGAGCGCCGCCTCGCGGGTCCCCGGATCGGGGTCGTAGCCCGCGACGACGGCGCCGAGGCGCTCCCGCGCCGCCAGCCCGATCGAGCCGCCGATCAGCCCGACGCCGAGGACGGCAACCCGCGGCGCCGCGCGATCGTCCATCTAGTGCTCGTACCTCAGGCGCGCCGGGCCTGGACCGCGGAGGCGAACCGGTCGAGTGCCTGCACGGTGTCCTCCCAGCTGAGACAGGCGTCGGTGATCGACTGCCCGTAGACGAGCGGCTCGCCCGGGCGCAGGTCCTGCCGGCCCTCGACCAGGAACGACTCCAGCATCACCCCGACGATCGCCTTGTTGCCGTCGGCGACCTGGTCGGCGATTTCGCCCGCGGCGAAGAACTGCTTTTCCGGGTCCTTGCCGCTGTTGTCGTGGGAGGCGTCGATGACGAGGCGCTCCGGCAGCCCGGCGACGCCGAGCGTGACCAGCGCGTCCTCGACCTCCGGCGGGTGGAAGTTCGGCATCCCATGGCCGCCGCGCAGGATGATGTGGCAGTCGGGGTTGCCGGTCGTGTGGAGGATCGCCGGGGCGCCGGTGTCGTCGATGCCCGCGAAGGCGTGCTGGGCGGCGGCGGCGCGGACCGCGTCGACCGCGACCTGGACGTTGCCGTCGGTGCGATTCTTGAAACCGATCGGCATCGAGAGGCCGGAGCCGAGCTGGCGGTGGGTCTGGCTCTCCGAGGTGCGCGCCCCGATCGCGCCCCAGGCGACCGTGTCGGCGATGTACTGGGGAGTGATCGGGTCGAGGAACTCGCAGCCGACCGGGAGGCCGATCTCGACCACCTCGAGCAACAGCTTGCGGGCGATCCGCAGGCCGGCGTTGACGTCGGCCGAGCCGTCGAGGTGCGGATCGTTGATCAGGCCCTTCCAGCCGACCGTCGTCCGCGGCTTCTCGAAGTAGACCCGCATGACGACGAGGATGTCGTCTTTCAGCTGCCGCGCCTGGGCGGCGAGGCGGTTGGCGTAGTCGAGCGCGGCTTTCGGGTCGTGCACGCTGCACGGGCCGACCACGACCATCAGCCGCGGGTCCCGGCCGGCGAGGACGTCGACGACTTCCTGGCGGCCGCGGATGACGGCCTTGGTGCGCTCCTCGCCCAGGGGCAACTCTTCGATGAGTTTGCCCGGAGGCGTCAGCTCAACCACTTTTGCGATCCGCTGTTCGCGGACGCCGTCTCGCTTGGCGCCCTGCATCCCGATGATCATTTTCCCTTCGCCTTTCTCCAAAACGGTGCAATCGTAACTTCCCCTGGTCCAGATGCGGACTGCGATGGGTGCGTGACGGCGCACCCGCATGGGCGGCGCCCGGCCGAAGACTGTCGCAGGGCGGCTTCGGGCCGCCGGGCCGGACGCCTAAGTAAATCGCCAGTAATAGGTGCTGAAGCTGCCACGGCCGAAGGTCGCGCCGAGGGCGCGAATGGATTCAGAGGCGGTGGTGGCAGTGCTTCTCACAGCCACTGGGTTGTAGCACGCGAGCGGGCGCTGGTCCAGGGGCGCGCACCACTGTCCCCCACCCTGGGGAAGGGGCCGGGCCGAAAATCTCTCCCCCTCGTCAGCCGAGAAGTGCCGCAAGTGCCGTGAGGAACCGGCCGTCCTCGTCCTCGGTGCCGTAGCTGACCCGGATGTGGCCCGCATCGCCGAGCGGCGCGCCGGCGCGCACCGCGATGTCGGCCGCGGAGAGGCCCGTGAGCACCGTCGCTTCGTCGTTCTCGCCGAGGTCGATCCAAGAGAAGTTCGCCTGCGACTCCGAGGCCCAGAGCCCCAGCTCCCGCACCCCCTCCTGCACGCGGATCCGCTCGGCGACGGTCTCCTCGACCCGCTCCAACACGTCGTCCTGGTGCAGGATCGCCTCCGCCCCGGCCGCCTGGGCGAGCGCGTTGACGCTGAACGGCTGGCGCACCGCGTCGACCGCGGCGCGAAAGTTGGAGGAACCGATCGCGTAGCCGACCCGCAGCCCGGCCAGCCCGTAGCACTTGCTGAAGGTCCGCAGGACGACCAGGTTCGGGAAGTCCTTCAGCAGGTCGAGCGAGGCGTCCGGATCGTCGTTCGTCTGGAACTCGATGTAGGCCTCGTCGAGGATCACCGTCACCCGCGCGGGCACCTTCTCCAGGAAGGCGGCGATCGCGGCGGCCGGGTGATGGGTCGCGGTCGGGTTGTTCGGGTTGCAGACGATCAGCAGTTGGGTCGCCGCCGTCACCTCCGCCGCCATCGCGTCGAGGTCGAGCGCGTCCCCCTCGCCGAGCGGCACGCGGATCTCCCGCGCCCCGGTCAGCGCCGGCAGGTACGGGTACATCGAGAAGCTCGGCCAGGCGTAGAGGATCTCGTCGCCCGGCTCGCAGAGCGCCGAGGCCGCGGCGAGCAGCAGGTCGCAGGAGCCGTTGCCGACCGCGATCCGTCCCGGCTGCTGGTCGTAGCGGTCGGCGAGCCGGCGGCGCAGCAGCGTCGCGTCGGGGTCCGGATAGCGGTTCATCGACCCGGCGGCGCGGGCGATCGCCTCGACCACTTTCGGATGCGGCGGCCGCGGCGACTCGTTGGAGGCGAGCTGGGCGATCGTCCCGGCGGCGATCGCCTCCGGCGCCTGCCCGGTCGGCACGCCGGCCTGATAGCCCGGCATCCGCGCCAGCTTCTCGGCATAAGTGACCGTCATCGTCCGAATTGTGCCGCCTCGCCCTACTGGGCGGCGTTCAGATCGGCGCGCAGCTTCTGCGTCTCGCCGATGTAGACGTGCTCCGGGACCGCGTCCTCGGGGGCGTAGTAGTGCAGCATCACCCGGATCACCCGCTCCATCGAGCCCGGCACGGGAATCTCGCAGCAGCAGAGCAGCGGCACCGTGTCCAGCCCCAGCTGCCGCGCCGCGACCGCCGGGAACTCCGCGTTCAGGTCGGCTGTCGTAGTGAAGATGCAGCTGACCATCGCCTCCGCCTCGAGCGAGTTCCGCTCGATCAGCGTCCGCATCAACTCCGCGGTCGCCTCCAGGATCGCCTCCCGCTCGTTCGCCTCCGCCTGCACCGCGCCACGAAGGGCAAAGAGCCGTCGCTGCGAACCTTGGTAGCTGCCGACATCCATGAGCCGCGCATCATCCCAGAGCGCACTTTGCGCCGGCTTAAGCCGAGCGCGGGGGCGAGATCCCTTGCGCGGTTCCTTATGGGCGTATGGCGCCCATAAGGAACCACGCACGCCGCGCCAGCAGGGTCGCGGACCTGGCGGGACACCAGGAAGGGCTGATCTCGCGGCGACAACTCGAAGCGCGCGGGCTCTCACCGAGTCAGATCAAGCGCTGGCTTCGGGACGGTCGCCTCCTCCCCGTGTTCCACGGAGTCTTCGCGCTGGGACATGCTCCGATCGGGTCGCGTGCGCAGATGCGGGCGGCGGTGCTCGCGTGCCCTGGTGCCGTGATCTCGCATCGAAGTGCGGCGGCGTTACTCGGCTTCGGCAAGGCCGCGCCGGTCGTGGTCGACCTGATCCCGCCCGTCGAGCGGGGCCGGAAGATCCAGGGCATCAAGCCCCACCGGGTGCCGTTCCCGCGGCGGCCGGAACTAGTCCTCGTCGTCGGGATCCCCTGCACGAACGCGGCGCGGACGATCGTCGACCTGGCGGGGACCTACGGGGAGCCGGAGATGCGGGACGCGGTCGAGCGGGCGGCGACGGAGCGC
>MKSH01000265.1:13181-13807 GCA_001898095.1 Solirubrobacterales bacterium 70-9 | reverse complement strand
GTCCGCGTCGCCGACCGGATCCTCGAGGTCGACCTCCTCTGGGACGAGGCCCGCTTCGTCGTCGAAGCCGACAGCCGCAAGCACCACGGCATCGAGGTGGCCTTCGAGCGCGACCACCGACGGAAGCGAGAACTGATCGCCGCCGGCTACGGCGTCCTCGGCGTCACCTGGCGCGAAGCGGAACGCGAACCCGACGCCGTCCTCACCGCAATCCGCAGTGAACTCGCCGCCCGAGTCCCCGGCGACGCGACGAAGCCCTAAACCGGCGCCGATCCCTCCCACCCCTACTCGGCGCCCGAACCCGCCGCCCGCAGCTCCTCGATCTCGCCGTCGCTCAACCGCCGCGCCCGGCCCTCCCGCAGGTCCCCGAGCCGCAACGGTCCGAACCCGATCCGCTGCAGCGCCACGACCCGGTTGCCGACCGCCTCGACCATCCGCCGCACCTGTCGGTTGCGCCCTTCGCGGAGCACGATCTCGATCTCCCGCTCGCCGACCGGGCGCACCTTCGCCGGCGCCGTCGGGCCGTCCTCGAGCTCGACCCCGTCCCGCAGCCGCGCCATCTCGCGCTTGCCAGCCGGCCGCTCCAACCGCGCCCGGTAGGTCTTCGCGACTTCGTAGCGCGGGTG